>JAJZXK010000001.1 GCA_021806565.1 Bacillota bacterium | reverse complement strand
TCCGTACCAGCACCCCAGCCCCAGATTGACCTACCCCCACCGGCTCGCGATGGCCTTCGGCGAACCCGCCACCTTGGCGCAGTTTCCAGGTACTGCCTCGCGTCGAAAAGATGTGGGGAACGATGAGGGCTGAAGCCGGGGGCATCTACGGGTCGCGCCGGGATTTGGGTGAGCGAATCCAGCGCAACTATCTCGATAGAAGGTCCGAAGGTACTGCCAACTCCGCGGCGCATCCGGCGGAGAACGCCGCTCAGCCACAACGAACGAGATTGCCACCGCGGCGCCCTCGTGAATCTGCCTTGCCGCGGCGTTCATATTTGCTACAGATCTGCAAAGCAGTTCGGTTGGCCCCGGCCGAGTCGGCGCAGAGGTACGGCACCATGCTCGGAGATGCTTGGCGCTCAAGCGTTTGGCGGGAGTAGGTGGGAATCGAACCCACCGGGGACGCACGCGCCCCCCACCGATTTTGAAGACCGGGGGCGACACCAGTCTTCCTGCTACTCCCGCGCGCATGATAGCCTCAGCAGCACACCGGCGCAAGGGAAAGGGGGCGGACGCCACGACGCGCGCAGCAGGACGCGAACGGCCGCCGGCGCGGCGGCCGGACCTGCGCGACCAACTCGGACTGCGCATCGGTTGGGTGCGGGTCTGGCTGAGGGTCGCCACCATCGGCCTTGCGCTCTGGCTCACCGGCGCCTCGCTGTTGATGTGGCGGCCGCTGCAATGGGCGGTGCCGCCATTCTTCTACGGCGGACTGCTGCTGATGCCGGCCGGTGGTCTGGCGGCACTGCTGGCCTGGATCTCCCCCTATCCCGCCGAGCCGACGTTCCCCTGCCCATACTGCGGCACACCGACGGCGGTCCTGCGCCTGTGGTGGCGCCAACCGCTCACCTGCCCGCATTGCCGGCGCGCCCTTTGGCTGCAGGCCGGCCGTCTGACGCGTCGCGACTGATCCGCGGCGGCAGGGGTAAGGGACCCGCTACGCCAACAAGCGCCTCCGGGGTGATGTGCGGTGCTGCGAGTGGCGGTCGCCGGAGCCGGCTTCATGGGAGAGACGCATGCGATCCGCTGGGCTGGACTTCCCGACGTCCGGGTCACCGCGGTGTATTCACGGACGCCACAGCGGGCGCAGACCCTCGCGGCCCAAGTCGGGGCCGAGGCGATCACGGACCTGGACCGCCTGCTGCAGGTCCCGGCCGACGTCCTGGACATCTGCCTGCCGACCGACCACCACTGCGCGGTCGCCCTCGCGGCGCTGGCGGCGGGACGGCACGTCGTGTGTGAAAAGCCGATCGCGCTGACCGTGGACGACGGCCAGCGCATGGTCCAAGCCGCCGAATCGGCCGGCCGCCTGCTGCTCGTGGCCCACGTGGTGCGATTCTGGCCGGAGTACGTGCAACTGCGGCAGATGGTGCACCAAGGCGCCATCGGCACCCCCACCTCGGCGCTCGCCCTGCGGCTGCAGCAGGGACCCGGGCCCGACCCCGATCCCGCCCCGCGGCGCGTCCTCAACGGCGGGCCCGTCGTCGACCTGCAGATCCACGACGACGACTACCTCGCATGGCTCCTTGGCTCGCCCCGGCGCGTGGCCGCCTGTGGCCGCGACCGGCACGTGTTCACCAGCCTACGGTTCGAGCAGGCCGCCGCCGTCGCCGAGGCGGCCGCGGACCTGCCCGAAGGCTTTCCCTTCACCTCGACCATCCGCGTCCGTGGAGACGCGGGCGTCATTGAGTACATCTTTCGCGCCGGAGGGTCCCGGCCCGACGAGCCGGCCGGTGGGATCAGCGCGCTGACGCTGCAACTCCCCGGCCAGCCCGGCCGCACCGTGAGCGTCGCGCCCGGCGATCCGTACACCCTGCAACTGGAACACTTCGCCGCCTGCCTGCGCTCGGGTACGCCGAGCGCCGTGGTACCCGCCCAAGACGCGGTCACCGCCCTGCGGATCGCACTGGCAGCCCGCGACGCCCTCGATAGTGGTACGGCGGTGGAAATCGGGGACAGGCCCTAACCTCCGCCGCCTGCTGCCCGTGGACCGCGCCCAAGACCTCAGGTGGTCGGGTCCGATGGCCATCGAGCGGACCCAACCACCCCGACGCCCGTCCCGTCACGGGCCGGGCGCGGACGGGCCTCGGGCCTCAGCCGTCGTTGCCTGGCCGCATGGCCGCCGCACCATCGACCGCGTAGCGGCGCAGCCATTGCAGGGACTCCTGCACAGCGCGGCGGCGGACGGCGGCCCGGTCGCCGCGCAGCGTCAAGCGTCGATCCCACGTGCCCTCTGGAGCGGCGAGGCCGACGTACACGGTGCCGACCGGATCCGCCGCCGTGCCGCCCTCCGGACCCGCAAAGCCGGTGACCGCCAACCCCACGGTGGCCCCCACCTGGCGCCGCACGCCCTCCGCCATCGCGCGTGCCGCCGCCGCGCTCACCGCGCCGTCCTCCGCCAGCAATCCGGCGTCGACGGCGGCCACCGCCCTCTTGGCGGCATCGCCGTAGGTGACCGCACCCAGAAGAAAGCCCGCCGAAGCGCCCGGGTCGGCCGTCAACCAGGCGCTCAGTTCGCCACCGGTGCACGACTCCGCCACCGCCAGTGTGCGGCCCGTCTCGGATAGGACACGCAGGGTCGCGCCGCCCAACGTTGCGCCATCCGTCCCATACACCCACGGGCCCACGCGCGCCCGCACGGCCTCCTCCACCGGACGCAACAGCGCCTGAGCCTCCTCCGCCGTCGGCGCGTGCGCCGTCAGGCGCACCTCGACATCGCCCGGCTTGGCGTACGTCGCCAGGGTCACCCCGCCCGACCGGTCCAAGTCCGCGATCACGTCCTGCAGCAGGTGCTCCGCCTTGGATTCACCGACGCCCGCCAGGTGCAGCGACCGCGACTGGATCGCCGCCTGACGGCCGCTTCCGTGGGCCAGGGCCGCGAGGTATTGAGCGACCGGGCCGCGGACCATCGGCCCGAACTCATTGGGCGGACCGGGCAGGCAGATGACCACCCGGGCCAGGGCCTCCTCCGAACCGGGGGCCCGGTACGGGGCCGCCAGCAGCACCCCGGGCGCGAGGCCCACTTCATTGGCGATCACCTCGGCGTCCGCGGGGATCTCCGCCTGGCGGCGGTTGTTGGGAGTGGACGCCGCGCCGATCCGGCCGCGGATCCGCTCCCACGACGGTTCGTGCACCACCAGACCGCGGTGGAAGACGCCGGCGACCACCTCCTTGGTCAGGTCGTCCTGCGTCGGGCCGAGGCCGCCAATGGTGACCACGACATCCGACCGCCCGAGAGCCAGGTGAAGGGTCTGGGTCAGTCGCTCCCGGTTGTCCCCGACCGTCGACTGGAAGTAGTGATGGAGACCCTGTTCGGCCAACATCCGCGCCAAGAGTTGGGCGTTGGTGTTGGCGATCTGCCCCAGAAGCAACTCGGTACCCACCGCGATCGATTCCACCACAAGCGCCAAACGATGCCTTCCCCCGTTCCCGCGAACGATGTACCCTTAGGCCCGGATCTCCGACTGGGAGGTGACAGGCCATGGCCGCATACCGCGTCCTACCAAGCCCCCTGGGACCGTTGCTGCTCGCCGCGCTTCCCACCGGGCTGTGCTGGTGCGACTGGGCCGACGGCCCGGAGTGGACCGCCCTGGAATCCCTGGACAGGCGCCACCGGGCGCAGTTCCTCCACGAGCCGCGGGCGATGCGGGACACGGCCGAACAACTGGAAGCATACTTCAACGGACAGTTGCAAACCTTCCGGCTGCGGTGCGCGGTCGAGGGATCGCCGTTCGAACGGCGCATCTGGGACGCCATGGCCGCCATCCCCTACGGGCGGCGGACCACTTACGGCGCCATCGCGGCGGCGGCCGGATCGCCCCGGGCCGTGCGCGCCGCGGGCCGCGCCTGCGGTGCCAACCCCCTTTCGATCATCCTCCCCTGCCACCGCGTGGTCGGCGCCAACGGACGCTTGACGGGGTATGCCGGTGGCTTGAACCGCAAACAGTGGTTACTGGAGCACGAGCAGCGTTACGCCGCCGCGGCGGAGCGTGCGGGGTGATGGCAATGGTCGAGATGGCGGTGGACGCGGTCGGACGGACGGAAGACGGAAACCTGGTGGCGGTTCTTCGGGAACGCGCCGGCGACCGCAGCCTCGGCATCGGCATCGGCGAACACTCGGCGATGATGATTCAGGCCCACATCGCCCAGGTGGGATTCCCCCGTCCCCACACCTACACCCTGCTCCTGCGGGTGGTCGACGGGCTGGGTGGGCGCGTGGTACGTACCACGCTCGACCGCACCAGCGGCCACCCGGCCGAAGCCTATCTGGAACTGGAAGGGCCCATCGGGGTGCTGGAGCTGCGGTGCTCCCCTGAGGACGCCGTCGTCGTCGCCTCGCAGGCCGAGGTCTCCGTGCTGGTCAGCGAAGGTATCCTGAGCGAGGACGACGAGACGGACGAAGACGAAAAAGACGAAGAAGATCTGGGAGATCTCGACGGAGAATCGGATGAGGATCAGCCGACCTGAGCCGGCGCTCCGACTTCCGCCAGCAGCGAGCGCAGTTGATCCCCCGGCAGGGACTCGCGCTCGACCAGCAGGTCCGCCAGGGCCAGCAGGGCCGCGCGATGGGTGTCCAGGCAGGCCCGGACCCGATCCTCCTGCTCGGCCACCAGGGCGCAGTGCTCGCGGTGCAGCAGTTGCTCCGGCAACTCGTCGACATCCACAACCCCGAGGCGCGACATGCCGGAGCCGATCATCGTACGCACCAGCCGCCCCACCTGGCTGAAGTCGCTGGCGGCGCCGGTGCTGCGGTCGCCGAACACCGACGCCTCGGCGAGTGATCCCGCAAGGAGGCGGGCGATCTCGTCCGCAAGCTCCTCGCGGCTGTACAGGTAGGTGTCGTCTTTCGGTGTCTGGCGCACGTAGCCCAGGGCCTGGCCGCGCGACGTGATGGTGACCCGCGCCACCGTCCCGGGACGCAGGGCCTCGCCGACCACCGCATGCCCCGACTCGTGCACGGCAATCCGGTAGCGCTCCTGCCGCGCCGGCCGGCGTTGCAGCTTCTCACCCAGCAGCACCTTGTCCACGGCTTCTTGGAAACAGCGGTCCGGCACCTGCTCCAGTCCTTCCCGCATGGCCAGGATGGCGGCCTCGTTGCTCAGGCTCTCCAGATGCGCACCCGAAAACCCGAAGGTCTCCTGGGCGATGCGCTCCAGATCGACGCCGCTGGCCAGCGGTTTGCCGCGCGTATGCAGCGACAGGATCTGCAGCCGCCCCTCGCGGTCGGGAAGGTCGACGCGCACGACCCGGTCGAAGCGCCCCGGGCGCAGCAACGCGTCGTCAAGCAGATCCGAGCGGTTGGTCGCACCGATGACCAGCACGCGCGTCGGGTCGTCGGACTGGACGCCGTCCATCTCCACCAGTAGCTGGTTCAACGTCTGGTCATACTCCAGATGGCTCTGATGGCGGCCGCGCTTGCCGCCGATGACCTCCAACTCATCGATGAAGACAATCACGCCGGACCCCTGCTGCCGGCCCTCCTCGCGCGCGCGGCGGAACAACTCCCGCACCCGCTGCGCGCCCACCCCGGCGTACACCTCGATGAACTCCGCCCCGGACGAGGCGATGAACAGAGATCCGGTGAAGGAAGCGGCCGCCTTGGCGAGCATCGTCTTACCGGTTCCTGGCGGGCCGGTGAGCAGGATGCCCTTGAGCGGGCGGATGCCCAGGCGGCGCGCGCGTTCGTGCTGGCGCAGGAATTCCAGCGCCTCGCGCAGTTCTTGCTTGGCCGCGGCCTGGCCGCCGATGTCGTCGAAACCGACCGGCGCCGCCGCCACGACCCCCCGGTTCGCCCCAAGCGGCGTAAACCGCGGCCGCAGACCGGGCATGCCGCCCATCATCCGCAAGAGCAGCAGACCCAGGGCGACCATCACCAACAGGGGCAGCATGGACGGGAAGTGCACCACCAGAAACAGACCGACCCCGACCGCCGCCCCGGCCAGCGCGTCGCGCACCCGGCTCAGTTCCCACCAACGCTTCATCCGGCACCACCGGCGGCCGCCGCCGGCAGGCGCAGTGGCAGAATCTCGTATAGGTCGTGTGAACCCTGTGTCAATGCCACGTACACGTGCGCCTCCCCCACCGTCAGTTGTGCATCGGAGAGGCCCAGGCTGCGGCTCGCGGCCAAGAAGGCCTGCCGCATCTGCACATACTGGCCGGTCGCCCGGCCCTGGTCGATGATGAAGTTCAACTTCCGGTAGAAATCCGCGCGCAGCGCCGCGGTGGCGCTATCCTGCACCCGCAGGTGGACCGTCCGCCCACCCGCCGCCGCGCGCACGACAGACAGGAGTTGGTGGTAGGTCGCGCGCAGATCGGGCACCTGCTGGAGGCGCACCCGGATGTGCAGGCTCCCCCCGCTCTGGCGGACGACCGGCTGACCACTGACCCCGGGTGTCTGGCGCAGTTGCGTGCTCAGAGGCAGCACGACGGCCTGACGCGCATACAGAAACTGCAGGCCGAACAATACCGCCAGGACGGTTGCCATCGCCCCGAGCACGACCGGTAACCGCGCGCCGTAAGCCCGCACAGCCCCACCGTCCCCCGGCGCGACACTGGCGCCAGCGCAATTATAGCGGTGGATCGCCCGCCGCAGGGTGGCAATCTGCGTCGTTGCTGGAGATCGCTGGCCTCCGCTCCAGGCGCGCGTGGCCCCGGCGAACGGCCGCCCAGCAAGCGCCGGACCCTGGCGCGGCCGGACCTCACAGCGGAAGGTGGAAGCGGTTGCACACCCAATCATCATCGTAGCACTGCAGGGCGGCGAGGTGGCGACGCCGCGCGTCTGCCTCGCGCCATACCGACGCCAACGCCGCGGGCCCCGCCCGCAGGTGGGCCGCCAGCCTCGACAGGCGCGCGGCACCGAAGTGGACGCAGCCCAAACGTAGCAGATTGCGGTCCACCTGGTCCTGCAACACCAGATACGGGTGGCGGGTCCGGAAGTGGTGGACGACGGTCGCCGCCGGCTCGACTCCGAGCCTTGCCCCGCACCGCCACAACGCCCAGGACAGTTCGGCGTCCTCGTGGCCCCAGGGCACCAGGCCCGCGTCAAAGCCGCCGACGCGGTGAAAGACGTTTCGCCGCACCGCCAGGCAGCCGCCCGGCAAGAAGGGTACCTCGCACAGGCCCTGCGGCCGCCCCAACCACTCAATACGGAAGTCCGGGCCCCATGTGCAGCCATAGCCGACGGCGCCGTCGCCGGAAGCGATCCCGGGGCTCACCGCGTCGAAGGCCTGCAGCGCCGCCACGAGCGTCCCGAGCCATCCGGCGCGGAACTCGAGGTGCGCGTCACAAAAGCAAAGCACGTCGCCCGCCGCCAACGCCGCACCGCGATTGCGTGCCGCCGCCGCGCCCTCGCCCGCCGTCCGGACCTGCCGCAGCGCCAGCCCGAGCCCGCCACCCGTATCCACAGGAGGGGAACTGCCGTCGTCGACGACGATCGCTTCGAAGCCGACCCCGGCCGGGGTCGCGGCCAAACTGCGCAGGGTCGCGGCGAGGCGCGTCTCATTGCGGGCCGGCAGAATCACGCTCACCTGCATCATGCACCAGTCTATGCCGGCCGGCGCGGCGCCACCCCCACCGCGCGGGCGCCGGGTTCCGGCCAGCACACCCATCGCCGCTCCGCCCCCGCCGCTTCTCGAAGCAGCCGCGCCAGCAGGCCCCCCGCCCCTGCGGCCAGCCACGGGTAGGCGGCCAGCCACTCCTCCTGATCGTGGTCGAGCGGGTAGAGGGTGTTGGCCAGATAGCGCCAGGCCGCGGCGAGGGCGGTCTGGCGACCACGTTCGCGCGCGGCGAGTTCGGCCCTCAGCAGGCCGACACCGTGGCGCAGACGCTCGCCGCGCGCGGCCACCAGACCGCCGGCGCGCGGCAACTCCGTCGACACCGCCTGCTCGAGTTCAGTCAGGGCGGCCGCCAAACTGCGGTCCAGGTCGTGGAGGCGGCGTTGCACCCGGGGGCTGCCGCGTCCCAGGAGGGCGCGGTCCCGGGCCGCGCGCAGGGCCCCGGGACCATCCGCCAGCGGGGCGCCGTGGGCACGGGCGAACGCGGCGGCGGCCGGCGGGACCAGGGTGTGTCGCGGACGCGGCCGGAGCGCCGGGCGTCCGCCCGTGAACCGCGCGGCCGCCCCGGAAAGCTGGGCCAAGACGCCCAGGTCGTCGTCGTCGGCCACCATCCCCAGCGGGCGTAGGCAGATCGACAGCAGCAACAACAGCCCCCCGTGCCCGTCCAGACCGGAGGCGAACGCGGCGTTCAATGCCTGGCCCGGGGCTGCGACGCCGAGACCGCTCAGCGTCAAGCGCCGGGCGGCGGCGGCGACATCGGCGGCGATGTCGGCGGATCGCGCCCGCACCGTCGAGCGTGCGGCCGTCAGGGCGGCGGCCAGGGGCGGCAGGCCGGCGTGCCAGACGGTGCAGCCCAGTGGCTCCAGCAAACCGCGCCAAATCCGCAAGGCCCATCCCGCGTCGACGTCGCCGCCGGCGGCGGCGGCTTCGGCCAAGGCCCGCCGCGCCACCGGCCAATCGCGGTGGCAGACCTCCGCCACGGCTCCGGTCAGGGCCAACCCCGCCCGCGGCCCTCCCTCCGGCGCGCTCATACGGCGCAACTCGCCCCGGGCACCCACGGCGTACAGCGGCCCCATGGCGCGGCGGCGGCCGGGCAGCAGGCACACGGTGGGCGCCACCGGCCGGCCGAGGCGGCGCCCGGCTTCCTTGGCCCACGCCAGCGCAGAGATCGCGATATGCAGGTTGGCCAAGCGGCCGCACAGTGGAGCGTCCTCAACCAGTGCCAATACCGTCCAGGGCGTGCGTGGGGATTCGACCGCCAGTTCGACCGCGCGCGCCGCAAGCCCCTCCATCTCCCACGGGCCGCCCGGGACCGCCCATGCCAGCGTCGAGGCCCAGTCGTAACGCAGGGCATCGGCGACGGACCGCACCCCGCCGGGCTCCTGTTTCATCGCGGCCGCCCCTTTCGTCCATGGGGCTTCTGCGGCGGCCGCAGACCCTCCCGCCCCCAGATGGCGCAGGTGCTCGGCGGCAAACGACGGCGGACGACGGAGCCTGGCTCGCCGGGCAGGGCCCGGGGCCGTAGAATAAGTGAGCGTGTCAAGCAGCAGCGGCTGAATCCGACGGCTCGTCCACCCGAATCGGCGGCCGTCGCTCTGGGGGAGGGCGCGGTGCCTGGCTCCACGGCACGGACGCGCTTGAAAGACTCGGTGCACCGCGAGGTGCCACGAGGCCCTCATCGCCTCAAGGCGGCGGTCCCCCACGCCTCGCGTTCAGGATACGGAGGTGGCACGCATGGCAGACCTGATCCTGGTCCTCTCCGCCGCCGGGGCGCTACTCTCCCTTGCCGTCCCCGCGGCCGCCCTGGCACGGTTCGGACTGGTCAGAGTCCGCGGTGCGGTGTACGGTGCGGTGGCGGGTGCGCTGGTCGGCATCGCCGTCCTGCCCCTGCTCGGTCTGGCCGCCGCGGTCGCACTCTTGATCGTGAGTCTCGCCGCCATGGCGGTCCTGGTACTGCTGGCCTACCGTATCTGGCAAACCCTGCTCCGCCGCTGAACCCGAGGAGGTTGAAGCAGTTGCCTGCACCCATCCCTGACGCGTCCGCCCTGCTGGGCGGCGTGTTCGACACGCCCGGATGCCCGGCCGCGCGCGAGGTGCGCACCGCGGCCCCGGGCCCGGAAGGCAGCCTGCCGCTGGACGAGGAGACCCTGCGAACCGCCCCCAGCGGCGACCTGTTCGGTTGGAGCCAGGATGCGGGCATGGGTTGGAATCCGGCCGATTTGCGGCGCAAGGCCTTCCTGCTGCTGTCAACCCAGGGTGGTCTGCGCGCCCCGGACGGCAGCCCCCTGGCGCTGGGCTACCATACCGGCCACTGGGAGGTCGGACTGCTCGTCGCGGCAGCGGCGCGGGAGCTGCGGGCCCGCGACGCCATTCCGTACGCGGCGGCCTGCACCGATCCGTGCGACGGCCGCAGCCAGGGAACGACCGCGATGATGGACAGCCTGCCGTTCCGCAACGACGCGGCCATCGTGCTGCGGCGCCTGATCCGCTCCCTGCCCACCCGGCGCGGGGTGCTGGGGGTCGCCACCTGCGACAAGGGACTGCCGGCGATGCTGATGGCCCTGGCCGCCACGCGCGACCTGCCGTGCATCCTGGTGCCGGGCGGGGTCACCCTGCCGCCACTGCAGGGAGAGGACGCCGGCACCGTGCAAACCATCGGCGCCCGCTTCGCCCACGGCGAGATCAGCCTTGAGGATGCGGCGTCGCTGGGCTGCCACGCCTGCGCCTCCCCGGGCGGCGGCTGCCAGTTCCTCGGCACCGCGGCCACCACGCAGGTCGTCGGCGAAGCACTCGGACTGAGCCTGCCCCACGCCGCACTCGCGCCTTCCGGCCAGGAGGTCTGGCTGGATACGGCCCGCCGCTCGGCACAGGCCCTGGTGGCCCTGGAGGCGGCCGGCTGGACCGGCGCGGACATCCTGGATGGACGGGCCTTACAAAACGCCATGGTCCTGCATGCGGCCTTCGGTGGCTCCACCAATCTGTTGCTGCACGTGCCGGCGATCGCGCACGCCGCCGGCCTGCGCCGGCCGACCGCCGCCGACTGGGTGGCCGTCAACCGCCAGACCCCGCGCCTGGTAGACGTCCTGCCCAACGGACCGGAAAACCACCCGACGGTGCGCGTCTTTCTCGCCGGCGGCGTGCCGGAGGTCATGCTGCACCTGCGCCGGCTTGGGTTGCTTGAGACCGCCTGCCGCACCGTCAGCGGCTTGAGTCTGGACGATGTCCTCGACTGGTGGGAGGACTCCGAGCGCAGGGCCGGCCTGCGCCGCCGCCTGCGAGAAGCCGACGGGGTCGACCCCGACCAGGTCATCATGGATCCGGATGCGGCACGCCGGCGCGGACTGACCTCGACGATCACCTTCCCCGTCGGAAACCTCTGCCCCGAGGGCTCCGTGATCAAGAGCACCGCGATCGACCCCTCGGTGGTGGACGCCGACGGGGTGTACCGGCACACCGGGCCGGCGCGGGTCTTCACCAGCGAACGTGCCGCCATCCGCGCCCTCAAGAGCCGCGGCGACGATGCGATCCGCCCGGGCGATGTCCTGGTGCTCATCGGCGCGGGCCCGCTCGGCACGGGAATGGAGGAGACCTATCAACTGACGTCGGCGCTCAAATTCCTGCCGTTCGGACGCGAGGTGGCCCTGATCACCGACGCGCGCTTTTCGGGTGTCTCCACCGGTCCGTGCATCGGACACATCGGACCAGAGGCGCTGGCCGGTGGGCCGGTTGGCAGGTTGCGCGACGGCGACCGCATCGAGATCGTCATCGACCGTGGCCGCCTGGAGGGCCACGTACAACTCGTCGGGCACGGCGCGCAGGCGTGGACGCCGGAGGAAGCGGCGGCCGTGCTGACCGACCGACCGCCGCACCCGGGCCTGGCACCGGCACCGGGTCTGCCGCAGGACACCCGCCTCTGGGCGGCACTGCAGGCCGTCGGGGGCGGGACTTGGGGCGGGTGTGTGTATGATGTGGACGCGATCGTACGCACGCTCGATGCGGGCATCGCCGCCTTGGCGGAGGCGGACCGTCCGTCTCCCATGGCCCCGGCCGGCCAACACGCGACCGGGGTCGAGCCACCGTCGGCGTGACCTCCCGCTCGGCGCCGGCCGACGGCAGGGAGCCGAACGGCCTGCGCCGAAACGCGACGCACAAGGAGGGAGTACTCGTGCGGAGCGGTCCCGACACCGGTGGTGGGAAACCACCGTCGGACGACCTCGGTCGCGACATTCTCGACCAGTCGCGATCACTGCGCGACACACTGGATGGTATCGAAGCCGGCGGCGAACTCGCCCGGGCCGCATCGCGCCTGGCCTCCGCGCGGCGCGTGCTGTGGACCGGGATGGGCGCTTCGCTCTATGCGCTGTATCCCGCCTACCTGCGCCATCTGGACGCGGGTGGGGCCGGTACCTGGATCGAAACCGGCGAACTGCTCCACCACGCCGCGGGCCGGCTCGACCCGGACACCGCCGTGCTTTGCGCCTCCCAGTCGGGTCGCAGCGCGGAGGTGGTCCGGCTGGCGGAGGCGGTGACCGCTGCCGGCGCCTGCCTGCTGGCGATCACCAACGCCCCGGACAGCCCGCTCGGCCGCAGCGCCGCCATCACCCTGGCACTGAAATCCGGGCCCGAGGCCGGTTGCGCCACCAAGACCCACACCAGCACGCTGGCGGCGGCGGACGCCCTCGCCGCGGCGGCGGTGGGACAGGAAGGCGCCAGGGCCCGCTGGGACGCGGCGGCGGACGCCCTGCAACGGCTCAACGACGCGCGGGGCAACTGGCTTACCGACCTGACCCGCCGGATGGCCGGCGCGCAGCACCTTTGGTTGCTCGGACGCGGCCCCGCGCTGGCGGCGGCGCTGGGAGGAGCCCTGATGCTCAAGGAGTCCAACCGGCTGCACAGCGAGGGCATGAGCGTGCCGGCCTTCCGGCACGGGCCGCTGGAAGGTGCCCTGCCTGGCCGCCACGCCCTGCTGTTTGTGTCACCAGGCGACATCGGCCGCCTCGACCTGGACCTCGCCGAGGAACTCGGCGGCTACGGCATGGAAGTGGTGGCGATCGCGCCGGACGCAGCGCCCGCGACGCGGGTGCCCACCATCGCGCTCCCACCCGCGCCCGCCGGCACCGAACCCCTTTTGGACGTGGCGGTGGTGCAATGGCTGGGACACGCCCTCGCCCTGCGCCGCGGCGTGGTCCCGGGTCGGTTCGAACGCATCGAAAAGGTGACGACCCGCGAATAGCTGCGGTCCGCGTCAAGCCGGATCGCACAGGAGGATGGGAACAGCGATGGCGGTAAGTGGACAGGATCTGCGACAGGTGATGCGGCGGTGGGCGACGGGGGTGACCGTGGTGACGAGCCACGGACCCAGGGGTCGTCACGGGATCACCGTGAATTCCTTCACCTCGCTGTCCCTCGATCCGCCGCTGTGCCTGATCTGTATCAAAAAGGACGCGGTCGCCCACCAGGCCATCCCCGACGCGGGGGGATTCGCGGTCAACCTGCTCGCCGCCGACCAGGCGGAGGTCTCGGCACGGTTCGCGGGTATGCGGCCGGATGTGGCCGATCCGTTTATGGATCTTGAACTGGACCGCTCCCCAGCCGGCCATCCCGTCTTCGCCGGCGCGCTCGGCTACCTCGAGTGCACCCTGGAGGCCGATATCGCCGGCGGGGACCACACGATCTTCGTCGGCCGCGTGGCGCACGCCCAGGCGCTCGCGGACACCCCGCCCCTGCTGTGGTATGGCGGCCGCTACCGGAACCTCACGAGTGACTGACGCGCGCGCTCAGCCCGCGCGCGTGGCCGGGGGAAGGCCTTCGAGTGGGCGGGTGGCCGCAAGCGCCTTCAGCGTGCGGTGCACCCACACGTTCCATCCCCAGTAGGCCGGTTCGACGACCTGCCACAGGCGGTACAGCGCCGGCTGCAACGGCAGGTCGTACTCACCGGCGTATACGCTGACATCGGGCCAGAAGCCGCGCTTGAAGCGATAGAGGCCGTAACCGGGTTGATCCGGGGACAGCTGGCGCGGTACACCCGTCATGTCGTAGCTCGTGCAGCCGCAGGCGATGGCGCGGCTGATCATCGTCCACTGCACCGCATAAGGCGCCATCACGTCGCGGCGGGTGTCGGCCGACGCGCCATAGGCGTAGACCGCCTTGTCGCCATAGCGGAAGAGTATGCCGGCGGCGACATCCTCACCCTCATGGCTGGCCAGATAGAGCTCCAGGTTGCCGCCCGGGGCCAGGGCATCCCAGACCTGTTCGAAGTAGGGTAGGCGCCGCTCCGCAAATCCGTTGCGGGCGCATGTGACATCCAATAGGTGGTGGAAGACGGCAAGGTCTTCTCGAGAACCCCGCCGCACCTGCACACCGCGCCGCTGCGCCAGACGGATGTTGTAGCGGGTCTTGGCGTGGCAGCGCGCCAGGACCGCGTCCGCCCCACCATCCAGCGGGACGACCACGCTGTAACGGGGCTGCATCCCCTCGAAGCGCCCCCGTCGGTGGCCGATGACAAAGCCGCGCGCCGTCAGAGCCTTCAGCACCCGAGGGTCTGGTGGTGTCACCGGCGGGTCGATCTTACACAGGACGGCGCGCCGCCGCTCCCCCAGCCGCCGCAGCGCCGAGACAAGGGCATCCAGGGTGCGGTCATCGCGGTAGTCGAGAACCGGTCCTCGGGGCAGGTAGAGCAGGCTGGCTCCGATGGGTAGTTCCCGGCAGAGGACCAGGGCCGCGCCGCAGACGCGGCCGGCGGCGTCGCGGGCCAAGAGGCGTACCGGCGCCCAGTGCTGCAGCGCCCGCAACTCACCCCAAGCCCAGGACTGCAGGATGCCCCCCTGTGGGTGGGGCGCGACGAAGGCGTCATAGACGCCGGCCTCTGCGCCGCGGGCTTCGCGGACACGGACCGGGCCGGCGGCGCACTGCCAAGACTCCGACAGGGTGACGGACACCGGGCATTCCCCCCTCGAAGACCGCTGCGCCGCCATGCTACGGGGAACCGGCCGTCCAGTGTGCCTGGCAGAGTCGGCCGCCCCCGCGTCCGCGTCCCGGATCCTGCGCTTCGTCGCTCAACCGGTCGGAGTGGCCAACTCCAGCAACTGGCTGACGGTGACCATCTGATACCCGCGCTGCTTCAGGACCGGCAGCAGCAGGCGCAACGCGGCGACGGTCGCACTGCGGTTGCCGCCCCCGTCGTGAAAAATGACGATACTCCCCGGACGCACCTGTGTTTCGACGTGTTGCGCGATCGCCTGGGGTGTGCGAGGCAGGTAGTCCTGTGTATCGACATTCCAGGCGACCACCGTGTAGCCCAGGTCGGCCAGGGCCCGCAGCGCCCGGGGGTCGCTGCGCCCGCGTGGCAGTCGATACAGGGTGGGGCGGTTGCCGGTGATCGCTGTGATCTCCTGCTCCACCGGCTTGACCTCCGCCTGGATGGCCGCTGGATCCATGCCCCGCAGCGACAGGTGGTTGAAGCCGTGGTTACCGACCTCCATGCCGGCCTCCGCCTCCTGGCGCACCAGTTGGGGATGCCGGACCAGCTCCCGGCCCACCACGAAGAATGTCGCCTTGGCCGCGTTCTGCTGCAGCAGCGACAGGATCTCCGGCGTGTACGCCGTGCTCGGACCGTCATCGAAGGTCAACGCCACGGCCTTGACCGGTACCGGAACGGCCCGCAACACCCGTACCGGGACCGGTGCCGAAGGGGCTCCGCTGGCGGCCGTGGCCCCGCCGAGCCCGAGCCCGACCAACAGCATCGCGACCGCTCCCGCGGCCGCGGCGCTCCAGCGGACTCCCCCGATCGCGCCCACGACCGGCCACCGCAGTCGCAGCATCCCCATCCCACCCTTCGCGAGGTACGTGATGGCCCATTGCTACGGCTGCGGCGCACAGGTTATCCCCGGGACTTTCACCCCATCGTCTCCCGCCACCGCCACAGGCGCCGCGCGGCGACAAACACCAGGGCGTACGCGCCGCCGCCGCCGGCCATGGCGCCCAACACCCGCGGGCCGGTGTCGCCACCGGGCATCAGAGCCCACACACCAACGGCGCACAACCACTGTGCCCCGGCCGCCGGCAGCACCACGGCGACCCAGGTGCGCCAGGGGGGCGCGCAACCGGACTGGCGTGAGACAGCGCGCACATTCAGAACCGTCGAGGAGCCCAGGCCGCAGAGAATGCCCAGAGCAGCACCACGCAGGGCCAAACCGTGGGCGTCGGTGAGGATGAGCACGAGGGCCGACTTGACGATGGCACCGAGCAGCACACCCGGAAGCAGGTCGGACGGCCTTCCCACCGCGTTGGCCAGAGCGGCCGCCACGTAGGAAAGCCCGAGCGGAATCGCGCCCCACGCGAGCACGCCCAGCGGCGGAGCGGCGTGCACGTTGCGATACAGCACCAGGGCCAACGGCTGTGCCAGTTGCCAGACGCCGACCGCAGCCGGCGTCGCCACGGCCAACACCCAGAAGTACGCCGTAGCCCCGCGCTGCCGAGCGGCGGCGGCGTCGCCGCGCGCCCAGTCCGCCGCCACCGCCGGCACCAGGGCGCTGGCCAGCGCGCCGAAGAGCACCGCGGGCGCTGTGGCCAGCGGCAGCGCCATGCCGTTCAACTCGCCGAGCGCGGCCGTCGCAGCGTCGGCCCCCAGTCCCGTCACCCGCAACCGCCAGGCCACCAGGGCGGCATCCACCGCCGCCGTCAGGGAGGACACCACATTGGAGATCCAATTCGGTCCGCCCCCCTGCAGGAGGCGGCGAACCGGGGAGTCCGCCGCTCCGTCCTCCTGCCCAAGCGCCCTGCCGGCGCGACCCGCCGGCGGCAGGGCGCGGTCGGCCGCGAACGCCGCTGCAAGCCCGGTGGCGGCACCGGCCGCCGGGGCCCACGCCACCGCCCCGGCGGCCAGCGGCGCCACCGCCGGACCGGGAGGCCCCCCGGACACGAAGCGCAGCGCCGCCGCCATGCCCGCGGCCACGCGTCCGAACTGTTCGACCGCCACCACGGCGGCCGACGCCGCCACCCGTCCGCTCGCCTGAAGCCAGGACTTCTCACCGGCCAGCAGCACCGCCAGGGCGATGGCGGGGGCAACCGCGCGCAGGGCACCCGCCGCCGCGCGGTTGCCGAGCAGGTGGGCCAGCGCCGGCGCCATCACAGCGACCGCGACCGCCCCGACGGCGCCTGAGGCCAGCAGCAGCAGCCGGCTCGCCCGCAGTAAGCGCAGCGCCTCGCCCCGCCGTCCCCGCCCGAACTCCGCCGCGATCAACGCGGCAGCCGCCACCGGCAATCCGAGACCACAGATACTGATACCCGCGGCCAGCACCGGCGCGGCCATCTCATAAAGGCCGATGGCCTCCGCGCCGAGCCAGCGTGCGACCAGCACGCGGTAGACGGCCGAACCGACCTTCGCCGCCACTCCCGCGGCCGCCAGGGCTGCCGCGCCCCGCAGCATCGCCCGCTCGGTGCCCCCCCGTCGCTGCCGGATGGTGCGTGCCCCCCCCAGGCCGGCGCGCGTCCGCCCGTCCCCCGCGATACGTACGGGGCAAGGGTGGCGGATATCCGTGGGGCAACGCCGGCGGCGGCAGGTGCGCTGCGCGGCCCTCCGCCCGCGCGTGGCGCGCTTCGTCTCGGCCATGGGGTTGGAGGGGCACTTGGGGGCAGGACCAAACGTGGTGGGCGTTCACTTGAAGCCTTGGCCCGATTCCCCGGCGGTACGCGGGCGCCCGCCGACCGCAAAGCTCAAAACAGCACGCGCGCCTCGTCCCGATCCAGCAGTGCACCCACCTGATCGAGCCGGCCCGCCAGCGCGTCATCGCCCCGCGCCGCCTGTCGCAGTTGGCGCAGCAGGTCCAGGGCGCGCCGCACCGCACCGATGAAGTCGCCCTCTTGAATGGTGGTGTGCTCCATCAGTGTGGCAAAATCCACACCCGACGCCCACCCATACACCAGCGGCGAGACCACCGGATCGAACGCGATGTCGCCGCCCTCGGCCTGCAGCCGCCGGACCACCCGCTCCACCGCGACGGCCGCCGTGAGCTTCGGCAGCCCGTAACAGGCGTCGTCATGCCGCGCATCGTAATCCACCGCCCCCAGCACGGCGGCCACCACCGGCACCGGCTCACGGTGGAAAAAGCCCTCAAATAGGAGCTCGGTCAGCAGCAGCGGCTGCACGTGCAGGTGGCGCGCCACCTCGCCGCGCGCGAGCAAGCGCTCGCCCGCGATATAACCGAGGCGCTCCAGAAGGGAGCAGACCCGATCCAACTCCGACCGGTAGTGCGCCCGTTCCGACACACCGCGCAGTTCCAACTCGGCCGCCTGCAGCCGCATGTGCAGCCGGCCGAACGGGCGCACGAGCGGCCGGCAGGGGTCGGGACTGGCTTTCGGGCAATCCGCGGGGGTACGCAGGGCGCGGGACACTTCCGCCAGGGTTTGGTCCACCGCCAAGCGGCCGCGGCGGTTACGGCGGTTGCGCCGCTTACGCCGATATTCCTCCTCCACGGACCGCAGCCGCTCGCGCTCCAGCGGGCAGGCCGCCGTACCCAGGTGCGGGCAGCCCTGCGCCCACAGCCGTTCCCGCTCCTTGATCAGGGCGCCGAGCCGCTCGCGCTCGACCCCCTCTTCGCGCCGCCGGGCGAACTCCCGGAAGTTGCGACTCAACACATCCAGCGCGCGTTCACGGCCGAAGGTGCGCAGCAGGTTGAGCGCGGTGGTCTCCGTCACGGCGAACTGGCTGGCGACCGGCTCCAGTGGCAGGGCGCCGTAGTTGGGCAACTCACCGCGGTCGCGCCCATCCACGCCGATAAAGGCCAAGCCCCGGGCGTCCTTTCCCCGCCGGCCGGCACGGCCGGTGATCTGCTGGAACTCCTGCACCGTCAGAGGACGCAGCCGGGTGCCGTCGAACTTGCGCCCGCTCTCGAGCACGACGCCGCGCACGGGGTAGTTGACACCGACCGCGAACGTCTCTGTGCAATACAGCAGTGGCACGAAGCCCCTGCCATACAGGGTCTCCACCGCCCGCTTCGTCGCCGGTAGGAGGCCCGCATGGTGGAAGCCGACACCGCGCAGCAGGCAGCGTCCCAGCACCCCGTGCAGTTCGCGTGCGCCGGGGTAGCGCGTCCGCATCTCTTCCAGCGCGGCGGCGCAGGCCCGCTCGCCTTTGGCGTCCAGGAAAGAGAAGCGGTCGGCCGCCTCCTGGGCGCGCTCTTCCGTGCCCAGCCGCGAAAAGACGAAATAGAGCGCGGGAAGGGCATCTTCCCGCACCAGCGTCCGGACCAGATCCAGGTGGTGCAAGCGCGGACGTCGGCCGTACTCGCCTTCGGCCGCACTGGCGAAGCGCTTGGCCTGTGAGTAGCCGCCGATGCCCTCCGGCGTCACGTAGCGGATGTGGAGCGGCACGGCGCGCTGGGTCTCGCGCACCTGCTCGACCGGTATGCCGGTGGTCTGGGCGATCCAGGCCGCCAACAGGCCGAGGTTACCCACCGTGGCGGAAAGGCCCAGCAGGCGCACCCCGCGCGGCAGGAGAATGATGCTCTCTTCCCAAGCCGTGCCGCGGTCCGAGGCGATGTAGTGGATCTCATCGAACACCACCCAGGCCAGGTCCGTCAGGCGGGCATCCGCGGTGATCAACTGGTTGCGCAGCACCTCGGTGGTCATGATGCACAGCGGCGCCTCCGGCCGAATGGCGACGTCGCCGGTGAGCAACCCGACGTGCTCCGGCCCGCACAGGGCGCAGTATTCGTCGAACTTTTGATTGGACAGCGCCTTGATCGGCGCCGTGTACACCACCCGCTGGCCGGCTCTGGCTGCGCGTTCCACCAAATAATCCGCGATCAGGGTCTTGCCCGTCCCGGTGGGCGCGGAGACCAGGACGCTCTGCCCGGCCTCGATGGCGTCCACGGCCCTGAGCTGGAACGCGTCGAGTTCAAAGCCACGGTACCGCAGCGGCTCAGCCTGAGCCTTTGTCTCGGTAGTCACGCCAGCAGTATAGCCCACCAACGCTACAAGCGGCGCCTGGCGCGCCGCCGCCCGCCGGCGGATCATGTCGGTCCTGCGCATTCCTGGAAGGAAAACCGCCTTCCATGGCGAACGGCCGCCTCGATGGTGCGCCGCTTCCCACCATCCGCGTCGGTCTGCGGCCGCGCGGGACAGTAAGGAGTCGATGTACGCGTGTCACGCCGCTGGCGGACCCTGATCGGTATCTGCCTGGCGTGGACGACGACCTGTACGCTGCTCGCCCCGGCCGCCGCCGCCAGCAGCCTGACGGCCTATCGACACCAGGAGAGCGTGGTCGCCACGGAACTCGCCTCGGCCCAGCAGCAGTACACCAACGCCGTCGCCGCCTGGTCCGTGGCGCACCAGCGGTACCTGCAGGCGGAGGCAGTCCTGATCCTGGCCGCGCGGCGTCTGAACACCCTGGAGTCGGAAACCTCCCAGGCCAAGGCCGCGCTGGCGCGCCTGCGCCAGGAGGTCGTCGCCGCCAAGGCCGTCGTGGCGACGGACCGCCACAAGGCGGACCAGGGCTTGGTGATCCTCGACAAGCACGGCACCGTCTCGTTCGTCGGCGTGCTGCTCGGATCGAACTCCTTCCAGGGGTTCCTCACGCGCATGAGCATGCTGCGCCGCGTCTGGACGCTGGAGATGGGCTTTCTCAACCAGGCACGCCTAGCGCAACAACACCTGCAGGTGCTGGAGCAGAGGCAGAATGCGACGGTCGTCCACCTAGACGCGCTGACCACCCAGGCGGCGGCGCAGGTGCGCCTGCTGCACCAGCGCGAACTGCAGGCGGCGGCCGCCAAACAGGCCGAGACCACCGCCGTCGCCCAGGCCAACCGCATCGTCGCCTCGCTGGCGTGGCAGCGCAACAGCCTGCAGCAAAAGATCGCGGCACTCCTGGCCGCGTTGCAGTCCGGCAACGTGCCCTGGTCGCAGGTCCTTCAGGACATCAACCTACTCGCCAAGCAGTACGGGATCGACCCGCTGTTGGTCGAGGCGGTCGTGCTACAGGAATCCGGCGGGGCCTCGGGCGCGAAGAGCCCGGTCGGCGCCCAGGGGCTGATGCAGTTGATGCCCGCCACCGCCGCCGCCCTCGGGGTCAACAACGCTTACAACCCGGTGCAGAACCTGCGGGGCGGCATCACCTACCTGCTGGAGATGCTGCAGCGCTTCCATGGCAACCTCTCGCTCGCCCTGGCCGCCTACAACGCCGGCCCGTACGCGGTCCAGCGCTATGGCGGCATCCCGCCCTACCAGCAGACCCAAAACTATGTGCACAACATCCTGGCGCTGTATCATGCCGGCCGTTGAGCCCGCGGCGGCCGGCCGTGCATGGCTCCCGGCGCCCGCGCGCCATACTCCTGCGGGCGGCGATGCGCGGTGCCCGAAACACCCGACCATGCCCATACCGGAGCGGAGCCTGGCCCTCCGCCGCCCAGGCCCCGTCACAGCGAGCCCAGCGCGCAGGCGCGGAAGACCGCCGACCCGGACTGGGCCGAGTTGCCGCCTGAACTCGTCGCGGTGCTTCGCCGTTTCAGACTCTCCGGCTGAGCACTGGCGCCCACCGTCTCTCGGCGCTACCATGGGGCCGGTCTCACGGCCCCATGGCCGACGGGAGGAACCTCAGTGAGTCAAGAGCATGGCACGACCGCCTGTGGTGACTGCCCGCTCTCCGGCGGGTGCGACCACGCGGGGGGCGACCGGCGCGAGTGCTGCCAGAGTGCCGGCCTGCGGCGGGTGGTGGTTCTGTGGAATCGGCCCGCGATTCGACGGCGCCTTCCGCTGGCGGCGGCCGCAGTGATCGTTCTGCTCACGGCCGCATCGCTGGCCGGGGGGACCCCCACCGCCCTCGCCTGGCCGGCATGGTGCCTGGCCGCCGGCATCGCCCTCTGGTGGTCCGCGCCGGCGGCCAGGTCGGTCTCGCCGTGGGGCCAGGCGGTCGCGGCC
Source organism: Bacillota bacterium (assembly GCA_021806565.1). Taxonomy (GTDB): domain Bacteria; phylum Bacillota; class Sulfobacillia; order RBS10-35; family JAJYVN01; genus JAJZXK01. Next base: position 142,747 of record JAJZXK010000001.1, on the reverse strand, counting down.
GCCACGTTGCTGGCGGCGGCGCCGACGCCCGCCTGGCCGCTGGCGGTGGCAGCCGCCGGCTTCGCGCTCCGCCTGGACGGCCTCCAAGACACACAGGGCGTGGCACCCGAACTAAAACTGGTCGCAGCCGTGGCGCTTGCGGCCGGTGGCGCCATCCTTGGACATGCAGCGCCGCTGACGCCGGCGTTGGGCGCCGCGCTGGCCGCCGCCCTCGGCCTGCGGGCGGGCGAGGGCGCCTCCGCCCAGCGCCGGCACCAAGCCCTGCTCTCCGCTCTGGCGCAAGCGGAGGCACGCCCCTGGGCGGAGGCGGGCGCCACGCTGGACTGACGCGCGAAGCATCCCTTCTCGTACCCGTCCCGGAGGTGGCACTGCTGGCCGTATTGTTGTTTCTGCACCTGTATGTGGGCCTGACGTTCATGTTCGGCATGCTGGGCCTTTCCATCTGGGCCTACGTGCTCATGCGCCGGCGGCAATCCCTTCCGGAGCGCTTCTTCCGCGCCCTGCGCCTCTTGGCCGGGCTCTTCGGCTTTCAGTTGCTCAGCGGCCTGCTGTTCATCGCCCTCGGCCACCTGCCCAAGGACCTACTGCACTTCCTGTACGCGGGGTTGGCACTTCTCGCCGTGGGAGCGAGTGAAATGCTGCGGCCGACGGCCTCCTTCGGGCGTATCCTGCGCGAGGAGGGCCATTTCAAGGAAGCCGGGGTATTCGCCCTGGTGGCCGTAGCGGCATTCCTCTTCGCCCTGCGGCTATGGATGACCGGCGTCGGCCTCCCCTGACCGCGGTCGCGCGCGGTCGGGCGCATCGTCCAGGGTCTCGACCACCAAGCCAGCGTCGGCCTCCGCGCCGGTCCAGCTGGCGGGCTCCAGGAAGACGGCATGCGCCTCCACCAACACGGCATCGTCCTGGGCACGGCGGATGTCTGCGGCACACCGCCAGAGGCGGCCGCGGTGTTCCTGCACCCAGCCGTGCGCCATCAGGGTTTCGCCCGGGTTCGCGGGCCGGCGGTAGCGAACCGTGACCTCAGCGGTCAGGGTGTGTCCGCCCTGCGCATATGCCGCATACCACATGGCGTCGTCCACGACCGCCAGCAACGCCCCCCCGTGGACGGTCGCGGGCAGGCCCGTGAAGCGCTCCTGGGGCTGCCAGCGCGCCCGGGCCCCCCCGTCCGGGCCGATCTCGAACGACAACCCCATTCCCGAAGGGTTGTCGCGCCCGCAGACGAGGCACCCGTGGCTGGAATACCGCATCCGCAGCCTAACCGCCCCCCAGGAGCCGCCGGCTGGCCGCCACCGCCTCGGCGCGCACCCGCTCGTGGTCGATCCCCGGAAAGGCCCCGCGCTCCATGACCACCCGGCCGGCGACCACGGTCAGGACGACGTCCGTGTCGCGCGTCCCGTACACCAAGGCGGCATCGGGATCCGTGGCCGGAGAGCGATGCAGACCGTGGGGATCGATGAGGATGAAATCCGCCGGCGCCCCCGGCACCAACGAACCCGCCAGGGGATCCAAACCGAGCGCCGCCGAGCCGTCGCGCGTGGCCATGGTCAACAGCCGCCCGCAGGGAAGCGCCGCCGCGTCCTGGGACACCGCCTTCTGGAGGTATCCGGCCGTGGACATCTCCTTCCAAAGGCTGAGCGTGTCGGTGCTGGCCGCCCCGTCGGTGCCGAGCCCCAGGCGCACCCCCGAATCGAGCAGCAGGTCGATCGGCGCGATCCCGGAACCGAGCTTGGCGTTGCTCACCGGATTGTGGGCCACCGCCACCCCCGTGCGGGCCAGACGCGCCGCGTCGGCGACATCCACGTGCACGGCGTGGGCGCACAGCACGCCGACGTCCAGGGCGCCCACGCTCTCCAAGAAGGCCGCCGGCGAACAGCCGTGGCGCGCCCGGCACGCGGCGTTCTCGGCCGTCGTCTCACTGAGGTGGGTATGCAGGCGCACCCCCTGGCGGCGCGCCAAGCCGACGGCCTCTCGCCACACCTCGGGCGGGCAGGTGTATTCGGCGTGCGGGGCGACCATGGCGGTGATGCGGCCGGCGGCCAACCGCGGTGCCTTGCGGCAGAGGTCTTCGGCCTCGGCCATCGACCTCTGCCAGCCCGGCGAAAGCCCGATGACGCCGCGCGCCAGGCTGGCCCGGATGCCGCTGTGGTCGACCGCGGCGGCCACTGCGTCCATATGGTCGTACATGTCGGCAAAGGCGGTGGTGCCGCCGCGCAGCATTTCCAGACAGCCCAAGAGGGCGCCGATCTCGACGTCCCGGTCGGTCAGGCGGGCTTCCGCCGGCCAGATGCGCTCCTCCAGCCAGTGCTGCAGGTCCAGATCCGCGCCATAACCGCGCAGCAGGGTCATCGCCACATGGTTGTGGCAGTTGACGAGCCCGGGCAGGCAGATCAGGCCCGGCGCGGAGATGGTCCTTTCCGCCCGGACCGGTCCGGGCGCCGCACCGACCGCCGCGATGCGGTCTCCCCGCACCCACACCGACGCCTCCCGGGGGGCGCCCCCGTCCAACGGCCAGATCTCCGCCCCCTGAATGCAGAGGTCCACGGGCCGCCCCCCCTCCCGCGAGCCCCTAGCGCCAGCGCGCCATGTAGTCGCGCTGCGCGGCGCTGAGTTCGTCGATCGCCGCGCCGGCGGCCCGCAGCCGCAGGCGGGCCACGTCCAGGTCGATCCGGTCCGGAACCGGAAGCACACCATGCTCCAACTCCGCGCCGTGCGCCGCCGCATACTCCAGGGCCAGGGCCTGGACGGCGAAGGAGATGTCCATGATCTCGACGGGATGGCCGTCGCCCGCCGCCAGGTTGACCAACCGCCCCTCGGCCAACAGGTGGATGGCGCGCCCGTCGGGCAATTGGAAGGTCTCCACCGAGGGCCGGGCCCGGCGGCGTTCCACGGCCAGCGCGACAAGTTCGTCGACGGCGATCTCCACATCGAAGTGCCCCGCGTTGGCCAGCACGATGCCGTCCTTGCAGCGGTCGAAATGCTCGCGGCCCAGCACGCGGCGATTGCCGGTGCAGGTGACCACGAAGTCCGCGCGCGCCACCGCCTCCAGCGCGGGCAGCACCGCGCAGCCGTCCAGGACGGCCTCGTTGGCCGCGATCGGGTCCACCTCGCACACCGTGACGTGCGCGCCCAGGCCCTGGGCGCGGCGGGCCACGCCGCGCCCGCACCATCCGTAGCCGAACACCAGGACCTCCTTGCCGGCCACAAGCAGGTTGGTGGCGCGCAGGACGCCCTCCCAGGCCGACTGGCCGGTCCCGTAGCGGTTGTCAAAGAGGTATTTCATCTTGGCGTCGTTGACCGCGATCACCGGAAAGCCCAGAACACCCTCCGCGGCCATCGCCCGCAGGCGGTGCAGGCCCGTCGTCGTCTCCTCGGTCGCCCCGGCGATCTCGCGAACCTGTTCGGGACGGCGCGAGTGCAGCAGGGCGACGGCGTCCGCCCCGTCGTCCAGCAGCACACGGGGATGGGTGTCCAGCACGTCCTCAAGGAAGGATTCGGTCTCCGCCGGCGTCGGGTCGTGCCACGCATACACGCGGGGGCCCATCCCCGCCAGGCCGGCGCAGACGTCGTCCTGCGTGGAAAGCGGGTTGCTGCCCGTGATCGCCACGTGTGCGCCCGCCTCGTGCAGCGCCAGGGCGAGGCACGCCGTCTTGGCCTCCAGATGGAGGCAGATGCCGATCGGTACACCGCGCAGGGTACCCCGCGCGGCGAGGTCGCGAGACACCGCCGCGAGGACGGGCATGTGGGTGCGCGCCCAGGTGATCTTGGCGGCCCCCGCCGCCGCGAGCCCGCCGTCGCGGATCCGTGAAGGCCGCCACCGGTCCGTCGTCAATGCGCGTGCCCCTCCCCCGCCCCCGCCGCGGGGGCCTCGATCCCCGCCGGTGCCGGCGGACAGCGATCGCATGGCGCGGCGGCCGCCGCGGCCACCGCCGCCAAGAGCAGCCGCCGCACCCCTTCGGTCGCGCTCCGCATGGCATCGACGACCTCGGCATGCGTCAGGGGCCGGCCGGCCAGGCCCGCGGCGAAGTTGGTCACCACCGCCACAGAGGCGTAGCAGAGGCCGGCCTCCCGCGCCAGCACGACCTCCGGCACCCCGGTCATGCCCACCAGATCCCCGCCGAGGCGCGCATAGGCGCGGATCTCCGCGGGCGTCTCAAAGCGGGGCCCCTCTGTGCAGACGTAGGTCGCCTGCTCGGCCAGACCGATGCCGAGTTGCCGCCCCTGGAGCGCGAGGGTGGCACGCAGGCGGGGGCAGTACGGGTCGGTCATGTCGGCGTGGTGCACCTGCCCGTCCTGGCCGTCGTAGAACGTGGTAGGCCGCGAGCGTGTGAAGTCCAGGAACTGATCGCACAGCACCAAGCCGCCGGGGGCCAGATCGGCGCGCAACGAACCGCAGGCCGCCGTGGCCAGGCAGGAGCGGACCCCGAGTTCGCGCAACGCCCACAGGTTGGCGCGGTAGTTGATCCGGTGCGGCGGCACGCTGTGGCCGCGGCCGTGCCGGGGCAGGAAGGCAACCTCGACGCCGGCGTGGCGCCCGACGAAGACCTCCACCCCGCCGTAGGGTGTGTTGACGGACTCCGCCCGCGGCCCGGCCAGCAGTTGCGGATCGTAAACCCCCGTGCCCCCGATGATCGCCCACTGCGCCGCCAACCCGACGCCCCCCCATCGTGCGCTATGCGCCGGTGACCCAGCCGTCCGCGGCCCGCCGATAGGAGACGACCTCCTCCGGCCGGAAGAACAGCGGGATCTCGCGCGCCGCCGACTCCGGGCCGTCCGAGCCATGGATGAGGTTATTGGCGATGCTGAGGGCGAAATCGCCGCGGATCGTACCGGGAGACGCCTTGGCGGGGTCGGTGGCGCCCATCAGGGCGCGCACGTGCTCGATCGCGCGCGGGCCCTCCCACACCATGGCCAGCATCGGACCAGAGGTGAGAAAGCCGATGAGTTCTTCGAAAAACGGCCGCTCCCGGTGGGGGGCGTAGTGCGCCTCGGCCAGGCGGCGGTCGGCCCGCACGAAGCGCGCGGCGCACAGACGCAAGCCCTTGCGCTCCAGGCGCGCCACCACCTCGCCCATCAGAGCGCGCTGCACCCCATCCGGTTTGATCAGCACCAGGGTCCTGTCCTGCACGCCCTCCGGGGCAGTCGCCGCGCCTGACACCACATCCCACTCCCTCTGCGCCGAGCCGGGTTCAGCCCACCTCGGCGCGAACCGGATTGCACAACTCCCCCAAGCCTTCCACGCGCACGCAGAAGCGATCGCCCGCAGACATCCGGTCCACTCCGGTGGGGGTGCCGGTCAGCAGAAGATCCCCGGGGAGCAGCGTCATCGCCTGCGACGCAAAGCGCACGAGTTCGATGGGATCCGCGATCAGTTGGGCGGTGGAGGCGGACTGGCGCCGTTCACCGTTGAGCCACCCGCTGATCTCGCGGTCCGCCGGGGCAAACTCGGTGTCCACCCAGGGCCCGAGCGGGCAGAAGCTGTCAAAGGACTTCGCGCGCATCCACTGCTGGTCGCGTTCCTGCAGGTCGCGCGCGCTGACGTCGTTGGCCAGGGTGTAGCCGTAAATGGCCGCCGCCGCCTCCTGCCGGCCCGCGGCGCGCCGCAGAGTCTGGCCGATCACCAGCGCCAGCTCGGCCTCGTAGTCCGCGCGCTCGGTCTCCGGCGGCAGCACGATCGGTTCACCAGGCCCCACCAGCGCGCTGGGGGCCTTGAGGAATAGCAGCGGGTCGCGCCGTTCCTGTCCGGGCTCGATCGCGCGGGCGATGATCCCCGCGACCAGGCGGTCGGGCCCCTCCCGGTCGGCCAGGTGGGTCATATAGTTCATTCCCACGCACAGGATCTTGCTGGGCGTGGCGGGGGCCAGCAGCTTCAGCCCCTGAAGCGGCAGCGGCGCACCGGCCTCCCGCCCCCCGAGATAGGGGGCGGTGGACAGCGGCACCACCGAGCCGTCCTCCATCCGCCCCCAGACCGCGCGGCCCTCCGCCGCAAAACGCACGTAACGCACCCAGGTGAGCCTCCTTCCGCATGAAAAGGGCCGTGCCGCGGCCGGCAGGCCCTGACTGAGACCTGGAAGCGTGAAGCCGACGATCCGCCCACCGCCGGACGTGGTCGCCAGACCGCCCGCATCCAGCCGACGTTCGTATCGTATGAAAGCATTCTGCCCCACCGGCGCACATCCTGCGCCCTCAACCGGTGGAGAGCACACACTCGCGCACCTGCGTGCCCTCCAGCCGGAACGCACGCAGGACCGGCCGCTGCGGGTCCGCAAGCGAGCAGATCAGATAGACCGCCTCCGGATACAGCGCCAAGCGCAGATCCGTTTGAGACGGATAGGCCTCGGTCTGGGGATGGGAGTGAAAGACCCCCCACAACTCCCCCCCCGCCGACTCCAACGCCATGGTCACCGCCAGCAGGTCGGCGGGCTCGACCTCGTAGCGCACGGGGCTGCCGGCCGCATTACGGGTCGGGTAGAAGCGTTCGGCCCTGCGGCCCTGCCCACCCAGCAGACCGCAGGCCTCCAGCGGCGCCTCGGCGCGGGCGTGCGCGACCATCGCAGCCTGCACGTCCGCCGGCACGACGAGCACCTCCGCATCCGTCACCGCCCACCCCCACCCTCGCGGCGCAAGGCCCAGGGCAGCAGACTCGCGTAGCGGTCCCCACCGTCCGGCAGGATGCAGGCCACGCGCCGGCCCGGGCCGCATTCGGCGGCGACCCGCAATGCGCCCCAGACGGCCGCGCCGGAAGACGGCCCGACCAGCAAGCCCTCGCGGCAGGCCAGCAGGCGGGCGGTCTCGAACCCGTCCTCGTCACTGCACCCAAGCACTTCATCGACCAGCGACCGGTCAAACACCCCTGGGACGAACCCGGCGCCAAGCCCGAGCAGGCGGTGCGGACCAGGCCGGCCCCCGCCCAGCACCGGGCTGCGGGCCGGCTCAACCGCGACCACCCGCAGGTCGGACCGCCGCGAACGCAGATAGCTTGCGCAACCGCTGAGCGTCCCCCCGGTACCCACCCCGGCGACGAAGGCGTCGAGTCTGCCGTCGCACTGGGCCCAGAGTTCGGGACCGGTGGCGGCCGCGTGTGCCGCCGGGTTGGCCGGATTTTCGAACTGCCGCGGCCAAAAGGCCTTACGCCGGCGCACCACCTCTTCCGCGGCGAAGACCGCCCCGCTCATGCCCTCCAGCGCCGGGGTCAGGATCGCCTCCACCCCGTACCAGGCAAACAGCGACCGGCGCTCGGCGCTCATATCCTCCGGCATGGTAAGCACGAGGCGATAGCCGCGCACCGCCGCGACCACCGCCAGCCCGATCCCGGTGTTTCCCGAGGTCGCCTCGACGATGGTGTCGCCGGGTTGCAGGCGCCCGTCCGCCTCGGCCGCGTCCACCATGGCGACGGCGATCCGATCCTTGACGCTGCCGCCCGGATTCAGCGACTCCAACTTGCAGACGACCTCCGCGGCGTCCGGCGCCGGCAGGTTCCGCAAGCGGACCACGGGTGTGCGGCCGATCAGGGCGAGGGCGTCCGCCAGAATGCCCTCGTCCCTTCCCTCCAGCCGCGGTTGGCTCACTGTCCTTTGGTCCGTTCGAGCGGCAGGCCATCGTTCTCCCAGGCCACCAAACCACCCCGCAGGTTATAGGTCTGGTCGAAGCCTTCCTGGCGCAGCAGGTCGACCAGCACGGCGGATCGTTCACCGATGCGGCATACGAAGACAGCCGCCTGCGCCGGATCCAGGGCGGTGCGCCCACGCTGCAGCATCATGCCGAACGGAGCCAGTTCCGCGCCCGGGATGCGCACGTCCCCATACTCATAGGGCTCGCGCACGTCCACCAAGAGCGCCCCCGCCTGCACCCGCCCCCAGGCCTCCTGCGGGGACAGGTCGTGGGAGGCCTCCTTGGCCGGGGGCTCCGCGTGCGCACCATCGTGGTCCGCGCCCGGCACCCCGCAGAACCCCTCATAGTCGATCAGCGCCGTGACGGTCGGGTGGTCGCCGCATACGGGACAGTTGGGATTGCGGTTCCACCGCAGCGACTGGTATTCCCCGGCGAGGGCGTCGTAGGTGATCAGCCGCCCGCTCAGGGGATCGCCCTTGCCCAGGATGACCTTCACCGCCTCGACCGCCTGCAGGGTGCCCATGTGCCCGGCCAGGGCGCCGATGATGCCGGCCTGCGCGCAGGACGGGACGGAGCCGGCTGGCGGTGGGACCGGGAACAGACAGCGGTAGCAGCCGCGCCCGGGCAGGAACACGGTGGCCTGCCCCTCCCACTGCAGGATCGACGCGTCGACCATCGGCTTGCCGAGCAGGACGCAGGCGTCGTTGACAAGGTAGCGGGTGGGAAAGTTGTCGCAACCGTTGATGATCAGATCGAACGGGGCCAGGATGTCCATGGCGTTGTCGGAGGTCAGCACGGTGGGAAAGGTGACCACGCGGACGTCTGGGTTGAGGTCCTCGATATGGCGTTTGGCCGATTGCACCTTCGGCCGGCCGACGTCGTGGTTGAAGTGCAGGATCTGCCGCTGCAGGTTGCTCAGGTCGACACGGTCCCCGTCGACCAAGCCGATCGTGCCGACGCCCGCGGCCGCGAGGTAGACCGCCGCGGGGGAACCGAGCCCACCGGCACCCACCAAGAGCACCTTGGCGTCCAGCAGCCGGCGCTGACCCTCCAGCCCGACCTCCGCCAGGCGGATCTGTCGGCTGTAACGCTCCAACTGCTCCTGGGTGAGCTTGCGCGGCGTCGCCACCGCCTCCCCACCGGCCATCGCCGGGATCAGCGCCACCTCGTCGCCATCCCGCACCACCGTCTGCTCTCCATCAAGGCTGCGCACCTCGACCTGGTTGACGTAGACGTTGAGGTGCCCGGTGATGCGACCCTGCGCATCCAGGATCCGCTCCCCCAACTCGGGATACCGCCCCGCCAACTCGCGCAGCAATTCCCCGAGTGTGGCGGCGTCCGCCTGCACATGCGTCGCCCGCTCCGTGTATTGGCGGTATGGACTCGGGATATACACACGTACTGCCATTGGCCACACTCCCCGCTCGGCAGGCCGCGCCGGCCGGCTATACCGAGAAATCCCCTGCGTTTTCGGTCTTTTGCTCGGATTCTATCCGGGGGATACAGGGAGCGTCAATCAACGCCGCGGCAACACCCGCAACCGCAGCGCCGGCATCCGTGGCTCACCGCCCAACACCGGTCCACCCGGCCATCTTCCGCCACCCCGGCTTCGTGTGCTAGAATGCGCTGTGCCGCCTCAGATGCGACGCACTGGATTGTCGGGCTGTGGCGCAGCTTGGTAGCGCGCCTGAATGGGGTTCAGGAGGCCGCCGGTTCGAATCCGGCCAGCCCGACCAGTCATCCGGTCACAGGCCGCCTTGCGCGGCCCACCCTCGGTCCACCACATTCAGGCCGCGCTACCTGCGCGGCCTAGCGCCTACAGGGCTGCGGCCTGCAGGAGCTCATCGGCACTGTCAAAAGACCCAGGCACCGCTCGCCGCACCATCTCGCTCAGGATGGCTTCGCGGTCAGTGGGGCCCATGGCATCCCACAGTCTCAGCACATAGGAGCTGTGGTTCTCCTCCCGCACCGCATCATCGCCGACCACCTTCGCCACCCGCGAAAGTGTATCCGCATGCGGAGCCCGCACCTCACCGCGTTCCAATCGCGACCACGCCTGCGGCAGCATGCCGGCGCGCTACGCCGCCTTGCGGATCGTCAGTCCCTCTCGGAGCCGCGCATCCCTGATCCGCTCCCCGATGCTCATGCCGCTGCCCCCCTTCCAGCAGAGTCAGGGATGGACGGGCTGGGCGCCGGCGGACATGCGACCGACGCCCGGCCGGCGGATCGCCAACGGAGAACTGCCGTTGCCGATCCCCGCCGAGCTGCGTCCGTGATGCCGTTTGCCGCGCGATCGGAACGGAGGTGGAGAGCGTGACGGGCAGATACCGGCGATCGCTGCCCCGGGGAGGCCCATTGCACTGGCAGCGCAGTCTCATTGACGGCACTTGGCAGGCCGTCCTATCGACCCCGGCCGGCCGGTGGATATGCAGGGTGGACCGCGAGGGCTCCTGGCTGGCGGTCCGCTCCGGGCTTGACATCGCCGGCGGCGGCGGCACCGCATGCAGACCGTCGTGGGGGCATCGCGAGGTGGACTACTGCGTCGCCTATGCCCTGGACCACGACGGCCGGATGCCAACGCGGGCACGTCTCCAGTCGTGGCCACGCGGCCGAGCGCCGCGGCACGGCTGGGGCTGGTGGATGCGGCGGATCCGACAGGCGAAGGGGACGATCGCGCGATGAATGGGGAGGTGCTGGCCGGTGGGCAATAGACGCATGCCCTGGAAGCAAATCAAAGTGTTGGACCTACTCTGCCGCGAACGTGACAAGGCACCCGTTCCCTCGAAGACGTCCACCGTGCCGCCTGGCTACGTCACGTCGCACAAGATCGCCTGGGATGCGCTACGCAACGAGGATATATCGTCCGTCACCGGGCCGCTGGTGGCCTTGCGACGGATCGGATGGGTCAGGTCGTGTCGCGTCGGCAGCACCACCTGTTGGGCGGCAACCGATGCCGGATATGCGACGTGGGTCGAGTATTGGGCTCCCTACGAATACCAAGGGCCGACCGCCGCCGCGGCACCCCAGGGGTAGTACCCGCGAGCAGGCAGGTGGCGCTGGCGCGGCACCATATCCGGTGGTCCACGCCGAATCTCGCCACTTCTCGGCCGCGCGCCTCATGATGCCGACACCACCCGCAACTGCATCAAGCAGCTCGCGTAGCGCCGGGGGCCTGATGCAGTTTTCCTGCAAATCTTCATCAAAGCACTTGACCAGGCGATGCCATGTGATTGCATCGAAGGAGGTGAGCGCGTGATCAAGACGACCTTGGTGGTCCCGGTCGCAGACAATGACGGCAGCGCGTTTGATCGGTCCGCATGGCGTGAACTGGAATCTCGATTGATGCAGTGGGGAGGGTTGACCCGGGATAGCGATGTGACAGGCGGCTGGACCGATGGCGACCGGACGTACCGCGATCGGAGCCGCCGCTACGTCGTCGCCCTGGCAAGCTGGTGGGACCTGTCCGCATGGCTCGCGGTCGTTGACTGGGCCGGCAGGCGGTTCCGCCAGGAGGCGATGTTCGTAGAGGTCGCAGGGATTCCCGAGATTCGGACCGTGCGGTAGCGAGCGGCGAGGGGGGCCGGATGGGCCCGGCCCCCCTCATTGACAAAACTGCAGTGATGGTACATATTCTGTGTGGACGGAATGCGATGAAAGGGGGCGCGGGCGCCGTGACGTACCGACTGCTGGATGGGAAGGTGCTGGACCTGTCTGCCGTATCGGAGCAGGAGGCTGCCTACGTGCGCAAGGCTGTGGACGCCTATCGCACGGGCGCCGGTTGGGTCGCGATGAGCCACCTGGTCGAATCTCCGGATAACCCTTGGCTGCGGGAGACACACGGGGTCATCACGCGACAGGTATGGGACACCCCGGGATTCCAGGCGTTGCGCGACCTGGAGGATCGCGCCGGCATGCGCGATGGCAGCCTGCGCACCGAACCGGGATTTGACCCAGCCGAAGACCCCGCGGCCGATGAATGGATCTCTACCACCGTGGCCGCGAAGATGCGCGGGGTCACTCTGGGCGGTCTGCTCGGTGCCATCCGCCGTGGAGACGTGCTGGCGCGTCCCCGACACGACGGCGGTACATGGCGAGAGGTTAGCCTGCGCAGTCTACTCGCCTGGCAACCCAACGCCACCCGCCAGGCGGCGCGGAAACGCGTCGGCGCCGCGAAGAAGGGCTGAGACATGGGAGAGCCCGGGCCTTGCCACCCGGGCTCTCCCATACAGCCCCGCAGTGCGCATTTTCGGGTCCTCCGCTACATCGGGGGGGGGGCCAGACGATCGGCTTCGATGCGTGGTGGGGCCCTCCCGCGCTCTCCTGGCCTCCGGACTCCCCGAACACCATGCGCACCCGATTGCCGTCGACCCATGCGGTCCCTTCGCCGGCGACCGGCGTCACCAGGTAGTCCACCCGACCCCAGGTGCGCCGCGCGTCCAGCACACGCTGTGTTGTAGTCAGCGTAGTGGAGGTATGCTGCGTGGACTAAATACACCTTGTGGTCCATGACTCCATCACGCACGTAGTCCCGAACACGTTCGTGAATCATGATGAAGTCCCGACGCCGACGATCCTGGACCATCTGCTGTTCCGCCGTGCGGCCTGCGTTCGAAGCAGGACTGAGCCAGGAGAGCGCCGGGGCCTTCCACCCTGGCTCGCCCCTGAAGCCCCCCGCCACGCGCAGTTCGGACGGCGCCGCCGCTTCCGAGGCGGCCGAGTTGGCTGCACGCCGCAGTGGCCGTCTCCGGCGCACGACCTGGCCAACCTTGCGCGCCGGCGCCGTGTCATAGGCCACCACCGCCAGCGCGTCAGCCGCCACCTCTTGGCCACGACCGCACCCGGGCCCGGCGCGGCGGGAACCGGGCCCGGAAGCGCCGAAGACGGTCCGAGCGGTGACAAGCACGGTGCCGCGCTCAGGTCGGGAAGGATGGTGGCCGGCGATGCGTGCGATCGTGGTCGAGCAGCCCGGAACTTACGGCGTCCGCGAGGTGGAACCGCCTCGGCCGGGGACGGGCGAGGTCACGGTGGAGGTGCGGGCCTGCGGACTATGCGGCACCGACGTGCACATTGCGCACGGGGAGTTCCCGCCGTCACCCTATCCGCTCATCCCGGGCCACGAGTTCGCGGGAGTAGTGGTCGAACTCGGCGCGGGCGTGGCCGCGCCCGAACTGGGCGCGCGCGTGGCCGTCGACCCGACGCTCGCCTGCGGGCGGTGCGGCGCCTGCCGCGACAGGCGCGGCAACCTCTGCGAGCATTGGGGCGCCATCGGGGACACGGTCGCTGGCGGTCTCGCCGAGCGGGTGGCGGTGCCGGCCGCCAACTGCCATGTGCTGCCTGAGGGCATCGGTTGGGGAGAGGCCGCCCTGATCGAGCCGCTCGCCTGCGCGCTGTGGGGCGCCCACCGCGCACACCTGCGCCCGGGGGATACGGTCGCCGTCCTGGGAGGCGGAACCATGGGCCTCCTGCTGGCCCAGGTCCTGCGCCGCCAGGGGGCCAGCCGGGTCACCGTCGTCGAACCGCGGTCTGATCGGCGTGCCCTCGCCATGGAGATCGGCGCCGACGCCGCGGTGGCGCCCGAGGACGAGCCACCGATCGCATCCTTCGACCTGGTGGCCGATGCCACGGGCCGGCCGGACGTGATCGAGCGGGGCCTGGGCCTGGTGCGCCGCGGCGGGACCTTCCTCCAGTTCGGCGTCGCACCGCAGGGCGCGCGCGTGCCGATCAGCCCCTATGCCGTCTACTTCAACGACCTGACCATCGTCGGTTCGATGGCGATCAACGGCACCTTCTCGGCGGCGGTACGCCTGGCGCCCACCCTGAGCCTCGCCCAACTCCTGGCGCCTGCAAAGGGACTGGAGGCATATGCCCAGGCCATCGCCGGCTTCGGCGGCGGGGCGAAACCGAAACAGCAACTCTGGCCCGGCGCGACCGACTGACCGCCCCGCGCGCAACGACCATCGGGCGATACGGGCGAGCGCAACCGTTCCCGAAGAGATCCAGTACCGGCGCCGCAATGGGTGCGGAATCCCGAGAGCGGTTTCAGCCCCGCGCGCGGGCGGCCTCGAGGGCCTCCAGGGCCCAGCGGTGGATCGGCGGCGTCACCGCCCCTTGGAGAAGCGGATCGGCGGTCTCGGCCATCCAATCCGCCAGGCGGGACAGCAGGGCCAGTTGCGTCTCCTGATCTTCCGCCCGATCGGCGCGGTTCTCCCACTCGTGCGGATCCCGCTCCAGGTCATAGAGCTCCACCAGCGGGTGGTACGCCACGGCCCGGTTGGCAGGCACCACGGTGTCGCTGCGCGGGCGCCAGGACTGCGAAGGATCCATGAAGGCGGGCGCAGCACTGAAGTTCGCGATCAGCTTATGCCGGTCGGTGCGAATGCAGCGGCGCGGGTCGTAGTAATCATGGTAGCTCATCTCCGCGAACACGGCTTGCCGGCCGGCGGTCCGCCCACCGTCCAACTGAGGTCGCAAGCTGCGACCCTGAACCCCTGGATCCGGCATGCCGCCCGCCGCCTCCAGGATGGTCGGGAACACATCCAGGTTGGACACCAACGCATCCGTCACACGGCCACCGACCCAGCCCCCCCGGGGCCACCGCAGGATGAGGGCCACCTCGATGCCCGGATCATAAAGCGCGCATTTGGCGCGCGGCAGCGCCACCCCGTGGTCCGTCGTGAAGACCACCAGGGTATCCTCCTCCAAACCCAAGGGCCCCAGCTCCACCAGCAGGTCGCCGATGGCGGCGTCGACGTGGCGCACAGCCCCTTGCAGTTCAGCCACCTCGACGCGGCCGCCCTCCGTGTCGCGAAGGTATGCCGGCACCTCGACGCCCCGCTCCCGGTCCGGCTGCATGTAGTCGCTGCAAAAACCCATGTACCCATCTTCCGCCGACCCTTGCAGGCGGTGTGGCTCCACGTAGCCGACCTGGAGGAAGAAGGGCCGGTCCTGTGCGGCCAGGTCCCGAAGCACCTCGACGGCTCCGGCGGTCACGCCTGCGGCCCTGGCAGCCGGCAACACTCGACCGTATCCAAAGCGCCGCATGAGATCTGCGGCCCCGCCGTGCCGCGACTCGTGATGCACTCCGACCAGGGCGGTCGCGTAGCCGGCAGCCGCCAGTTCCTGAGCCAGATGCCGCTCCCCCGGGTGGAGATCCCAGGCGAAGTTGGCGTGTGTCAGCCCGAGCACGCCGTTGCAATGCGGGTACCGGCCCGTGAACAGCGATGCCCGCGAGGGGCTGCATTGGGGCGCCGTGCAAAAGGCGCGATTAAACCGCACCCCCTGGGCCGCCAAGCGGTCCAGGTGCGGCGAGACCACCGTGCGGCGGCCATAACAGCCCAGGTGGCGTCCAAGATCGTGACACGTGATCACCACTACGTTCGGTCGGCGCACGCGCTCACCGTTCCTCTCCCCAGGGCAGGATCCGCCCGGTCACCCCCGCGGCCGCCCCTGGCCAGGGAGGCGGCCCGACGTCGGACCGCGCTCCCCGCGCCGCGCCTTTCCGTTTCCAATCCACGTTCCGTTTCCTGCCGCAACCGCGCCCATCCGGGCCGCCAGCCACCGACCGCGGCGGGCCGCTCAGAAACCGTAGAGATCCGCGAACTTGGTGCGCATCGCCCTGAGGTAGGCATCGGCCGCGAGCGGGCCGCCGGTAGCCCGTTCGATCAACTCGGCCGGGGTGCACTCGGGCCCGCGGTGGTGAACGTGCTCGCGCAACCATTCGAGCAGCGGCGAGAAGCTGCCGGCCCGCACCAGATCGTCCACCCGGCCCAACCGCCGCTCGGCCGCCTCGAGCAACTGCGCCGCGAGGAGGTTTCCCAGCGTGTAGGTCGGGAAGTAGCCAAACGAGCCGGAGGACCAGTGCACATCCTGGAGGCACCCCTCCAAATCGTCGGCCGGCCGAACCCCGAGCAGGGAATCCATCTGCCGGTTCCACGCCTCCGGCAACTCTGCGACCGGCAGGTCGCCGCCCACCAGGGCGCGTTCGAGCTCAAAACGCAGCGCGATGTGCAGGTTGTACGTCAACTCGTCCGCCGTGACCCGCACCGCCGACGGGCGCACCACGTTCGCGGCGCGGTAGGCGTCCAGCGGGTGCAGCCCGCCGAACCGCCCCGGCAATTGCCGCTGCAACTGCGGCAGCCAGTGCTCCCAAAAGGCGAGACTGCGACCGACGCCGCACTCCCACAGACGCGACTGCGACTCGGCGACACCATGCGAACCGATCAGACGGGTCGAGCTAACCCCCGGACCGCGCCACCAGTGGTCCGGGATGCCCTGATCCTGCAAGGCGTGTCCCGTCTCGTGCAGTGTGGCGAAAAACCCGGAGGCGAAGTCGGACGGGTCGATCCGCGTCGTGATGCGGACATCCCCGGCCCCCAGGCCGGTGCTGAAGGGATGGACCGACCGGTCGCGCCGGCCCCGGTGCGCGTCGAACCCGATGGCCGCAGCCGCCAGATCGCCGCAGCGCAACTGATCATCCACCGGCACCGCACGCCGTAGCGCACTCGGGTCCAGCGGCGGGCGCTGCGCCACCTGGGCCACCAGCGGCACCAACGCCGCGCGCAGATCCGCCAGCAGGGCCGCCACGCTCTGAACGTTTGCCCCTGGTTCGTATTGGTCCAACAGGGCGGCGTACGGGTCGGCGCCGTCCTGCGCCAGAGCCTGCCCCTCCTGGCGCCGCAGGGCGATCAGCCGCGCCAGGGCGGGGGAAAACCGGGAAAAGTCGCGATGTTCGCGCGCCTCGAGCCACCGAACGTACCCGTCGCTTTCAGCCCGGGAAAGGGCGACCACCAGATCGGCCGGCACACGCACCGCCCGGTTCTGTTCCGCCTCCGCCAGTCGCAGCCAGGCTCTCTGCCGTGGCGAATGCCCGCCCAGGGCAGCAACGGCCTTTAGGTCGTCCTCCAAGCCCGGGTCCGCCAGTCGCTGGTGGATCAAGCGCCCGATCGTCGCCTTCTGCTCCGCGCGCGCGGCAGCGCCGCCGGGAGGCAGGTTGACCAACTCATCCCATGACAGGACCGCCAGGGCGTGGGAGAGGTCCGCCACCTCAGCC
The DNA here is from genome assembly GCA_021806565.1 of Bacillota bacterium. Classification (GTDB taxonomy): domain Bacteria; phylum Bacillota; class Sulfobacillia; order RBS10-35; family JAJYVN01; genus JAJZXK01. The sequence continues at coordinate 126,090 of JAJZXK010000001.1, read as the reverse complement.
CAAACCGCCTCCACCCGTTCCCAAGCCGCTTGCGACAACAGGTGCCCTCCTTACCGTTCGCGCTCATGGACACACACCCGATCGCCGCCGGCACCCGACAAGGTCGGAGGGAGCCGGGTCGCCAGTTGGCGCCTCCCCCAGCACCGCCGGGCCCGGCCCGCCACCTCGATCCCGGCCTGCCCCTGGTTACCTCAGCCGATACCGCCGCGGTCCCTGAGGCTCCGGCCTACCGGCGCCACACGCGGCGACGGCCCCGCCCCACAGCCGCACGTACGTGTGCGACGGCCGCCGCGCCGGATGCCCGCGCCCCATGGAAGCCGCAGCACCGGAACCGGCTTGTGCTCCGCCCCGACCCGCCGCTCGGCCGCGTGGACGCAGCCTCCTGTGGCGAACACCGCGCCGAAGACGAGGTTACCCCGAAAGGGTGCATCGCGGTTCCGCCCATCCTCGCCACGGCGCTCAACCGTCCGCCGCGCCCGCAGACCGGCCCGTGACCACCCGCGGGGCATCCAGCGGATGCCACGGGTCCATCGAGCCGCCGGCGGCCTCGCCAGGCTCCGCTCAGGCCAACTCCGGGCCGTGCCGTCCAGGGCATGGCGGACCCGCTCCGGGTACGGGGTCTCCTGGGGGCGGGGGTTCCAGACCAGGAAAACCGCTCCTGCCGGTCCACCCCCTATGAGTCCGATGCAAAAGGCCCCTGTAGCCGAGACTAGACACCAGGTGCACGTTTCCTAGCGGCGCGGACATACCACATCTAGTATCTGCGCCGCGCGCCAAGCTCTCTTGCATCAGACTCCTATGCGTGCATCCCAGGCGGGACAAGTGGGATGGGTCCGTCCTGAGGACGCAGTACCCCTTCCAGGTCCGCGGCGAGCAACTCCATCAGCCCCTGGGCGGACGGGACGTCCGCAGGTGTACCGCCACGGACTAGGCGCATCGCCTGATGGCGTAGCGCGCGCTCCAGGAGGTTGCGGACCAACCGGGCGTTGCCGGTCGCGGTCGCCGCCCGACCCAGCGGGCCGGCCAGAAGTTCCCGCAGTCGGGCCCGTGCCGCCGGGCAGGCCCGATACTGGCGCTCAGTCAACATCTGATCGGCGATCCGCAGCAACTCATCGAGGCTGTAATCGGGAAAGTCGAGTTGCAACGGGATGCGCGAGCGCAACCCCGGATTGCTGCGCAGAAAGCGGTCCATCTCGTCGCGGTAGCCGGCCAGGATGACGACCAACGCCGAGCGCCGGTCCTCCATCGCCTTCACGAGCACGTCGGTGGCCTCGCGGCCGAAGTCCTTGTCGCCGCCGCGATTCAGTGAGTACGCCTCATCGACGAACAGCACACCGCCAGAGGCACGGCCGACCAGATCTCGGGTGCGCGCGGCCGTATGTCCGACGTATTCGCCCACCAGATCTGCACGTTCGGCCTCCACCAGGTGGCCTCGTTCCAAGAATCCCAGTCCGTGCAGCAGGCGGCCCAGGAGCCGCGCCACCGTCGTCTTGCCGGTGCCCGGATTGCCACGAAACGCCATGTGCAAGACAAGCCCGTCCGCCCGCAGGCCGGCGGCGGACCGCCAGCGTTGCACCGTCGCGTACGCGGCCAACTCCCGCACGGTCGCCTTGACCTGCATCAGCCCCACCAGACCATCGAGTTCGCGCAACACCGCCGCCGCGTCCGGGACCTCCTCGCGGGGATCGGCGACCTGCGCGTTCCTGAGGGCCGTCGGCGCGGCAAAGGCCGAGGGTCGCATCACCACGGGCGCCACCCCCTGCGCCGACCATGCTACGCACCACCGCCCCGTGCGGACCCGCCCTGCGGCCCAGCGACCCGTCGCACAGCGCGCCCCGGGCCCCACCCGCGTGGGCTCCCTCATGCCTGCGGCCCCCCTTGACCGACGGCGTGGCGACGGGCGCGGTCAGGTCCCGAGCTGGCGCATGCGGCACCACTTGGACCAGAGGGCCCGCAACTGCGGCAGCAGGGCGACGGCCGGCCCCGCTCCCGCATCCAACCACTGGGCATCGGGTTCGGAACGAAACCAGGATCGCTGTCTGCGGGCGTAGCGCACGGTCGCCCGCACGATCGAGGCCTCCAAATCCGCCGCCGGCGCCTCACCCCGCAGGCACTGCACCACCTGGCGGTAACCGAGTGCCGACAGCGATTGCGCCCGCGGGGACACACCGGCCACAAGCAGTCCCTCGACCTCGGCCACCAAGCCCAGGCGCAGCATGGAGGCCACGCGGGCGGCGATGCGCTCACGCAGCACGGGCTGCGGCCGGTCGATCACCAAGAGGCAGGCCGGTAGGCGTGGCCGCCCTTCTTCCCAATGCTCTGAAATCGGCCGGCCAGAAAGGAGAAACACCTCCAGCGCCCGCACCACGCGGCGGGTGTTGGCCGGATGGATCCCCGCGGCGGCACGGGGATCCACGCGCAGGAGTTCCGCATACAGATGCTGCGGTGGGCGCGCCTCGAGTTCCCGCCGCAAGCGCGGATCCGGCGGCACGGGCGGCACCCCGCTGTGGGCCAGGGCGACCCGGATATAGAGACCGGTGCCGCCCACCACGACGGGGATCCGTCCCCGGGCCCGCACCTGCGCCAGCGAGACCCGCGCCACCTCACGGTACTCCGCCGCGGTGAACGGCTCATCGGGAGCGCGCAGGTCCAGGAGGTGGTGCGGCACGGCGGCCCGTTCCGAAGGGCTCGGCTTGGCGGTGCCGATTTCCAGGCCGCGGTAGACGGCGGCAGAATCCGCACTCAGGACCTCACCGCCGATCTCGGTGCACAGCGCGACGGCAAGCTCCGACTTCCCGACGGCCGTCGGACCCGCCAGCACCAGGATCGGAGCCACGCCCGCCCGGGAAGGTCGCACGAGCAGATCCACCTCCGGATACGCTGCGCCAGAGGCGTGGGGAACGAGCGCGCGGTGTGGCGCGACCCCACAAAGGAGGGATACCGGACCATGTCGGATCAGATCGTACCCGGGCCGTGTTGTCCCGAGATCGGATGCCCGCCACCCAGCAGCATCGACTGCATCCAGGTCAACAAGATCTACGACTTCTGCTTCCAAACCATCACGCGTGACAACATCTGCTTTGCGCTACCGCCCAGCTGCGGTGAGGTTCCCCCGGGCAGCACCGCGGTCGGCACCGTGACCTCGGTGACCTGCACCACATCGAGCATCGTGCCGATCCTAAACTCCAGCGGCCAGCCCACCGGGTTTGCCAACGTCACCCTCCTGGTCACCGTAACCCTGTCGTTCACCGTGACGGCGCCAGATGGAGAAACCCTTTGCACGTTCACCGGCCAGTTCTCCTTCTTCACCACGATCACCATCTGCGCGCCGGACGGGGTGAGCATCAACTGCCAGGCCCCGGCCACGGCGGTGGGTCCGTGCGCCATCCTCAACGGCGACGTCTGCTGCAACGTCAGCATCTGCCTGCTGATCCAGTCGGTGGCGCTGGTCAACCTGCTCGTGCCCAACTACGGCTTCTGCGTTCCGGCTCCGTGTGTCGTTTCGCCCGCGGCCCCCTTCACCTGCCCGCCCGTCCCGCTGTATCCGCCGCAATGCGCTCCGGTGCCGCCCACCACGACCCCGACCCCGCCGCCGGTGGAGTTTCCGGTCAACGGTCCGTTCGGTGGATCCGCAGTATAGGGGCGGCGATGCGTCCAGCCGGCGCCCTGGGGGGGGCGGAATGCCGCGCCCCCCTCACCGCCGCCCGAAGTGGCGCTCAAGCTCCCCCAGCCCCAGCCGCAACAACGTCGGCCGGCCGTGCGGGCAGGTGAACGGCTCTGCACACCCGGCCAACTGCGAGAGCAGCGCGGTCAGGTCCGCATAGCCCAGCGTCTGGCCCGCCTTGATCGCCGCCTTGCAGGCCGCCATGGCCCGGCGCGCCGCCAGCATCCCCGGCGCACCCGTGCCCTCCGGCCGCAGGGCGCGCAGGAGCGCCCCCGCGGGGTCCGATTCCAAACCCGCCGGAACGCTGCGCACCAGGACGGTGGACTCGCCGAAGGCCTCGCTCACCAAGCCCAGGCGGGCCAAGTCCGCCGCAAGCTCCTCCCAGCGGGCCCACTGGAGCGGATCGAGGTCGACGGCAAGCGGCTGCAGCAGGATCTGGGCGGGCGGCGCCTGCTCGCCGCCGAAGACCTCAAAGGCGATCCGCTCGTGGGCGGCGTGCTGATCGAGGATATAGAGGCCGTCCGCCCCGGCCGCGACGACGTACATCGCACCGACCTGGCCGAGCGGCTCCAAGAACGGCAACCGGTCGCGCCCGGTCGCGGCGGCCGAACCGGCCTCCGCGCATCCCTGCACGCCGCCCTCACCCGCTGGGGCGGCCTCGGCCCATCCGGGGCCGAGAGCGGGCCGCGCAGGACGCTGCGCCTCCATCGCGAAGGCGCGGGCCTCGGGAGCCACCCCCGCCCCGGACGGCCAGTAGGACGCCCCGCCATCCGGCACCACCGGCCGCGCCGTCTCCCCGCCCCAAGCCGCCGCGGCGGAAGGGGGCAGGTCCGGGACCAGTTCCGCGGTCCGCAACGCCTGGCGGACGGCGTGGTGGCAGAGGGAGTGCACGGCGTCGCTGCGGTAGAAGCGAACCTCCTGCTTGCTCGGGTGCACGTTCGCGTCATACAGCCCCCCGCCGCCACCGCGCAGGTGGAGCACAAACACGGGATAGCGGTGGGCCTGCAGCAGGTGGGCATACGCGGCCGCCACCGGGCCGCGCACCGGCTCGGCCCGCACCGGCCGGCCATCCACGGCGAAAAACTGCAGGGCTCGATTGCCGCGGGCCACGGAGGGCTTGCCGCACAGCCCGTCGACCACCCAGCCATCGGCCGCCTCCGCGACCTGCAGCAAACCCGCCGCCACATCCGGTCCCCAAAGCGCCACGGCCGCGGACATCAGGTCTCCGTCCCCTGGGGTGGCAAGAAACTCTCGTTCGTCGTCATGGACGCTGAAGGCGACGTCTGGACGCGCCAAGGCGGCGGCGGTCACCGCGTCCACCACGGCGGCCCGCTCTGAAGCCGCCCGGCGCAGGGCGGCGCGCCGGGCGGGTACGTTGTAGAACAGGTCGCGCACGGCCACCAGCGTTCCCGGCGCGGCTCCGACCTCGCGGGATTGGGGGCGGCCGCCCCCGTCAATCCGCACCTCGGTCCCCGCCGAGGCCTGCGGTGGGCGCGTGGTCAGACAGACGTGGGCCACGGCGGCGATGCTTGGCAGGGCCTCTCCCCGGAAGCCCAGCGTGTGCAGCCCGGCCAGATCCTCGAAGCGCTGCAGCTTGCTCGTCGCGTGGCGGGCGAAGGCAAGCACGGCGTCCTCGGGCTCCATGCCGCCGCCGTCGTCACCCACGATGACGGCCGCACAGCCGCCCGCCGTGAGGTCGACCCGGATGCGGCGGGCCCCGGCGTCCAGCGCGTTCTCGCACAACTCTTTGACCACCGAGGCCGGCCGTTCGATGACCTCCCCGGCCGCGATGCGCTGGGCGACCGCCGCCGGAAGCACCTGGATGCGCCCCACGACGCCCCCCCCTTTTTGGCAGCATAACGGCCACCGCCACCGAGACGCCAGCGCGACCGGGACGGCTGGACGCACGCCCTACCCCACCCGCGGACAGGTCAGGGAGGGTTCCGGGCCAATGCCAAGCGTCAATCGCACGCGCCGGAGTCCACCATCGCGCAGCACCGTCAGTTGCACCCCGGCCCCGGGCCGCGCCCCGTTCAACCGCCGCACCAGCGCCAACTGGTCGGCCAGCGGGACGCCGTCCCACGCCACCAGCGCATCACCGGCACGCAGGCCGGCGCGGTCTGCCGGTCCCTGGGGCAGCAGACCGCCCAGCACCAAAGCCTGTGCCTGCCCGGGCAGCACCGAGGGTGGCAGCGGCGTCAGGCACGCGCCCAACCATGCCCGCGGCACATAGCCGTGGGCGAGCAGCGCCTTGGCGACCGCCATCACGGTCGCCGACGGAATGGCGAACGCCAGGCCGGCCGCCGCCAACCCCGGCTGTGCCTGAACGACCTTCACGCTGTTGATGCCGATCACGCGTCCGTGGCGGTTGAGCAGGGGCCCACCCGAACTTCCCGGGTTGAGTGGAGTGTCCGTTTGGATCATCGTGGTCACCCTCTGGCCGTGCGTTCCCACCCCATACAACATCGGCCGCACGGCGCTGACCACCCCCTGGGTCAGGGTGAGGGCGTAGCGGGGACCCAGCGGGTTACCGATCGCCACCGCGGTTTGGCCGGGTACCACCATGGACCGCATGGCGAATCGCGCCGCCGGTGTGGGCCGCCCGATGGCGACCCGCAGCACCGCGACGTCCGTCGCCGGGTCCGCGCCGACCAGCACCGCGGGCACGGTGCGGCCACTTGCCAGGGTCGCCCAGAGCCGCTGCGCACCTGCAACCACATGGTCGTTGGTAACCACGGCGGGCACCCCGCCGGCGGGTGTCGGCGGCGGCCTTTGCGGACGCCGTGTCGCCGGTCGATCACCTGTGGTCACCCGCCCGCCACGGGCGGTGCGGCCGCAGGACCCGTCCCAAGGCAACCGACACCGGTTGGCGGAGGACGCAGCACCGGCCATCCATTCAAGGCGGGTCCACCGGGCGCGAGCGGCTTGATGTCGGGGCCCCCGGTGCAGACGCGCCAGGTCCGCCCACACACACACCTTACGGAAAGGCCATTTCCATCCCCGGTTCGACGAGCGTCACCCGAAGATCGCCGACCCCGGCCGCGCGGGCGATGTATGCGCGGCCACTCCCACGCACGTAAAGCCGCCCGTCCCTGACTTCAACACAGATGCCGTCGTCGATCCCGAGACCATTTTCGCTCCCGCTCAGCCGCATGGCCGCGACCAGCCGGGGAAAACCGCCCCTCTGGCTGAAGTGGGCCTCCACAACGCCGCAAGAGCACCTCCCGTCCCATCCCCGAGCAGTAGAGCTCGTGGTAGCTCCGTGTATCACCACCACAAACGAACCTTCCGGTGCACCGCTCCAGGGTCTCCAGGGCTTGGGTGCTCAACGTAACACCGTCCGCAAGCGGAGCCACGGGTACGATTTCGCGGATCCCCATCGCCGCCCAGGGCCTCTGGTAGCGTGGCAGGTATTCCTCCCACCCGCTCGGCTTACCCATCAACAGCGCAAGCCGCGCCGCCCGCCCGCCTCAGGCCGCCACGAACGCCGCCGAAGTATGCGGAAACGAAGCGGTCATCCCACCAAACAAGAACACTGGCGCCAACCGACCCAACCCCTTGAGCGCCGGCCACAGCCGAACGCTCTGCTTTTCAAACAGCGGCGGGTACGGCGGTGTCGCCGTCGGCAGCCACGGGACACGAGCCAGCACCTGAATATACGGTTGGCGCACCGGACCCTGCCTGTGGAGGGGAAGCTCCGTCCGTTGCCGACGCCGCCCGATGCGTGGATTCCGCGCCGCGAAACGTTCATCCGACCGGTGGGCCGGCGGGTACCCGCGGCGCGCCCGCCGGAACCAAGACGCCGCCGACCGCCACCGCCGCCAAGACTCCCGCCAGCACGGGACAGAGACTGGCCGGCTGGAGCGGCGCCGCGACCGCCACGATGCCGCCCGCCAGGACTCCGGGTAGGCGCCAGACCAGCGACCCCAGCGCCATGGCCTGCGACTGGGCGCTCAGGGGCACGTGGGCGGCCACGCGCGCCGCGTTACCCGCGTCCGCAAAGCCGGCCGCCGCCCCCACCACCACATAACAGGCCAGGATGGCGACAACGGAGTGCACACGCGGCGCCGCCGCCAGGGCGGGGGCGGCGACCACCCAGGCCAGAGCGGCCCCGCGTGTCCCCGAGCGCCACCCGTCCGTCCGGCGCGCCAGGGCAGAACCGGCCGCGGCTCCCAGGGAATACCCCGCCATGAGGATGCCGTAGTGGGCAGGACCACCCCGGGCCAATAGCGGGGCCAGCGGCAGCAGCACGAAGGCGCAGCCGCCGCAAGTCACCGTCAAGGCCAGAGGGCCTCGCAACTCGGGCGACCACAGCATCGCCGCGACCGCACGCATCCCGAACCGCGTCGGGGCCGCGGGCGGTGGGCCTGCCGGAACGGTGCGCCTCAGGATGACCGCACCGAGCGCGAGGGTGACGACCATGGCGCCCAACCCCCACGCGGGCCCGCGCGGCAAGAGCCACCGCGCCACGGCGAGTTGCGCGGCGAAGATAGCCGCGTATTCCAAGCTGGTCATGAGCCCGGACACGCGGGCGGCATCCACGGAGGTCCCGGCCAACTCGCGCGGCAGTCCCTTCGTGGCCGGCCGCACCGCGGCATACCCCAGGGCGTACACGGCGAGAACGATGAGAACCGCGGTCCGGCCCGGGCGCACCAAGACGGCGACGACGCCGAGCACCGCCACTGCGAGGTCTCCAAGCAGGATGACGCGGCGGCGAGGCACGCGGTCGGCCAGAAACCCCGCCAGGGGAAGCACCGTCCAGGGCAGGCGCGAGACCACCCACGCCAGTCCGAGCATGCCCGCCGATCCCGTGGACGCCGCCAGATACCAGTTAATCGCCAGCATCTGGCAGACATCGGCGACCTGCCGCAGGGTGGAATAGGCAGAAAGGCCCCAAACAGCGCGGCGCGCCGCGGCGGAGTCTATCCGCATCCACCCTCTCGCCGGCTGAGTCGAGCCCGCGCGCCCCACCGCGTGCCGCCCACCGCTGGCGCAGGCGCCCCCGGATGCCCGCCGGAACGCGCATCCACCCCCGGGCTCACGGCTCGCCGCGTTCCCTCCCGCTCCGGTTCCGGCGTCCGGTCGTTCGGCCGCCCAGCACTACCCTGCAGATCCACCGCCGGCCGGGCCCCTCGGCGCAGTGGTCTGCCCGGCGGTCGGCGGGCGTTCCACCACCCAGTACCCGTACTGGATCACCGCACCCCAAGATGGAACCTCCCAACCGGGCCCGTATCGATACGTCAACGGACGCAGGGCGGACGCCTCGAGCGCCGCCACCGCCTCGGCGAATGTCCACAAATACACCCGGATCGCGGCCGCCCCCACCTGCATCTCGAGCCACCTCCCGCCGTGGTGGAGGCACTCCATCCTGCGCTCGGCAAGCATGAACAAAAGGCGGCCCCCGGGGACAAGCGCCCTCGCGGCATGGCCGATCACCTCGGTCAGATCCTCGCAGAAGTCGAAGGCGCCGCAGGCCAGGACCACGTCGAAGCAGCCGACGTCCGCGGGTAGAGGCTGATGAAAGTCATGCAGCAGATAGCGGCCGGCCGGGCGCCGTTTTCGCGCCTCTTGCAGCATCCGGCTGGAAAGGTCGACGCCGACGACCTCGACATCCGCCGGCAGATCGCCGGTCACATGCCCCGGCCCGCAGCCGAGGTCGAGCACCCGGCTCCCCGCATGCACGCTATCCGCAAGGAAGGCGCGCACCGCCGGCAGGTAGTGGGTCAGGGGCTCCGTCAACCGCAGATACGTCCCGGCGATGTCGTCATAGCACTGCGCCAACTGGAACTTGTCGTTGCGCCACGCGTTCACGGCCACACCCCATCACGGTATGCTGCCACCCCACCCGGCCCGCGTCCATCCGCGCCCGGAGGGAGACGCAGCGCCTGCCGCGACGCAAAGCGACCGTTCGTAACCGCGCGGCGAAGGCCCTGCCAAGGCTGCAATCCTTTTCCACCACCGGGTCAAGGGGCGCGGCGCGAGCCGCCGTCTCCAGGCGTCGGTTGGGCTGGGACTGAAGTCCTTACCCCCAGCGTACCGGCGCAGGTGGCGTCCGCCCGGCACCTCGGCGACCGAACGAAGGGCAATGCGCCGGGCAGACCTCTGGCGCGTATGCCACCCAAGCCGATACCAAACCGGCCCGCGCACGAACGCGGCGGCATCGATCGCCGTGGCGGGCATTCCGCCGGCAGCGACGGACGGAATCGTGCCGCGATAGGTCGGTGGACAGCGGCCCGCCGGGGCCGCGTGCAGCCGCCCCGCCAGGGAGCGCAACTACGCGGACGACCAGCGGTGCAGGCGGCGCGCTTCGCCGCGCGTGACTCATGGCGGTCCAGCATGGCGATTGGTCGTCCCTGGTCACCCACGGCGCCAAACGGCCCGCAACCGGAGGAAGCCGCGGGCGGCAGGCACGGTATCGGCCAACCCGGCTGGTCTCCGCCAGGACCCGCAGCGTGCAGGGCTTCTGCGCCGCAGGGGTACCAGCGGGAAGTGGTTGGTAACGATGTCGCCGCGATGATCCATGAACACACCGCTGCCCCAATCCAACCGGCCGCCGGCGCCCGGAACCGTCGTGCCGCGGGTGATGAGCACCACCGCCGGCGCGACCCGCCGGAAGACGGCCACCGCGGGCGCCGGTTCCCCCAGCGCCTGCCACACGAGCAACCCCGACAGCGCCGCCGCCAACCCGAGCGTCCACAGCACCCGCGATCGCCCCCACATGCCGGCAGCCCCCCCGGCGGCCCGGCATGCGCCGACCGCCACGGAAGCATACCGAGGAGCGGGTGCGTTTTAGGCCGTACGATCCCCCAGCGTTTCACGCGCGAGCGCCTGCAACTCGCTGAGCACGGCCAGCGCCTGCAGCGGGGTGAGTTCCAGTGGCTCCAGGGCCGCAAGGCGCAGGACCAAGTCCTTCAGCCTCGGATCGGGGCGGTCGGGGGCGTCCGGCGCCGCCGCCGCGCTCTCGTCGGCCGGATCCAACCCGTTTTCCAAACGCAGCAACACCTCGCGCGCCCTGGCCAGCACCCCGGCCGGCACCCCGGCAAGAGCAGCCACGGCGACGCCGTAGCTGCGGTCGCTCGGTCCGGGGGCGATGCGGTGCAGGAAGACCACCCCGTCGGGCCCCTCCCGCACCTCGGCATGGGCGCTCGCCGCCCCCGGCAAGGCGGCCGCCGCGGCCGCCAGTTCGTGGTAGTGGGTCGCAAACAGCGCCCGGGCCCGCAAGCGCGTCGCGATGTCCTCCAGCACCGCCCAGGCGATGGCCAGACCGTCGCGCGTCCCGGTGCCGCGCCCCACCTCGTCCAGCAGCAACAGACTGCGCTCGCTCGCCTGATGCAGCGCCGCGGCCACCTCGGTCATCTCGACCATGAAGGTGGAGCGGCCGCCGGCGAGGTCGTCACTGGCGCCGACCCGGGTGAACACGCGGTCCACCAGACCGATGCGCGCCTCGGCCGCGGGAACGAAGCTACCGACGTGAGCCAGGAGCGTGATCAGCGCCACCTGCCGCATGTAGGTGGACTTACCCGCCATGTTGGGACCGGTGAGCAGGACCACCCGCGCCGCTCGGCCTCCGAGCGCCGTGTCGTTGGGGACGAAGCGGCCGCTGCCCAGTTGCTGGTCCAGGACCGGATGGCGGCCGGAACTGATCTGCAACTCGCCGGAGTGGTCGACGACCGGCCGCACCCACCCCCAGCGGGCCGCCGTCTCCGCCAGGCTGGCCAGCGCGTCCAGCGCGGCGACCGCCGTCGCCGTCCGCTGCAGGGCTGCGCCGTCGGCTGCCGCGCGTTCGCGCAGTTCGGCGAACAACACCTGCTCGCGCCGCAGCGCCCGCTCCTGCGCGCCGAGAATCGTCTCCTCCAACCGCTTGAGCTCTTCGGTGGCAAACCGCTCACCAGCCGCGAGGGTCTGCTTGCGGATGTAGTCGCCCGGCACCGCCACGCGGTTGGTGGCGCTCACTTCCAGGTAATAGCCGAAGACCTTGTGGAACCCGACCTTCAGCGAACGGATGCCCGTCCGCTCGCGCTCACGCGCCTCAAACTCCGCCAGCCACGCCCGCCCGTCCCTACCGGCGGCGCGCAGGGTATCGAGTTCCTCATCATACCCCGCGGCGAAGATGCCGCCGTCGCGGGCCAAGCTCGGTGGATCCTCCGCCAGCGCGCGCCTGAGTTGTTCCGCCAACGGTCCCAGCGGATCGGCGCTGGCGCACTGGCGGCGCAGCCACTCCGCGTCGCAGCCGCGCAGCGCCGACAGGGCCGTCGGCAGGGCCCGCAGCGAAACGCCCAGCGCCGACAGTTCCCTGGGACCGATGCGCCCGTTGAGGACGCGGGCCGCCAGCCGCTCCAGATCGTGGACGCCGCGTAGCGCGCTGCGCAGGCCCTCGCGAAACAGCGGCTTGCGTGCCAGTTCTCCGACCGCGTCCTGGCGCGCGGCGATCGCCACCACATCCTGCAGCGGGTGCAACAGCCAAAAGCGGAGCTGCCGCCGGCCCATCGCGGTTGCGCAGCGGTCCAGGGCGCCAAAGAGCGTGGCGCCGGTGGCACCCTCGGCCATGGGTTCCACGACCTCGAGGGTGCGCAGCGCCGTCGGGTCCAGCGCCAGGTGGGAAGATGGCCGGTAGACTTCCACCGGACGCAACCCCGCCAGATCCCCCCGCAGGGTGTGGCGCAGGTAGTGGACCAGGGCGCCCAGGGCCGGCGAATCCGGCGCGTCGGACCAGACAGCCCCCGCGGCCCCGGCGCGGAACTGCTCGGCCGCAAGGGGATGCAGCGCCACATGTTCGGCTTCCGCCCACTGCACTACGCCGGCCGGGGCACCGGTCGCGGGGACCACGACCTCCGCCGGCCGCAGACACGCCAACTCCTGGAGCATGCCACCCGCCGCCGCCGCGCCTTCCCCGCCGGCGTCGCCGCACAGCGCCAACCGCACGCCGCCGGTCGAGACGTCGCACACCGCCAACTCCGTCCCGAAGGCGACGGCCAGCAGCCGCTCACCCAACGCCTCCAGCATCTCGGGTTCGGCCACGGTGCCAGGCGTGAGCAGCCGAGTCACCTCGCGCCGCACCAGCCCGCGTGCCTGGGACGGGTCCTCCATCTGGTCGGCGAACGCCACCGAGAGGCCGCGCGCCAGCAGGCGCGCGGCATAGCCGGTAACCGCATGGTGGGGCACCCCGCACATCGGCTGCCGCACCCCGGGGGCCACCTCGCGGCTGGTCAACACCACCTCGAGGATCGGCGCCGCCACCTCGGCGTCCGCACCGAACAGTTCGTAGAAGTCCCCCAGCCGGAAAAAGAGGAGGGCATCCCCCACCTCGCTCTTGAGCCGCAGGTATTGCTCCTGCATGGGGGTGGGGGCACGCGGAGCCGCCGACCCGCGCGGGGTGCGCCCGCTCACGCTCCGGCCTCCACATGCTCCAACTCGCCGCGCAGCGTCCAGGTCTGCGCGGCGGTGATCCGCGCGCGGCCGAAGCGTTGGGCGGCGTCGGGCCGGGCCGGGACGAGCACCAGGCGATTGGTCCGGGTGCGCGCCGTGAACACCTCGGGGTCCTTGCGGCTGGCGCCCTCGACCAACACCTCGCAGTCGCTGCCCACCAGCGCCTCGTTGCGACGCCGGCTGATCCCATACTGCAACGCGTTCAGCCGGTCGAGCCGGTCCTTTTTGATCCCGGCCGGCACCGGGTCCTCCCAACGCGCCGCGGGTGTCCCGGCCCGCGGGCTGTATTGGAAGGTGAAGGCGTTGTCGTAGCCGACCTCGGCCACCAGTTCCAGCGTCTGCTCAAAATCCGCCTCCGTCTCGCGCGGGAACCCGACGATGAGATCGGTGGTGATCGCGGCGTCCGGTACATGCCGGCGCACCGCGTCGATCAGCCGCAGGTAATCGGCGCGGGTGTAGCCGCGGTTCATCCAGCGCAGCACCCGGTCGGAACCGGACTGCACCGGCAGGTGGAAGTGTTCGCAGATGCGGGGGTGTTCCGCCACGGTCCGCACCATGCGCTCGGTGAAGTCGCGCGGATGGCTGGTGGTGTATCGGACCCAGCGGATGCCGGGCACCTCGGCCACGGCGGCCAGCAGGTCCGCGAAGTCCACATCCCCAAGGTCGTGCCCGTACGAGTTGACGTTCTGTCCCAGGAGCGTCACCTCCTGAAACCCGGCGGCCGCCAGGCCCTCGACCTCCGCCAGAACATCCCCCGGCCGGCGGCTGCGCTCGCGGCCGCGCGTCGTGGGCACGATGCAGTACGTGCAATACTTGTCGCACCCATAGATGATGTTCACCCAGGCCCGCACCCCGGCGCCGCGCACCGCGGGCAGGTGCTCAACCGTCTCAGGGGCCTGGGACCAGATGTCCACCGTCTGCGCCTCGTCGCGATAGGCCCGCGCCAAGAGCGACGGCAGGTCGTGCAGGTTGTGCGTGCCGAAGATCAGGTCCACGTACGGTGCGTGCTCACGCAGGTAAGCGACCGTCTCCGGCATCTGCGTCAGACAGCCGCACACCCCGAGCAACACATCGGGCCGCTCCAGCTTGAGCTGCTTGAGCCGGCCGATCTCGCCCAAGGCGTGCGCGGCCGCGGTGCCGCGCACCGCACAGGTGTTCAGCAGGATCAGGTCCGCCACCGCCTCGTCGTCAGAGGCCGCATAGCCCAACGCCTGCAACTGGCCGTGCAGGTTCTCGCTGTCGGCCACGTTCATCTGGCAGCCCCAGGTCCTGGATGCGGCCGCGGGGGTCTGCTTACCGGTCAGGGCGGTGGCGAAGGAACACCCGGAGGCGTCGCGCCAAACGCCGTCGGCGCCCAAGCCGAAGCCCAGCGCAGACATGAACCCCGCCGTGCGGGTGTTGTAGGAGACGACGGGAATCTCAAGGCGCTGCACGGGATGTGCCCCTTTCTACCGTGCCGAAGTGTAGCACACACCCGCGGGGGCCGGGACCGCGTCCCGGCCCCCGGCCGTTGGCGCCCGCTCGGCACGCCCGACCGCCCTGGCTGGAACCGGGCGCAGGGAGGCGCCATCGGGCGCGCGGCCCCACGTGGGCCCGGCCGCCAACAGGGGCCGGACGGCCGATCGCGAACCCCTGGCCACGACGCGGTGGCGCCACCGGGCGGCCCGGACATCGCGCTCAAACAGCCGTCCCGCAGGACGGGCTCACGGAAAGGAACGGGCAACGACACCATGGCCTGGACGCGACACGTCTTGGAGCGGCCGTCCGCGTGGAACACCGCCGTCGGCCACGAACTCTGGACGCAGGAAGAACCCCCTGCGACGACCCTGGCCATCCTGCTACCCGGCGACCGCTATCGCCGCGATGCGCCCCTTTTGGACTACGCCCGCCAGGTCTGCCTGCAGCACGGCTGCGACGTGTTGGCGGTGGAGTATGGCCACCAGGCGGCACGCTCCGACCTTGGCCCCCAAGGCACCGAGCGGGTCGCTGCGGAGTCGGCCGCGGCGGTTCGGGACGCCCTGCAACCGCAGTACCGCCGCCTCGTCGTGGTGGCCAAGAGCCTCGGCACGCGGGTGGCGGCACACGCGGCACACATGGCGCCGATCTGGGACGAGCGGCCGACCGTCTTCGCGTTCCTGACGCCGCTGGTCCCGGTGGTGCCGTTCATGCGCACCCGCGGCGGCCTGATCATCGTCGGTGATCAGGATCCGGCCTTTGGGCCGGAAGCGCTACGGGCCGTGCGCGCTACGGGCGGACTGGACGTGCGCGTCCTTGCGGGCGCCGACCACCAACTGCTGATCCGCGACCACTGGCGCGCCTCGCTTGCGGCTCTGGAAGCGACGTGTGCCGGCCTGGAGGACCTGCTCGCCGGCCGCAGCAACCGATCCGTCGACGCCGGCACGCAAGGGACATGATGGGAGGTTGCGTATGGCAAGGCGGGACTTGGGTCGATGGGCCATCGTCACCGGCGCCTCGTCCGGCATCGGGGCCGCCTTGGCGCGGGCCCTCGGGGCCGCCGGCTGCGCCTGCGTCCTGGTCGCGCGCCGCCGCGACGCCCTGGAGGCGGTGGCGGCGTCCCTGCCGCCGGCCCGCTCACTGGTCTGGCCGGCGGACGTCTCGGTCCACGAGAGCGGATCGGAACTCGCGGCGGCCCTGGTAGAGCGCGGCATCGAACCGGACCTGCTGGTGCTCAACGCGGGGTTCGGCATCTATGGACCGCTGGCCGAAGCGGATCCGGCCCGACTGGGGGCGCTGGTGGACACCAATTGCCGGTCGCCGCTCCTTTGGGCGCGCACCTTCCTGCCGGGCATGCTGCAACGGGGCCGTGGCGGCATCGTGCTGGTCGCCTCCACCGGCGGGCTGGTACCGATGCCCTATTACGCGTCCTACGGGGCGTCCAAGGCCTTCGTCGTGTCGCTCGGCCGCGCCCTGGCCGCCGAGGCCGCCGGCAGCGGGGTCGGGGTGCTCACCCTGTGTCCCGGACCTGCGCACACCGGTTTCTTCGCGGTGGCGGACGCCCCCGGTCCGCTTGGCAGCCCGCAGGCCGCCGTCCAGACCCCCGAGCAGGTCGCGGCCGAGACACTCACAGCCTGGCGGGCCGGCCGGTCGCTGCACATCTGCGGGGCGACCAACCGCTTGGCGATGTCGGCCGGGCGCCTGCTGCCGCCCACCTGGCTCGACCGTGCCGCGCGGCGCGTACTGCAACCGAAACGGAGGGGGTAGAAGGTGCGGCGCGGCAGGAAACGGGTGTCACGCGTTTTCGCGTGGGCATTGGTCGTGGTGCTCGCCCTTAGTATGATGGCATATTTCCTGATGCTCTTCCCGTCCCGCGCGCGATCCGGCTGACCGCCGGTATGGGCCCCGGGCGCCACCGCGGCCCGATCTCACCCACCAAACAGCCGGGCAAAGAAGCCGCGCCTGCGGTCGCTCCGCTGGCGGGACGTCAGTTCCAGGCGCAGGCTCGCGAGTTCTTGCTGGGTGCGCATCAGGGCGGTCAGCAGGCGGTCGCGGTCTTCACCCCGCTGCTGCTCCGAGCGCAGCAGCTCGGCGTGCACCCGTGCGATCTCCGCCACAAGCCGCTCGCTTCCGCTTTCCGCGGCCGGCGCGCCGCCCTGCGTGGCCATCATCTGAGCCCGATGATGGACCTCTTCGTGGGCCATCCCCGCGGCGCGCCAGCCTGCGATCGCGGCCAGGATCGGCATGGCGCCCGGTGCCAGGCCGCGCTCTCCGCCATCGGCGCGGACCGGCGGCAGGACATCTTCAAAGTCGTCCAGCAGCCGGCGCAACACGTGCGGTGTCAACCCCAGGAGCTCACAGGCGCGTGCGAAGCCTACCGTGTCCCCTTCCGGCAGGAGCGGCGCGGCCGCCGCTGCCACTTCGGGGACAGCCGCACCTTCGACCGGCGGGTTCGCATCCGCAACTGGCCCGGCCGTGACGGCATCCGCCGCAGGCGGCGTCTGGGCCCGGTGGTCAGTGTCCATACGTCGCGCGGCGCGAAAAACACCGGCCTCGTGGCGACGGCGGTGGCGCCGCTTCCCTCCCCACTGTGCTCGTGTCGCGTCCGGTGCGCGGGCCGGCCCGGACACGGATCGGGACGTCAGGGAACCCCGTCGGTCCGTCGGCCGAGTTCCCACAGACGGCGGTTTGCGGCCTCCAGCGCAACCTCGCGGGCCCGCCAGTCGCGATCCAGGCGCCAGAGCAACTCCATCAGGACGCGCCGACTGCGGCGCAAACGATCCAGTTCCCGCTCCAGGGCGTCAACCCTGCGAGCCAACTCCGAAGCGTCCAGCGGAAGCACGTCCGCCGATTCCGCCGCCCGCCGCACGGTTGGTCCCCCCTCGCCCGGCAGTAGTATGCCGGGGAGGGATATCAGACTACCCGGCCGCCCCGCCCGCCCAGACGGCACGCAACAGGCGCAGCACATTGCCGCCCAGGATCGCCTCGATGTCCGCCTGGCGATAGCCACGGCGCACCAGTTCCCGCGTGAGCGCAGGCAGGCGGCCGACGTCCTCCAGCCCGCGCGGGGTACGCTGGATGCCGTCGAAATCCGAACCGAGCCCGACATGGCGCGGGCCGACCAGGCCGCAGATGTGGTCGATGTGGTCACACACCCGCCCCACATCGGCCCGCGCCGGGTCCTGATCCAGGAAGTCGGCGAAGAAGTTCATGCCCATAACGCCGCCCGTCATCGCCAGGGCGCGGATCTGGGCGTCGTCGAGGTTGCGCACGTGGTCGCACAGGGCGCGGCAGTTAGAATGCGAGGCAAAGCGCGGCATCCCGCCGCATTCCAGCACGTCCCAGAACGAACGGGCGCACAGGTGGGAGACATCGACCACCATCCCCAGGCGGTCCATCTCCGCCACGACGCGCCGGCCGAACGCCGTCAGGCCTCCCTGGGCGCGATCCTCACCCGCCCCGTCGGCGATGGCGTTGCGCTGATTCCAGGTAAGGCCCATGGCCCGGACGTCCAGGTCGTGCAGGGCGCGCAGCAGGGCAAGGTCGGTGCCGACGGCCTCCCCGCCCTCCACGGAAAGGACCGCCGCGAGCTGGCCGGCGGCCAGCGCCGCATCCAGATCGGCGCCGTCGCGGCACAGGCGCACCGCACCGCCGCCCGCCGCGAAGGTGCGCAGCAACCGGTCCCGCAACGCAAGCACGCGCGCCAGGGCCCGTTCCGGTTTATAGGCGGGCTCGAGGTAGAGGGCGAACACCTGGACATCGACGCCGCCGGCACGCAAGCGCGGCAGGTCGACGTGCCCCCCGGAACCGCCGCGATAGAAGTCACGGCCGGCCTCCAGGGCCAACACCGTGTCCACATGGGCGTCCACGACCACCGCGGCGCGGTGCAGGGCATCGGCATCACGGTCCATAACTGCGCCCCCCATCAGCTTTCTTGAACTCCCCCCCCACGGCCACAGCCGGGGGATTCTCGGTGATCGTTCACCGGGGCTTCCTGCTTCGCCGGGGTCCGCCCACCCGTTTCCGAGCGGGTCTTACGTCCCCTCCACCGGCAGACACCGCCAGCCCGGCGGCCAGTTCCGCGAGCCCCGCATCTTTGATGTTCTGCGCGGCGTTAACGACCCGGTCGAGTGCCACCTTACATGCAGGGCACTCCCAATGCCGAACGTCCAGGGGCAGCCATTCGACGACGTGCCCACAGGCGTGACACCGTTTGCTGCTGGGATAGAAGCGGTCGATCTGGACGAAGGTGCGGCCGTACCTCCGCGCCTTGTACTCCAGTTGCCGCAGGAGTTCGCCCCAGCCCGATGCTCGTGGCGAGCGTCGGATGGGCCAGCATGCCCTTCACGCTCAATCCCTCGGCGCACACCACTTGGTTTTCGTGGATGATGCGCGTGGTGAGCTTGTGCGTGAAGTCCTGCCGCCGGTCGGCGATGCGGGCATGGATGCGGGCCACCTTCCGCCGTACCCTACCGCGATTGCGCGATCCCTTCTGCCTGCGGGCCAGACGCCGTTGCGCCCGAGCCAACCGCTGTTCGTCCCGCCGGAAGAACCGCTCGTTCCCCACCTTCTCTCCAGTGCTCATGGCTACCGCGTCCAGCGGTCCGAGATCGATCCCCACCGTGGCGTTGACCACGGGCAGCGGGGTAATCTCCTCCTCCGTCGAGAAGGAGACAAAGCGGCGGCCAGCGGGGTCCTTGCTGATGGTAACGCTGGTCGACTCCGCCCCGACTGGTCGTGTCCAGCGGATGTTCATGGGGTCGTCCATCTTGACCAACGCGAGGGTTCCGTTTTTCCACTGGAAGCCACCGATGCGATATGTGGTGCCTTGCCGGTCGTGCTTGCGATGGAAGCGCGGGTACTTGGCGCGACCCGCGAAGAAGTTGACGAAGGCGGCATTGAGGTGACGCAGCGACTGCTGAAGCGGTACGCAGGAGACCTCCGCCAACCATGCCCTGTCGGGATCCTTCTTCATGCGGACCAGAAGCCGATCTGTCTCAGCGTAATCAATGCGTTCGTGACGCTCAAACCACGCCTCCGTGCGCAAAGCAAGCGCCCAGTTATACACGTACCGCACGCAGCCAAGGGTCCGCGCCAGTTCGCGCGCCTGGTCCTCGGTCGGGTAGAAGCGGTACTTGTACGCCTTGCGCTCCATGCCTTGCACTACACCACGTTTGATGCAAAGAGGTTAACATGCCTAAAGACAGGGGCTTGCGCCGCGCCCCTTTGGTCAGGATCCAGACGGCTCGGATCCGGCCCCGGCCCCGGCATCCAGGGGCTCGCGCCAATACAGCGGGGTGATCGCCGCGGCCTTACCCGATGCGGGATCGGCGTCCACCACCACGGCGTTCAACTGGCACGGCCCGGGCGCGACGTCGAAACGGACCGGCATCTGGGTCAGGAACCGCTCCAGCACGCGGCCCCGCTCCACGCCCAGACACGACAACCAAGGGCCGGTCATCCCGACGTCCGTGATGTAAGCGGTTCCCCCCGGCAGCACCGCGGCATCGGCCGTCTGGATGTGCGTGTGGGTGCCGACCACCGCGGTGACGCGCCCGTCGAGAAACCATCCCATCGCCGTCTTCTCAGAAGTCGCCTCGGCGTGGAAGTCGACCAGAATGAGCGGTGTCTGACCCGCCAACTCCTCTAAGGCCTGGTCCATGGCGCGAAAGGGGCAGTCCAGGTGCGCCCCGGAAAAGACCCGGCCCATCGCGTTGACGATGCCCACCCTGGCCCCCGACCGTGTCCGCACGGTCATCGCCCCCCGCCCCGGCGTTCCGGGCGGGAAGTTCGCCGGGCGCAGCAACTGGGGAAACTCATCCATCGCCGGAGCCAGTTCACGCTTGTCCCACGCATGGTTTCCCAGGGTCAGGGCGTCGACGCCCATGGCCAGCAGTTCCCGCGCGGTGGGCGGGGTCAGACCGACACCTCCGGCGGCGTTTTCGGCATTGACGACCACCAGTTCCGGGCTGTATGTGCGGCGCAACTCGGGCAATCGTTGCCGGAGGATGGTCCTTCCCGGCTTACCGACCACATCGCCGACGAACAGGATCCGCACGATTCCGCCCCCCGCGCGAAACCAGGGGCGGTCGCCCCCGGCCACCTCACTTCGCGTACTCTACCGCCCGGGTCTCCCGGATAACCGTCACCTTGATCTGACCGGGATAGCGCATCTCGTCCTCGATGCGCTTGCACACCGCGCGCACCAGTTGGAAGGCTTCTGCGTCGTCGATCTGATCCGGCTTGACTGCGATGCGGATCTCGCGACCGGCCGAGATGGCGAACGACTTTTCCACTCCCTGGAACGATTCGGCGATCTCTTCCAGCTTCTGCAGCCGTTCGATGTATGCCTCAAGGGTTTCGCGCCTCGCACCCGGGCGTGAAGCGGAGAGCTTGTCGGCCGCGGTCACAAGGACGGCCTCCAGGGAGTGCGCCTCGTAATCGCCATGGTGGGTGCACATCGCGTGCACCACATCCTCGGACTCGCCGAACCGGCGCAGAAGATCCATGCCGATGGTGATGTGCGTGCCCTCCACGCTGTGGTCCATCGCTTTGCCGATGTCGTGCACCAGCCCCGCCCGCTTGGCCAGTGCGACATCGGCACCCAACTGCGCCGCCATCAACCCGGCCAGGTGCGCGACTTCGACGGAATGCTTCAGCACGTTCTGCCCGTAGGAGGTGCGAAAGCGCAGCCTCCCGAGGATGTCGACGAGTTCGCGGTGCAGCCGCACCACGCCGACCTCCTCGCAGGCGCGTTCCCCCTCCTCGCGCATCCGCTGTTCGACTTCCTTTTCGGCCTTGCCATACATCTCCTCGATGCGCGCTGGATGAATGCGCCCGTCGGCGATCAGCTTCTGCAGGGTGAGCTTCGCCTTCTCGCGCCGGACGGGGTCGAACGCGGACACCACCACCGTTTCCGGCGTGTCATCGATGATCACGTCCACCCCGGTGAGGGCCTCGAAGGTGCGGATATTGCGCCCCTCGCGCCCGATGATCCTGCCCTTCATGTCGTCGGAAGGCAGGCTGACCACGGAGACCGTCGTCTCCGCCACATGGTCCGCCGCACACCGCTGCACCGCCATCGCCAGGATCTCCTTGGCTTGGCGGTCCGCATCCGCGCGGGCCTCGTTTTCGATGTCGCGCGCGATCAGGGCGGCCTCGCGGCGGGATTCGTCCCGCACCCCCTGCAACAGGATCTGGCGCGCATCCTCCCGCTTGAGACCGGAGACGCGCTCCAACTCCGCCTGCGCCTCAAGGCGCAATCGGTCCTGCTCCAGACGCAGCCGCTCGATGTCCGCCTCCTTGGTGCGCATCGAGGCGTCGCGCTCGTCCAGAACTTCCAACTTGCGATCGAGAGCCTCCTCGCGCAGCAGCAGGCGATTTTCCAGCTTCTGCTGCTCGCCGCGCTGGGAGCGCACCTCCACCTCGAATTCCTGGCGGAGCCGCTGGACCTCCTCCCGCGCCCCGACCAAAACCTCGCGCTTTTTGGCCTCCACTTCCTTCTCGCCGACCTCAAGGCGCCGCGCCGCCTCCGCTTCGGCCGATCCGATGGCCGCCTCCGCCGTCCGCTTGCGGACGGTGTAACCGGCCGCACCACCCGCTACCAACGCGACCAGGGACGCCGCCCCGATCACCATGTCGTTCAGCCCGGTTCACCCCCACCGCGGCGGGAGCGGAAAAGGCCGCGTGGTCACGCTGTTCCGTTTTTTCCGTACCGTCGCGGGATGTTCGACACCCGGTCCACAAACAAAGAAACCGGCCCACTCAGGGCCGGCCCCACCAACCGTCCGGTGCCACCTGCCTTTGCATCTGCGCCCGACCCGCCCTGGGGCGGTGGTGCATGTCCACAAAAACGAGGCCGACGGACGCGGAGGACCATGACACCCGATAAAGTGTACGGGGCGTCGGGGACGGTTGTCAACCTTGACGTCTCTGACCGCCCTGGGCGCGATGCGCGGCCACGCGGCGCAGGCGGCTACTCCCCCACGCCCTCCGAAGCCAGTGTCCGCGAGATGACCTCGCCGCCGAAACCGCGGCGCGCCAGGTGCGCCCACAACCGCGCCGCGGCGCGCCGGTCGGCGGGCCGGCCATGGCGGGCCACCCACCGCCGCGCGGCCGTTTGGCATAGCGCCAGTTCGCCTCCCGCCTCCGCCAGCGCCGCATCCACAGCTGCGGCGGTATCCACGTGCCCCACACCGGCCTGGCGCAACCCGGCCGTCAGGGCCGTCGCCCCCCGAGGCCCCGCCCGCAGGCGCGATGCTGCCCAGCTTCGCGCAAAGGCACCGTCGTCCAAGTAGACGCGCAGCCGGGCCAGCGCGACCGCGGCCGCGTCCGCCCCATGACGCAGCCGCAGAGCCCTTTCCAGTTGCGCCGAACTGTACGGCCGGCGCGCCAAGAGCCGCAACCCGTCATCGCAGGCCGCCCACTCGGCCAGGGCGCGCTCGAGGGCGGGTCGCACCTGCGGCGGCACCGGCAGGCCGACGTCAAGCGCCAGGACCGCCGGCACTCCGGGGTCCACCGTACCGAGCGTCCGGCCGCCGATCCGGATCCGAATCCCGCCGCCATCAGCCAGCGGCTCCAACCGCTCCAGCGGCAGGTGCCACTCGGGCGGTTGCGCCGGCTGACGCCTCAAGCGTCCGCCACCTCGTCCTCATCGACATCATCGTTCGTGTCCGTCGCCGCCGGCCGCGCGGCGACCGCGGCGCGCCCGTTCTGCTGCGCCTCACGGATGCGCTGTTCGATGGCCGCCGCCACCTCCGCGTGGCCGCGCAGAAACTCGCGCGCATTCTCGCGTCCCTGACCAAGCCGCTCACTGCCATGCGAATACCAGGTGCCGGAGCGGGAGACCACGCCCAACTCGCAACCGATGTCGATGAGGTCTCCCTCGTGGGAGATGCCGCTCCCATAAAGGATGTCGAACTCGGCCACACGGAAGGGCGGCGCCACCTTGTTCTTGACGACCTTCGCCCGAACGCGGATGCCGGTCGTTTCCTGTCCCTGTTTGAGCGTCTCGATGCGGCGCACCTCGAGACGCACCGAAGAATAGAACTTGAGGGCGCGGCCTCCGGGGGTGGTCTCCGGCGAGCCGAACATCACCCCGACCTTCTCGCGGATCTGGTTGGTGAAGATCAGGCACGTCTTGGACTTGCTCACTGCGCCGACCAGCTTGCGCAGGGCCTGTGACATCAGGCGGGCCTGCAGGCCGACATGGGTGTCGCCCATCTCGCCCTCCAACTCCGCCCGCGGCACCAGGGCCGCAACCGAGTCGACGACCACCACGTCGACGGCACCGGAACGGACCAGGGCCTCGGCGATCTCCAGCGCCTGCTCACCCGTGTCCGGTTGGGAGATCAGCAGGTTCTCCACGTCCAGACCGAGCCGTTCGGCATAGCCCGGATCCAGGGCATGCTCGGCGTCCACCATGGCGGCGATACCCCCCAGCCGCTGGGCCGACGCCATCGCGTGCTGGGCGAGCGTCGTCTTGCCGCTGGACTCATGGCCATAGATCTCGACGACGCGGCCCCGCGGCAGACCACCGACGCCCAAGGCAATGTCGAGGGCCAGCGAACCCGACGGGATCGTCTCCACCTGAAGCCGGTTACTGACCTCGCCCAGCTTCATGATCGAACCCTTTCCGAACTGACGCTCAATCTGCGTGATCGCCGTCTCCAGCGCCTTGTCCTTATCCATCCAGCGAAAACCTCCCGTCGTTCGCGGCCGAAAACCAGTTTATGGCACCTCTGGGCGGCCGGCAAGCGGCCAAATGCGTAGCGGCGTGTACCGTGCGCCGGTCGGTTCGAGGTCCGACCGCCAGAGCACCACCTGGGAAACCTCCACCCGACCCCAACTGCGGCCCTCGCCGCCTTGAATCCAGGCCTCGCCGCCCCGGGCGGCGACGGCCGGCTCCGCATGCGCCCGGCGCCGCGCCACCGTGACGTGGGGCCGCAGGGGCCGGGGATCCACCGCCAGACCGGCCGCGCGCACCGCGTCCCGCACCGCTTGGCTCAGCGGCTCAAGACGATCCTGTCCAGAGGTGCACCCGACCCACAGCGAGGTCGGTCGCCTCCCGCTGGGGAACGCCCCGAGACCGGCCAAATCGAGCCGGAAGGCCGCCTGGCGCTCCAGACCCGAATCCAGGGCCGTGATCAGCGGCGCCACCACCTCGTCCGGCTGCGGACCGAGAAACGCAAGCGTCCAGTGCCGCTGGGCCCGCGGCACCATCCGCCACTGCGGTGCCGCCAGCGCCCCGAGGTACGCATCCAATTCCGGAGCGGGACCGGCACAGGGCACCCCGATGAAAAGACGCTGCGTGATAACGGCACCCCCCGCTCGCGTCCGCACTGGGACCATCGGCCGAACACGTGCCCGATCGTAGGTGCAGGTGTTCGCTCCCACAGCCACCGACTCCTGCCGGGCGAATGCACGGCCTTCCAGAAATCCCCTCCTGACGTCTCGCGGCGCTGCGTTTACAATCGTGGTTGGGCACGCCATCCCTGGCGGATGCTGCCTGGAGTGGGTGAGCCACCCCCGGATGCGGCGCACCGTGTCCGAAGAATAAGGAAGACGACGCTAGGGGCGTCCCGCATGGAACCGCGCGCACCGGTTTTTCGTCCCAGCGGACAGGCCGCACACCGTGTCGTATTGGAGGAGGGTCCCTATGAAGACCGACGCCGCAGGCAGAAGGCCGCGCCGCATCCCGGCACGGCTGGCCGCGGTCTGCGCAGGCCTCGCCGTGACCGGCAGTCTGGCGCTGGCGCCGGCAGCCATGGCACAGAGCGCCGCACCGATTCCCTACAGCGACGTCACCGGAAACGCGCACGTGACCGCCATCGAGTTCCTCACGGCAGAAGGCGTGCTCAACGGGTACCCCAACGGCACCTTCCAGCCGCAAAACCAGATCACCCGCGCGGAGTTCACGGCGGCCGTCGTCCGGCTGCTCGGCCCCAAGGCGCAGCAGGCCGCCGCGGCGCTGTCCAACCTCACGCCGTCCTTCAAAGACGGCGCCCAGATCCCGACGTGGGCCTGGGGCTATGTGAACTACGCCCAGGGTCAGAAACTGATCCAGGGGTACCCAGACGGAACCTTCCAGGCCAACCAGAACATCACGATGGTCGAGGCGGCGGCGATCCTGCTTCGCGCCATCGGAGACACCGCCGCCGTCCCCAGCGGCAGCTTCCAAAGCGCCTACACCATCGCGGCGTACAACCTCAACCTGACCCAGGGCGTCCACTTCGTCGCCGAACTGCCCGCGACGCGCGGTGAGGTGGCACAGATGACGTACGACGCCGCGGTGGCCGCGCCCACCCTGCAATCGGGTTACACCTCGGGCACCCCGACCGGTACCCCGCTCTACATGGGCGGCGCGGGTGCGGCTCAGACGGCATGGTCCGGCAGCGTCACCGGCGTCAGCTCCAGCTCGATCACCCTGGCCAACGCGCAGGGCACCCAGATCCTCAACGCCACTCTGGCCTCCAAGTACTACCTGGTCGGTGCCTCCAACATCACCGACCTGCAGGGCGCCCAGGTGCTCGTGGCGCAAAACGCCAACGGCCACGTGAACTTCATCTCCGTGCAATCCGGCGGCCAGACCAACAACGGCACGCTCGCCGTGTCCACGACCGCGACGCCGAGCGGCTACAACCGGGTCAACGCCTGGACCGTCCAATCCACCACCAGCAGCAGCTACGGCCTGCTGCTCAATAGCGGCGCGGTGGTACCGCTGATCAGCCTGGTCTCGGGCGGCGGCACCCAGTACTACGTCAACGCCCCCAGTGCCGGGGTAAGCGCGGACACCCACGACCTGGTGGGCGGCGACTCCCAACTCGTCCCGGGTGCCTCCATCAGCACCATGCTCAACAGCAGCGACCAGGCGATCACCGTCTACGCCACCGCCCCCACCCACGCCATGGGCGTGGTCACGGCCGTTGACACATCCAACAACACCCTGACCTACTCCACCGGCAACAACGACGCCACGTCCAACACGGCCACGATCCAACCCTGGACCACCCTGACCCTCAACGGGTCGGCCACCACCCTCGGCAGCCTGCAGCCGCACGACGTCGTTTCCGTCAGCCTGGTCGGCAACGGCAACGGCGGCGACACCAATGCCACGACCATCGCCGCCACCCGCAAGACGGTCAGCGGCACGATCCAGCAGATCCAGACCTCCAGCGGCAGCCCCACCCAGATCACTCTCACCGCAAGCGGCGGCACGAGCCAGACAGTCACCGAAGATGCGCGTTTCGACGCCAACGGCGTCAACGTCTCACCCGGAACCGCCGTGACGCTGGCGCTCGACGCCCAGGGCCAGGCCCGGCTGGCGATGCCCGTCGTGGCCCCGCAGGTGGTGGTCCAGGTCGAGTCGACCGGTACCACGACCAAGGCGACTTCCACCGGCACCGTGACCGAGAGCACGATCGTCGTCAACAACCTCGGAACGTCCCAGACGTACACCCTGGCCAACGGCGTCTCGGCGCCGCAGCCGCAGGCCGGCGTCGGCTACCTGGCGGTCCTGACGATCCAGCCCGGAACGAGCACGGTCACCGCCGTCAACCAACTCCAGCCCTTCAACGCCCCGACCGGCGACACGCTCCAGGTGTACAGCGACCAGGGCGGCGCGATCATCGTCCGGGAGATGAACGCGTCGGGTCAGCCCACCGGCAATGCCTTCGCGGTGATGCAGTCGCAGGGCGCCATCGCCTACAACGGCCAGACCTTCGTCTCCTTCGGCAGCGTGCCGGTCAACCAGACCGTGCAACTGTGGCAGGACTCGGCCGGCACCATCCTCGGCATCACCTACTGATCCGAGCAGCCGCGCGAACCCGGTACCCGCTGCGAGGGGCGGCCGCCGTCAGGCGGGCCGCCCCTTCGCTTCACCCGACGGGTCGGGGTCTCCACCCCACGTTTCACCCACCGCGGGCACGGCACGCGCAGCGCTCGCAGCCCGGGCAAACGACGACCGCCCCTACGAACACCTCGCCAAGGGTCGTCAGCGCGTCCCCCGAAAGCGCGCCGCCACCCGGCAGGTGCAGTTCCACCCGCTGGGGCGCCAGGGTCACCAGGGAACTGACTAAGAGGTCTTCGGTGCCGACATGCTGCGCGTCCGCGATGTCCATGTCCGGACCGAGGCCGGCGCCTGCGTCATCCTCCAGAGAGAAGACCCCGTCCGGCCGCAGGAGGCAATGGATCCGCGCCGGCCGGTCCGGACGGCTCTCCACGAGGTGGCGCAGCAGTTCCAGGAACTCGCGATACTCCCGCTCCAGCACGAACGCCTCGACGGCTTGGTCGACCGCTGCGGCCAGATCGTCCATGTAGTCCTTGAGGCGAAAGGTGATGAATCCGTCCAAGACGACGCTCTGATGGTGTTCGAGATACTCCGCCAGGCGGTGGCGGACACGGGCACGCTGGCCGGCGGTTCCGTCCTCGCAGCCGGCAAGCCGCGCCTGCGCGAGGTCAACGATGCGGGAGTGCTGCTCGGGCCCGAAACCGGTGTACCGCTGCCCGATCAGCCGCGTGAGCAGCCCGGGTTGCTGCACCCCAACGATCCAATCCGCCAGCGCCGAGGCGATCGCCGCCCGTGCGTCCCAGGGGTCCGCCGCTTCAAAGCCGCACTCCAGAAACCTCAGCGGTCCGCGCCGGTTCTCCTCCCAGACCAGCGTTCCAGCCGACGAGGCCAGAGCCGCCGTCAGCGCCGCCATAACCCCGGCCGTCGGCCCTTCGACCGCCACTGTCCAACGCTCCAGCGCGCACGCCCCCCGCGCGGCCAATCGACCGCCGCGCCTAGGGTACACGGCGGGCGCGAGACTATGCCCCGCCGCCGCGCGGCGGGCGCAGCCGGTGGCGGCGGGCGAGTTCGACGGCAACCGCCTCCGGTTCGACCCCGATGGCGGCGCAGGCCACCAGCCAGTGGAACGCGAGGTCCGCCAACTCACCGACGGCGGCGTCCCGGTCCCCGAGCGCGCCGGCAAGCACCACCTCGACGGCCTCCTCGCCGAGCTTTTGCAGCGCCCGTCCCGGACCGGGGGCCAACAACGAAGCGACATAACTACCCTCGGGCCGGGAGCGCGCCCGTTCGGCCACGGTCTGCGCCAACCCGTCCAAAACCGCGCCCAGGGTCAGCGCGGTCGACGCGGCGGCGGTCTCCCCCGCCTCGTCCACGGGGGACCAACGACCAGCGGTCGCCGGCTCGCCGCGAAAAAAGCAGCTGTCCTGCCCCGTGTGGCACGCCGGACCGTGCCGCCGCACCAGATACAGTAGCGCGTCCGCATCACAGTCCCAGCGTACCGCCGCGACCTCCAGGGAATTGCCGGACGTCTCCCCCTTGCGCCACAACGCCCCCCGGCTGCGCGACCAGAACCAGGCGCGCCGCTCCTGCACGGTGCGCCTCACCGCTTCACGGTCCGCGTGGGCCAGCATCAGCACGCGGCCGTCCGCCGCGTCCTGGACCACCACCGTGACCAGACCGTCGGCGCCGTAGCTCAAATCCTCCCACACCGCTTCCGGCCGCACGGGGGCCGCCTCGCCGCTCATCGCGCCTCACCGCTCGGGATGCGGATGGGTACGCCCGCGCTCGCCAGATACCGCTTCAACTCCGGGATGCGCATCACCCCATGGTGGAACAGGGATGCCGCCAGCGCCGCGTCCGCGACCCCGGAAGCAAGGACGTCCCGGAAGTGCTCGGCCGCACCGGCCCCGCCCGACGCGATCACCGGGATGCCCACGGCGGCGGAAACCTGGCGGCACAGTTCCAGGTCATAGCCGCCGCCCACACCGTCGGCGTCGATGCTGTTGAGCACCAGTTCCCCCGCTCCGAGCGCCTCGCCGCGGCAGGCCCATTCGAAGGCATCGAGTCCCGTCGGCCGGCGGCCGCCGTGGGTCACGACCTCCCAACGCGCCGCGCCGTCTCCCGGTAGTCGGCGAGCATCGATCGAGAGCACGATGCATTGGGAGCCGAAGTGGTCGGCGCCGCGGCTGATCAGCGCCGGATCGGCCACGGCGCCGCTGTTGACCGAAACCTTGTCGGCGCCGGACCGCAAGAGGTCGCGCATCGCTGCCACCGAATTTACACCGCCGCCGACCGTCAGGGGGATGAAGGCGGCCGCGGCCGTCGCCTCGACCGTATCCAGCATGGTGCGCCGTCCGGCGGCCGATGCCGAGATGTCGTAAAAGACCAGTTCATCGGCGCCCTCGGCGTCGTAACGGCGGCACAACGCGACGGGGTCGCCGACCTCCCTCGTATTCTCGAAACGCACGCCCTTGACGACGCGCCCCTCATCGATGTCCAGGCAAGGAATGATGCGCCGCGCCAGCACCGGAGACCACCCGCCCCTTCCGGCCATCCTACCCGGCGGCGAAGGCCGCCGCAGCCAACGCCTCGGCAAGCGTCACGCGCCCCGCATACAGCGCCCGGCCGAGGATGGCGCCGCACACCCCCTGCGACCGCATCGCCGACAGGGTTCGGATGTCCTCTGCCGTCGTCACCCCACCGGAGGCGATCACCTGCAGCCCGCTGGCGGCGATGCGGCGGATCCCCTCCAGGTCCGGGCCGGCCAACATCCCGTCGCGCTGCACCTGCGTGTAGACGGCGCTCTCCACCCCGGCCGCCCGCAAACGGGCCGCCGCGGCCGCCGCGTCCAGCCCCGTGCGCTCCTGCCAGCCCGCAACCGCCAACTCCTCGCCACGCGCATCCAGGCCGGCGAGCAAGCGGTCGGGGCCCCACCGCTGCAGCATGCCTTCTAGAAAGGAAGGGTCCAGCGCCCGCGTGCCCAGGACCACCCGCGCCACGCCCGCTTCAAACGCGGCCTCCACGTCACGCTCACTGCGCAGCCCCCCGCCGAATTGCACCGGCACGGCGGCCGCCCGGACGATATCGGCCACCAGATCCAATTGGCGCGGCCGGCCGGCGAAGGCGCCGTCCAGGTCCACCACATGTAGGGCGGTCGCGCCCTCCGCCGCGAAGCGGCAGGCGACCGCAACCGGATCGCGGGCGAACACCTCCGCCTGGTCGGGGTCCCCCTGCACCAAGCGCACACACTGCCGCCCGCGCAGATCGATGGCGGGCCACACGGTGAACCTCGTCACGCGGCACCACCTGCGGCGAGCGCCGCGAAGTTCCGCAACAGCCGCAGCCCGACCACACTGGACTTCTCCGGGTGGAACTGTACTGCGAAGACTTGACCGCGCTGCACGGCTGCGGTCACCGGGCCGCCATAGTCGGCCACCGCCAGGACATCGTGTCGATCCTGAGCCATAGCCTGGTAGCTGTGCACAAAGTAGAAATAGGCGCCGGACGGGATACCGTCGAAAAGCGGTGAAGACCGCAGCGGCCGCACCGCGTTCCATCCCATGTGGGGCACCTTCAGCCCCGGGGCCGAAAGACGACAGACCGTACCCGGCAGGTGGCCGAACCCGGCCGCTCCGGCCCCCTCCTCGCCGCGCTCAAACAGCACCTGGAGGCCGAGGCAGATCCCCAACAGGGGCCGGCCCGCCGCCAGATGCGCCCGCAGGGGTTCGGTCAGCCCGCGCGCAGCCAGTTCGGCCATGCACTGCGCGAAGGCGCCGACCCCCGGCAGGATGATCGCCTGCGCCGCCGCCACCCTACCCGGATCTCCGGTCACCACCGCACACAGCCCGGCCGCCGCCGCCGCCTTGGCAACGCTGTGCAGGTTGCCGGCGCCGTAGTCCACAATCGCGATCGGCGGTGAAGGCGCCGAACTCATGCCAGCACGCCCTTGGTCGAGAGCGTGCCGACGATGCGCGCATCCCGCGCGGCCGCCGATCGCAGCGCCAGGCCGGCGGCCTTCCAGATTGCCTCCAGGGCGTGGTGGGCATTGCGCCAGCGCAGCAGGTCCACGTGCAGGGTCCACGCCGCCTGCGCCGTCACGGCCCGCCAGAACTCCTCGGCCAGGTCGGTCTGGAAGGTCCCGAGGGTCTGCAGGGGCAGTTGCGGCCCCCATGCGAGATAGGGACGGCCCGACAGGTCCAGCGCCACCTGGGCGAGGGCATCGTCCATGGGTACCAGGGCCGCACCGTAGCGCCGCACCCCGGCACGGTCCCCCAGCGCCTGGCGCAGGGCCTGTCCGAGGCACAACCCGACATCCTCGACGCTGTGGTGCGGTTCCACGACAAGGTCGCCGCGGCACTGCACCTCCAGGTCGCACAACGCGGTGCGGCAGAACGCCGACAACATGTGATCGAGGAATCCCACCCCGGTCGCACTGCCGCAGGTTCCCGTGCCGTCCACATCCAGACGCAGGCGGATGTCTGTCTCCTTGGTCTGCCGGCGCACCTCGGCCCGGCGCCCCACCTCTGCCAACTCGCACCCCCCTTTGCGATCAGGCGCCCGCCCGCGCCCCCAACGCCGCCTCGAGCAGCGCCAACAACCGGTCGTTTTCGTGCGGTTGGCCAACACTCACACGCAGACAGTCCGCCAGAGCGGGCTCGCTGGCGAACCGGCGCAGCACCGAGCCCTCCCGGTAGAGGGCCTCAAACAATTCCGGGGCCCGCCAACCACTGCGCTGCGCGTCCACTTGAAACAGAATGTAGTTCGCGGAACTGGGATACGGGGTCACCCCGCGAAGGCGCGCCAGGCCGGAGGTCAGGCGGTCCCGCTCGGCGACCAACAGCGCAACCGTCCGCGACATCTCGTCCCGCCGGCCCAGGGCTGCCAGGGCGGCGACGCACGAGAAGCTGCTGACCGCCCAGGGCTGCACGGCCGCCCGCAGCGGCTCCAGACCCTGCGCGCCGCACAGGGCGTAACCGACACGCAAACCGGCCAGACCGAACGCCTTGCTCATCGTGCGCAGCAGGCACAGTCGCGGGTGGCGGTCGATCCACTCGGTGAGTCCGGCCCCCGGACCCGCAAACTCCAG
The DNA here is from genome assembly GCA_021806565.1 of Bacillota bacterium. Lineage (GTDB taxonomy): Bacteria > Bacillota > Sulfobacillia > RBS10-35 > JAJYVN01 > JAJZXK01. The sequence goes on along the minus strand of JAJZXK010000001.1, from coordinate 93,672 downwards.
GTATGCCTCGTCGAGGACCGCCCAGACACCTTCGGCCGCAACCAGCCGCTCCACCGCATCCCGCGGCCAGAGGCTGCCCGTCGGGTTGTTCGGCCGGCACAAAAACAGCAGCGTCTCCCCACCCTTGGCCACCTCGGCCAGCAGGTCATCCACCGGCAGCGCGAAGCCGGGCGCGGGACCGACAGGGAGCGCGACCGCCTCCAGCCCGGCCGCCTCGGCCAAGCGACGATACATACCGAAGGTCGGCGCCGGAAACAGGACGCGCCGCACCCGGTGGCCCCAGGCGGCGACGGCCGCCAGCAGCAGTTCGTCGGAACCGTTGGCCGCCAGACACTGGGAGGGCGCGACCCCGGCATACTCCGCCAGCGCCGCCTCCAACCGCTGCGTGTCGCGCGGGTATCGGGTCGGCTCGGCGGTGCGTAGACGCGCCAACACGTCTTGCCAAAGCGGCTCCGACCAGGCGAAGGGGTTTTCGTTGAGGTCCATGCGCACCGCTCCCGGCGGCACCGCCGGCACATACGGCGCCGGCGGTGCCGCCGCGAGTTCTCCGGCGGGTGCCACCGCCAACCGCTCCTCGATGGATGCGGCGTGGGCGGCGAAACCTTCCGCCCGGGCCAGCGTCGCCGCGGCCGGGGCCCAGAGCCGACAGCCGGCCGCACTGCCATGAAAGACTTGCATGGTGCGCACGAAGTCCGACGGCCCCAGGGCCGAGGCGTACCGCGCCGCGCCAGCCGTCGGCAGCACGTGGTCTGTGCCGGCGGCGTAATCGCCCCCGGCCACCGGAGACCAGGGCCCCACAAAGAGCGCCCCCGCGCGGCGCACCCGGGGCGCCAGGGACTCCGCGGCACTTCCCTGAAGCGAGAGGTGCTCCGGGGCGACGTGCTCCGCGAACGCCAACCCGGCAGCCGGCGCCGCCACCAGCACGGGGCCGCCGCTGGCGCGCAACGAAGCGGCCGCGTCCCGGGCCCGCTGTGCCGGCAGGGCGTCGAGCCGCGCCGCCAGAGCGGCTCCGACGGCCGCGGCGAGATCAGCGTCGTCGGTCACCAACAGGCAGAGGCTGTCGGGCCCGTGCTCGGCTTGGGCCAAGAGGTCGGCCGCCACCCACTGCGGATCCGCACCCGTGGATGCCAACACCACGATCTCCGAAGGCCCGGGCAGGCCGTCCAGGCCGACCGCACCATACAACTGCCGCTTGGCCTCCACCACGTACGGATTCCCGGGTCCCACCACCTTGTCGCAAGGCGGCAGCGGGGAAAGTCCCCAGGCCATGGCGGCCAGCGCCGGAACTGCATTCAGCCGGAAGACCCGATCCACCCCGGCCACCGCGGCCGCGGCCAGGACCGCCGGATCGGCGCGTCCGTCCGCACCAGCCGGAGTACACAGCACCACCGTGCCGACACCGGCCAGGCGCGCCGGCACCACACACATGAGCACGCTGGAGGGATACGCCGCGCGGCCGCCGGGGACGTATACCCCGACCCGCTCGAGCGGCACCGGGCGCAGTTGCGCCAGGTTGCCACCCGCGTCCAGGTGCCGGCGGGGCCGAGGTACCGCCGGGGCGAGGACATCACGCAGCCGTCGCCGCGTCGTGCGCAGCGCCTCCCGCAACGCCGCCGGCGCCGAATCCCAGGCGGCGGCCACGTCGGCGGCCGGGACCTCTACCATCACGGAAGGATCCAGCGGGTCCGTTTGCAACGCCCGGTCCACCGCGACCGCGGGGTCGGCGCGCAGCGCCGCCTCGATGCGGGCGAGGCCGGCCGCGCCACCCGCACGCAGCGCGGCAAGAAGTTCGGCCACCCTCTGCGCAACCGCCCCCGTGCCCCCGTCGACCGGGGGACGCCGCCACCGCTCCGGCGGGCAGGGCCGCCAGAACGAATCCATCGTCATCATCACCCGCTTCCCCCTCCTCCCGTCCCCCCACCTGAGCGCGGATAGACCAACCGCGCGTAGCGGACGAACCCGACCTCCGGGCCGATTCTACCGGCTCCGCATGGATCAGGCGGAAGTACGCAGAGCCCGCCGCAGGCCACGCGCCAGTGCGTCCAACTCCGCGTGTCGCAGGCGGTGGCTGACCGTGTTGGCCACAAGGCGCAGCGACACTTCCGCGATGCGCTCCACCTCGACCAGGCCGTGGGCGGCCAGGGTCCGCCCCGTATCGACCACATCCACCACGCAGTCGGCCAGGCCGACGACCGCCGCCAGTTCGACGGCGCCGCGCAGGTGCACGACATGGGGCGTCAGACCGCGGGCCGCGAAGTGGGAGGCGGCGGCCCTGGGATAGCTCGTCGCCACCCGCAGCGACTCACCCCGCTGGGCGAGCAACTCCGGCCACGGGGATCCCGCTTCCGGGACGGCGACCGACAGGCGCCAGCGTCCCACCGGCAGTTCCAGCAACTCCACGATCCCGGAGCCGTCCTCCAGGAGGACATCCTTGCCGGTGACCCCCAGATCCGCCACGCCTTCTCGAACGTAAGTCACCACATCCGCGGGCCGTGTGAAAAGCAGGCGCACCCGTTCGCCTTCCACCACCAATTGCCGGTCCGGATCCGCCGCCGCGACGCCCGGAACGCCGGCGCGGCGCAGAATCGGCTCCAGGGTCTCCCACGGCCGCCCGCGCGGCAGCACCAGCGTAACGCGTTCCATGACGCCTATCGCCTCCCGCCTTCGGCATCGCGCAGCAGGGCCCAGACGCGACGATCGCCATCCGCGACCGCAGACCCGGCCAGGGCGCGCAGCAGGCGGTCACAGTCCAGCGCAAAGCCTACCGCCGGTTCATCCACACCCCAATGTCCGAGCAGGCGGTCATATCTGCCGCCGTCGCCGACCGGCCATGGCACCCCCGCCAAGAGCGCCTCGAACACCAGGCCGGTGTAGTACTCGGCCGAAAGGACCAGTCCGGGTTCCACGAGCACATGCCGCTGCCAATCGGCGTCGGCGCTACGCTCGAGAAAGGCCCGCCAGGCGCGCGCCGCCGGACCGTGGCGGCGGCGGCACCGCACCAACGCCTGTGGCAGCGGGCCGCGGAAACTCAGTTCGGCCAGCAGGCGCGACGGCACCAGGGCGCTCAGCGCGACATAGTCGCGCGCCCGCAGCGCCGCCATCGCCGGCTCCGCCGGCACACCGCCCTCGTCCAGCATCTCCCGCACATAGGAGACGTTCCCCACCGCCAGCAGGAACCGCTGCGCCCCGGCGGCCTGCAGGCAGGACGCGGTCAGGTCCAGCATCTCGAAATCGCCCTCACCGGCCGGCTCCTGCGCCGCGGCGCCGATCCGCTCGACGCCCGCCTGCAAGATCTCACGGGCGCCCTCGCCCGGCAGGCGCCGCACAATCGTCGCCTGGTAGTGCAACCGCCGCGGCCGAGGTCCACCGCCATCCCCGCTGGCGCACAGCCGTGCGACCGGACCGGTGATATCCTGCCGCAAGGCCAGCACCGAGCCATCCTGGTCCAGCACGCGGTAGGCCCCGCCCCAGTCGCCGCTGCCCTCCGCAGGCTGCAGGAGCGGCACCGCCACCTCGCCGTAGCCGCGCGCCTCCACGACGACCCGTAGCGCCTCGGCCAGCCTGCGGCGGCGCGCGACCGTCGCGAGCACCGCGTCCAACGCGCCCGACGCCCTCGCCACGCCAATCCCCCAAGGAGCCCGAATGCTTCGCGGCAAACTTCATCGCTTTACCGCAGTAAAGCATGGCGAGCATAGCGCCGTCAAGTGCGCGGCGGTGGACTGTCAAATTTTTTTCGCTGCCCCTTGCGCTCTTGACCCGGTTGCACGTATGCTACAGGCGCTGGTCGGTGTCTTGTGGCTGGTCTCCGAGGGCCATGTCTCCCGGAACCCCCCGAGACCCACCCAGACCGTTCCAGGAGAAGGGGTACGAGAGCTTGGCCAAGACTCTGTATATCGGGAACCTGCCGTGGAGCGCTACCGAAGATGATCTTTCGCAGTTGGTTTCCCCGCACGCGCAGGTCGTTTCGGCGCGCGTGGCGATGGATCGCGAGACGGGACGTTCCAGGGGTTTCGGTTTCGTCGAGGTGGAAGACGATCAGGCGCAGGTCGCCATCGACGCGTTGCAGAACGTGGAAATGGGCGGTCGTCTGCTCACTGTCAACGAGGCCCGGCCGCGTGAGCCGCGTCCCGGTGGCCCCCGCCGCTACTAGGCGGCACCGCCAGCGAACCAATAAGGATACCCCAGGGGGCGCGACCAGAGGTCGCGTCCCTTTTTGGTTCACCACCCGGGTCGGAGCGTCGGCGACCATGGAGTCGCGCACACATGACGCCCCGGTTGGCAAGCACGCGCGTCCCGGCGGGGAGGCGCGGGCCGATCCCGCACCCCCGCCCAGGCACACGCGTCACGGCAGGTAGTTCATCGGGTTCTGCCACACGCCGCCGCGCATGACGCCGAAGTGCACGTGCGGTCCGGTGGCGTTGCCGGTCATACCCGAATAGGCGAGCACCTGACCCTGGGCGACCAGTTGCCCGTAGTGCACGGCAAACCTGGAGTTGTGCGCGTACAGCGTCAGCAACCCGTCGTTGCACGCAACCTTGACGGCGTTGCCATAGCCGCCGTCCCATCGCGCCAGCACCACCCGTCCGCTGCAGGCCGCGTGCACCAGCGTACCCTGCGGCACCCCGATGTCAATGCCGTGGTGGAAGAACATCCCGGCACCACCCCAGGGATTGGGCCGCCAACCAAACGGGCTGGTGATGACGCCTTGGACCGGCCACTGCAACGCCGCGCCGCGGCTCGGAGGCGGCGCCGTCGGGGCGGGATCGGCAGCCGATGCGGGCCGCGCGGCCGCGATCGCCACTGGCGGATTCTTGGGGATCACCAAGCGCTGGCCGATGTGCAGGATGGCGCCGCCTCCGCCCATGCCATTGCTTCGCGCAATGGCGCGGGGCGACGCACCCGTCGCGGACGCGATGCCATCCAGGGTGTCGCCGGAGCGCACCGTGTACAGCCAGCCGATCTGATGCAAGACGGTCAGTTTCTGGCCGGGTTGCAGGATCGAGTCGGCCGACAGGTGGTTGATGCGCTCCAGGCTGGCCATGTCGGTGCCGAAACGCGCCGCGATGCCGCTCAGGGTGTCACCCGCCCGAACGGCGTAGGAGGAAATCACCGGACCCTGCCGCTCGGCCGCCGCCGGGCGCGCCATGCTGGACAGCCGCTGGCGGGTCTGCGTCGCCTGGGTCGAATGATGAGAACGCTGTCTGGATGCCGTGACCTGGAGCACGTCGGGATGGGCCGGCGCCATAGCCAGCGGGGTCACGGGCGACGCCGCCTGTGCGGTTCCGAAGCCGGCGGCCTCCCAGGGAACCAGGGCCAGGGCAATCGGGACGGCCGCCGCGATCCAGAAGTGACGTCCATGAGGATGTTGGGACCACCCGTGCAACCGGCGGGAGACGTTACGGGCAAACACTTCGGCACGGAAGCGGCGCCGACGGCCGGAAAAGGCCGAACGAGGCCGCGGTTTGTCTTCAGGCGATGCCAACGGGTCACCTCCGCTGGGTGTGGCGTTGCCAGACCTGAGGGGAGGACGACCCTCCCCGACCGTGTGCTTGCGGGGTTAGTTGTCGGGTTCGGGCCGGCCGGGCCGCCCTACCCGCCGTATCGGCGAGATTCACCCCACGGTGCCGGAAACTCCCCCGCGCCCGGGCATGCCCGAGCTTCAGCACCTGCGCAGGTGCGCACCCCCTTTGCCGAGCCCTCGCGTACACTCGCCGTGGTGCTGGGTCGACGGAGCTAGTACCACACGTCACCAGCCGCCACCTTCCGGCAAGGGGGCCTTCCCCCCAACTTTCACGAACGTTGTCGAACACCGCGCGCACGAGGAGCGCGGGCGCCTGCCCCGAAGCGTCCAGCGATACCGCCGCGGGAGGGATCCACCTGACGATGCCGACGGGACCCGACGCCGCAGCGGCCGGCCGGCCATCCGCCATCCGGACCCTGCACCTGTTCGCCCCCGTCCTCAAGGACGCGGGCGGAGAGGCTTGCGCGGCGCTGTTGCGCCACCTGGCCGCCGGCCGCACAGACCGGGCGGCGGCCGCCTACTGCCGCTGGTTCCGCATCCTGGCCGACGAAGGCTGGGCCGGCGACGCCTGGGCAGCACACATCGCCCAAGCGGTCGCCACCTGCGCCAATCCGTTCACGCTCGCCGCGGACCCCGCGGCCGGGCTGAGCGCCGCGGCGCGCGCCGACCTCGAGCACCTGGAACACCTCGCCCACGGCGGTGTACTGGACGCCGCAGCGGCCGCCCTGGCCGACGCGGGCCACGCCGTCGTTCCGGCTAGGGATCTTGGCCACAGGCGTCCCCAGGGGGTCGCCGGCCGCCTCGCCGGAGGCCGCGACTGGGCCCGGCTGGCCGACACCCTCCGGCAGGCCGCGTTGGCGGGGGGCGCCGGACCCTTTGCCGCCACGGACGCATGGCGATGGGTCACCGACCCAGGCGGCCACGGGATCGCGCAGCCGATCGCCCACCCCGACAACCCCGGCACACTCCATGGTTACGAAATGGAGCGCGCCCAGGTCACCGCCAACACCGAACGGTTTCTGAACGGCCTTCCTTCCAACGATGTCCTCCTGTATGGAGACCGGGGCACCGGCAAGTCCTCGACCGTCAAGGCCCTGCTGCCACGCTTCGCGGGGCGCGGGTTGCGGCTGCTCGAGTTGAACCGCCGCGACCTTCCAGACTTGGCGGAGATCTGCGAGCGGCTCGCCGGTCAACCCCAGCACTTCATCGTATTCGTCGACGATCTCTCCTTCGGGGCGGACGACGGGAGCTACCGGGACGCCAAGGCGGCCCTGCAGGGCGGGCTGGTGGCCCGGCCGCCGAACGTACGGGTGTACGCGACCAGCAACCGCCGCCACCTGTTGCAGGAGCGCTTCGCGGACCGGCCCCGGCCGGACGACGACGACCCGCGGGCCGGAGATGCGGTCGAAGAGATGCTTTCGCTGTCGGACCGCTTCGGACTTACAGTGGTGTTTCCGGCGCCGGACCAAGCCCTGTATCTGGAGATCGTATCCCATTTGGCGGCTGCGGCCGGACTGGATCTACCCGCGGCCGAGTTGAGGGCCCAGGCGCTGCGCTGGGCCCTCACATACAACGGACGCTCCGGGCGCACCGCCCGCCAGTTCATCGACGCCGTCGCGGCGGCCGGACGCGTTTAGCCGTATAGGTCCGAGCCGCGGCGGATACCATCGCGGCCGGGGGCCGGGTTCCGTTCAGTGCATGAGGAGGGGATGGGGACGGGGCCGGAGCGCACAGCGGTGACGTGGCGGGAGGGGGCGGCCCTGGCGGCCGCCCTGGCACTCGCCTTCGCCCTACGCACCTACCACCTCGGAGTGCCGTTGGTGGATACATCGGACTGGCGGCAGACAGATACGGCGGCCGTCGCCTACTTCTATACCCACCTGGGCATCCGCCTGCTGCACCCGCAACTGTGGCACGACGGCCCCGGACCCGACTACACCCAGTTGGAGTTGCAGTTGACCCCGGCGCTCACCGCACTACTGGCGCACCTCGTCGGTTGGCACACCTGGCTCCTGCACATCGTCCCAGACGCCCTGTTCACTTTATCGGCCCTTCCGCTCTGGGCGCTGGTGCGCCGCCACCTCGGTCCAGGCGCGGCCGCCTGGAGCACGCTGATCTACGCGTTGCTGCCGATCGGCATCTTCTTCGGGCGCGCCTTCCAACCCGAAGCGATGATGCTGCTGACGGGGCTATGCGCGCTCTGGGCGGTCGACCGCTTCGCGGTGCGCCAAACGGCCGGCCGCTTCGCCGCCGCCTGTGGACTGCTGTGCCTCGCCGTCCTGGCCAAGCTGCCCAACCTGATGCTCCTGCCCGGGGCTGCCGCCCTGGTCTACCAGGACGTGCTCTGGCAATGGCGCACCATGCTCTCCCGCCGCTGGCTGGTGGTCACCTTCCCGCTCCTGGCGGCGCCGGTGGCGGCCGGCGCCGCGTACACGCTGATCCAGCGGCAACTCGCGCCGCATGGCACGCATTACGTCGACTTCATCCTCACATCGCTGACCGATCCCTATATCGCCGGTCACCGCCACTTCACCGTCTTCCTCATGCGCGACGTCCTCGCCCTTGCCATCACCCCCACCGGCCTGCTGCTCCTGCTCTTCGGGTGCGCGCTGCTTGGCATCCGCCACCCCGGCCGCGTCCGTTGGTTTTGGGTCTGGGCCGTGGCGATCGGACTGTATGGGGTGGTGGTGCTACGCGCGATCCGCTTCCAGTATTACCTCATGCCGGTGCTGCCATGGCTCGCCATTCCGATGGGCGTGGCCCTGGACGCTCTGGCGCGGCAACTGCCCATGCAACTGCCGCGGCGGCTTCGCGCCGCCCCCGCCCTGGCCGCGGTCTTGCTGACGCTGGCGACCCTCAGCGGCGGGCTGTATGGGATCCGCGGCTACTGGCCTCCGGCCTGGCCGGTCTATCGCCTCGGCCGCGCCCTGAACCGCGTCCTTCCGGCCCACACCACGATCATCCTCAGTGGCACGTACAACCCCACGGTCCTCTTCTACGCCCGCCGCCACGCTTACCGCGTCAACCCACTCACCCCGCCCCTGCTGCGGGCGGACATCGCCGGCGGCGCCCGCTACCTGGTGGACCAGGGCGGGGTCGGCCCCTGTCTGACCCGCTACCTCCAGACCCATATGGCCGAACGGTACGTCCGCGGCACGCCGGTGTTCACCCTGCCCCAGCAAGCGCCGCGCATCCCGCCCGGCTGCGCGTAAACCAAACGCAGTTCTTCAAAGATGATCACCCCGGGTCTAAACATCGGCGACCACGGGCCGATAAGGAAAGTGACGCTGGCACAAGGCCAGCGGAGCCCGGCCAAGAGGCGGTCCCCCGTCGCACCTCCCCCGTGGGGCGGAAGGATCGCAATCCATAAATTCGAGGGAGTGAAGCCCGCACGGCCGGGGCGGAAGACGGGCAAGAGACCATGTTTGTGAACACCAACGTTGCGGCCCTGAATGCGTGGCGCAACCTCGAGAACACCCAGACAAGCATGAACGGCGTGCTGCAGCAGTTGTCGTCCGGGTACAAGATCAACTCCGCCGCCGACAACCCGGCCGGTCTGGCCATCAGCCAGCAGATGCAGTCCCAGATCGACGGCATGAACCAGGCGAATCAGAACGCCCAGTCCGGCATCAGCTTCCTGCAGACCGCCGACGGCGCCCTCAGCCAGATTCAGAACATCCTGCAGTCGATGTATTCCCTGGCCACGCAGGCCGCCAACGGCACCAACGTGGGTGTCGACCGCGGCTCGATCCAGTCGCAGATGAACCAGTACACCAAGGAAATCAACAGCATCACCAACCAGACCGCCTTCAACAACAAGAACCTGCTGGACGGTGTGCTCGGCAACGTCAACCTGGCCATCGGCGCCGACCCCAACCAGGCCCTGCAGTTCTCGTTGGGAGCGGTGGACGCCAAAAGCCTCGGTGTCTCAGGCCAGAACCCGAACAGCGTCGCCTTCGGCAGCGCCAGCACGGCGGCCACCTACGGCCTATCCGCTCTGGCGCTGTATGGCGGCTCCAGCACCAGCAACCCCTATGGCAGCTACGGTCTGACGGGTACCAACTACGGCCTGCAGATCACCGCCGCCCAGCAATCGGCCGCCGCCATCAACGGCGGCAGCCAGACATCCCTAGTCAGCACCACCACCGCAGCGGGAAGCAACGGTTTTACGGAAAGCAATACGCTGACCGGTCTGAGCGGCACCGCCGGCACCATGAAGTACGACGCGCTCACCTATTCCGGCACGACGTCCCAGAACATCTCCGTCCAGGTCCAGGCGGTCACCCCGTACACCAGCGGCACCGCCGGCACCACCACCTACAACGTGCTCTACAGCACGGATGGCGGCAGCACCTACACCACCGTCGCCAGCGGACTGTCCACGCTCACCGGCACGCAACAACTCGGCACGACGGGAGCCAGCGTCGATCTGAGCAAGATCACGGCACCCACCCAGTCCGGCACCGCCGCCGGCTCCGGTACGGCGACGAGCACCGACACCTACAACATCGCCCTGACCCCCGAATCGGCCTCCGTACAGCTGGTCGACTCCAACGGCACGGCGATCGGCAGCGCCACCACCATCAACGCGGCCACCACCAACCCGGCGACCGTGGGCAACGCCAACGACGGCCAGGCCGTGTCGGTCAACGTCTCCGCGTCGACGCTCTTCGGAGCCTCGTCCGGTGTCACCTACGGAACCAACGGTGCCGCAACCAGCACCCTCGGCTCCGGCGCCGCGTCCAACTTCGCCCTCACCTACGCCACCAACACGGCGGCGGCCGGTTCCGGCGGTACGGTGCAGCAGAAGGCCAGCGTCGGCGGCGGCCTCTCGGTCATGAACTACAGCCAGGCGACGACGGCCCAGACCGCTATCCAGGCGGCCCTGACCCAGATCTCCGGTGAGCGCGCCCAGGTGGGATCGCTGATGAACCGGCTGACCCAGGCCAGCAACGATCTGCAGACCTCGCAGCAGAACCTGACCACGGCCCGCGGCGGGATCATGAACGCCGACATGGCCCTGGCGATGGTCAAGCTCTCCAAGGACCAGGTGCTACAGCAGTCGGGCGTCGCGATGCTCGCCCAGGCAAACCAGGTGCCCCAGGCCCTGCTCAAGCTCCTGCCCTAGTCCCGACGGTCCCACGCCAACCGCGGGGGGCGGGTACGCCCGCCCCCTGTCGGCTTCCAGCCCGAACGGGGGTGGCTTGTGGTGTCCGACCCGACCCTTCACGCCCGCGTCTGTGCCTACCACAGCGCCGCCGCAGCCCTGCTGCCGCCGCAACGCGTGCCCGCCACGGCACTGGCGGCCGTGCTCATGGCCATCGGGCAGGCCGACCGCGCCATCGCGGCCCAAGACGTCCCCGCGGCGCACGAAGCACTGACCAACGCCCAGCAGGTCCTGGGGCTGCTGCGCGGCAGCCTCAACCTCGAGGTGGGCGGCGACGTGGCGAAGAACCTGGACGCTGTATATGGCTACCTGTCCACCGAACTCGGTCGAGCAAACGTCGAAAAGAGCCGCGAGCGGCTGGCCGCGCTGATCCCATTGATCACCGAGTTGCGCGAGGCTTGGCAACAGGCGGCCGACCTTGAGTTGCACGGCCAACCGGCCGCGGCGGCGGGGGGGGTACGGCGGTGAGCAGCAGCATCGGGGGCATGGGCCTTCTTGGATCATCTTCCTCGGGTGCGTCCAGCGTCTGGAACAATCCGCAGATCCTCGGGGCGCTCCTGCCCGGCTACAACATCTCCGCCCTGGATCAGGCCATGCAGGCCCAGTTGGGCGTCGACGCCCTGCCCCTCAATCAGCTTTCTCAACAACTCTCCACCGTCAACACCCAGGAGCAGGCCTGGCAGCAGTTGCAGACGGATGTCTCGAACCTGCAGACCGACGCCCAGAGCCTGGCCGGCACCGGCCTGTATCAGGGGGTGAGCGCGGCCAGTTCCGCGCCCACGCAGGTGAACGTGTCGACGTCCGCCAGCGCATCGGGTTCGCCCGGCACCTTCCAGGTATCCGTCAGCCAACTGGCCCAGATGGAGATCGACAACTCAGCGACCCAGACGAGCTCTTCGGCCGCGCTCAACCAAAGCGGCAGCTTCACCATCAACGGTCAGACGATCAGCGTGGCGTCCACCGACAGCCTCCAGTCCATCTCCCACTCGATCAACGCCGCCAGCGACAACGTCACGGCGACCGTCATGCCGACCACCGGCGGTTACGCCCTCAACATCGCGTCCACCCAGGGCACGGCCATCCAGTGGACGGATGGGAGCGGCATCCTCAAGTCGCTCGGCGTCCTGAACTCGAGCGCCACGCCCGCCAACCAACTGCAGGCCGCCCACGCCGCGCAATACACCGTCAACGGCTTGGCCGAGACCGGCCTCACCAACACCGACAACACCACCATCCCGGGCGTCACGCTGCAACTGCTGGCGCCGACGCCCTCCGGCAGCCCCGCCACCATCAGCGTCACCCAAAACCAGTCCGCGATCAGCGGGGCTTTTTCGCAGTTGGCCAAGGATTTCAACACCCTGCTGGGCGACGTGCAGAAGTTTGGGGGCAAAAACGGGGCGCTCGAAGGCAACGCCGCCCTGCTGTCGCTGACCAACAGCATCACTCAGGCCCTGACCGCCGTGCAGCCAGGTCAACCGGCGGGGTACCAGTCCCTTTCGCAGATCGGCGTCACGCTCTCCGCGCCGGTCGGCTCCCCGAGCAACCTCGCCCTCAGCGTCTCCCCCACCACGTTGCAGACGGCCCTGGCAGACAATCCCGCCGCGGTCGCCATGCTGATGAACGGCGCCAGCGGCGGCATCGCCACCCAACTCCAACAGCAACTCAGCCTCTTTGTGGGGCCCAACGGCTCGATCCCCGCCCAGATCAGCGACCTGCAGCAGCAGGCCCAGAGCCTGGGCCAGGAGATCAACGACCCAAACAGCCCGATCAACCAGATGATCCAGCAGCAGCAACAACAGATGCAGTCGCAGTTCTCGCAGATGATTCAGGGCTTGATGGCAAGCCACGCCCAGAGCCAGCAGGTTTCGGGCTTCCTGCAGGCGCAGTATGCCGCCCAGGGATCGGGTGGATCAGGGGGCAGCAGCAGTGGTGGTTGAGTCGGCGATCCGCCTGCGCGCCGCGACCGAGGCCGACGCCGACGCCATCGTGGCACTCCTGCGCTCGGTCGCGGCCGAGGGCATGCTCGGCATCGACGCGGCCTCGCTGAACCCAAAGGAGGAGGCGGTACGCCTCGCGGCCCTCGAACTGGAGCATGCCTGCGCCCTGGTGACCGTCCACCAAAGCTGCGTGGTCGGTTTCGCGGTCGGGGTGCGCGGGCTCGAACCGACCACCGTCCATACGGCCACGGCGTCCCTCGCCGTGGACCCCCGATGGCGCCGACGGGGCATCGGGCAGCTACTGCTCCAGGGGGTGCGCGCCTGGGCCATGGCGGCCGGACTGCGCCGCATCGGCGCGGGGGTCGCCCGGTCCAACGCGGCCGCGCTGGCGCTTTTCCACCGGGCCGGCTATGCGGTCGAAGGGGTGCAACGCGACCAGTTGCGCATCGGCGACACCTTCTGCGACGAGGTCCTGTTCGGCCTCATCCTTCTCCCAGCGGCCGAACCGAAGTGAACCCTCCGGGCGACCCGGAGCTCACCCACCTGCGTTCCCTGCTGCGACAGCAACTCGCCTGCGCCGAACGCGGAGACTGGCAGGCGCTGCCCGGCCTGTGCCGCGAAGTGGAACGCGCCCTCACGACGGCGGCCGGTCTGCGCGCCACTGGTCCGGCACTGGCCGAAGTCGCCCATCTGGACCTGCGCCTCCAGCAAACGCTGCACAAAGCGACGGAGGAGATGGGTGAGCGCGCCCGCGGTCTCGCCGCCCGCCGTGCCTACCAGCGCCATGCCGGATTTCCGCCCGACCGACTCAGGGCGGCCGAGGGGCAGGACGGGTGAAACCAGGCGGAAACGTATCCGGACAAGCCACGAGCGGACCGGCATCCCGAAGCGCGGCGAGGACGGCCAAAGACCGCCCAGCGCACGTGGTGGAGGGACCGGCGCCGCGCCACACTCGAGATCCGCGGGCGGACGCCGCAAGGAAGGCCCGTGCCGCGCCGACCTAACCCGCCGCGACGGGTCCGCCATCCGTCGGCGCCGTCGCATCCCTGGCGCGGGGGCCCTCGTTGCGGGACGCCACCTCGCGGCGCAGTACCACCGTCTTGCGGGGGGCGGTGATCCCGAGGCGAACCTGCGCGTGCGGACCGTGGCCCTGCACAGACACCACGGTCACCGTAATGTCGTCGCCAATCATGATCGTCTCGTTGACGCGCCGCGTCAGCACCAGCATGGGTGCGCCTCCCCGCCCGGACCCCGCGCCAGCGCTTCCACACGCCGAGGGCTGCGGTCCGGCACCACCGTCGGAATCATGAGCGCTCCTTGGACGCGCGTCCTCTTCGCCCATGCGCCACCCGCTTCCTGCCGCGCCCCCCGGCCGTCGGCCACACGCGGCGGGGATACGTTCGACCCCACGTGACAGCATCCGCCTTCAGCCAGCCGCAAGCGCCGTCAGCGCGGCCGCCAGGAGGTCGGGCACCCCTTCGGACTGACCGGGCAGCAGGGTCCGGGGATCCAACAGGAGTGCGTCGTCCTGGACGCGGGCCACCAACGGCACCTCGCCGGTGCGCAGGGCAGCGGCCCACTCGGAGACCGCGGCCCCCCGGGCCCGCAGTCGCACCAGCGCGGTGGGCAGTTCCACGGCGGCCAGGGCGCCGGCGCCCGCCGCCGAGGCCCCCGCCACGACGGTCACCTCGACCCGGGGCCCCAGACGGCGGCCGCAGGCTGCCGCCAGGGCCTCGGCCTCACGCGCCAGTTCGCCCGGCGGGCGGCGCAGCATGCGCAGTGCCGGCACCGCCTGCGCCGCCCGTCCCTCCCGATACAAGGCCAAGGTCGCCTCCAGGGCCGCAAGCGTCAACTTGTCGACGCGCACGGCCCGCGCAAGTGGGTGGCGGGCGCAGTGCCGGATCAGGTCGGCCCGCCCGCACAGCACGCCCGCCTGCGGCCCCCCCAACAGCTTGTCGCCGCTCCAGGTCACCACGTCGGCGCCAGCGGCCAGCGCCTCGCGCACCGTTGGTTCCCCGACCGCTCCCTGCGGTCCGAGTCCAGGCCAGAGCGTGCCGGATCCCATGTCATAGGCCAACGGAATCCCGCCGCCGCGGGCGACCGCCGCCAATTCGGCGATGCCCGGTGCCGCCGTGAAGCCGACCTGGCGGAAGTTGCTCTGGTGCACCTTGAGCAGCAGGGCCACCGTTGCGCCGGGCCGCTTCGTCGCCGCGGTGTAATCGCGGGCGTAGGTGCGGTTGGTCGTGCCGACTTCGACCAGGGACGCGCCGCTTTGCGCCAGCACCTCTGGGATGCGGAAGCTGCCGCCGATTTCCACCAGTTCGCCGCGCGAGACGACCACCTCGCGCCCCGCCGCCAGAGCGGCCAAAAGCAGCAGCACCGCGGCGGCGTTGTTGTTGACGACCATCGCCGCGGGCGCACCCGTGAGTTCGCCCAGCGCGGACGCCACCAGTGCGTGGCGGTCGCCGCGCTCGCCATCCTGGAGGTCGAACTCCAGGTTGCTGTACCCAGCGGCGACGCGCGCCACCGCCTCCACGGCCTCCGCTGCCAGGGGCGCGCGCCCCAGACCGGTATGCAGCACGATGCCGGTGGCGTTGATCACCGCCCGCAGGCGGGGTCGCGACTCTCCACGCAGCCGCCGCTCTACCCGGTCCAGGATGGCGGCCGCGTCCGGAACATCCCCCGCCTCGGCCTGCGTCCGCGCCACGGCCAACACCGCGGCGACCCCGCGGCGCACGACGTCCCGGCCAAGTCGCTCCTGCCAAGACTCCAGCCGGGCGTCCGCCAGTAACGCGTGCACGGGCGGCAGGCGTCGACGACGGTCCCCCGAGCCCTTCTGCCCCGCGATCACCTACGCCCCCTCGCCGCTTCCCTGGGGTACCGCGGCCATGCCCGCCGGTCCAGGCGACCAGCGAGGGCCTTCGGTGAATGTATGCCGGTCGACGCCGCGCCGCCAAGCCAGGGCCCAGAGGGTCAACGCCAGGATGAGCGGCGTGAACCATTGCTCCAGCGTCGCGAAGCCGATACCCAGGTAGTGGTTGGTATAGTGCATCCCGTATTGCGGATTGTCGCGAAAGGCCTCACTCATGAAGCGCAGAATACTGTAACCGAGCATGAACGTCCAAAACGGTACGCCGTCCGCGGGATCCCTGCGCAACTGCCGCCAGTAGACGGCCCAGAGGATGAGGGCAAACACCATCTCATACACCTGGGCCGGCTGGCGGTGCCCCCCGAGCAGCACCGCCGCGTGACCGAGAATCTCACCGTTGAAAATGTTGCCGATGCGCACCAGGAACACACCCACACAGATCCCGGGGACCATCCCGTCCACCAGGGCCCAGAAGGGAAGGCGCCGGATCCAGGCATACCACATGCCGATGGCCACCCCGCCGACAATGGCCCCGTGAATCGCCAGCCCGCCCTGTTCGATCTGGAGGATCTGCGCCGGATGCAGTTGGAAGTAGTGCCAATTCGTCAGCACATACACTAGCCGCGCCCCGGCGACGCCCGCGAGGATGCTCAACAGCGCCATGTTATACAGCGTGTCCTCATCCACACCGGCCTGCCTGCCGCGGCGGACGAAGTAGCGGATGCCGATGGCCATGGAGATCGCCATGAACACCCCGTACCAGCGGATGCCCAGCGGTCCCAGCCGCAACAGATATGGGTCGAGGTGCAAGTACGTCGCGGTCTCCCCCTATCTTCGCGCTCGAGGATGTGCCTGCAGGTACGCCTGCCGCAGGTGGCCGAGGGTGAGGTGTGTGTACCGCTGCGTCGTCCCGATGTCCGCATGGCCCAGCAACTCCTGGACGACGCGCAGGTCCGCGCCGCCGGCCAGCAGGTGCGTGGCAAAGCTGTGTCGCAGCACGTGCGGCGAGGGCGGCCGCGGCAGCCCGGCGGCCCGGGCATACAGCTTCAACAGCCTCCAGCACGTCTGGCGCGCCAGCCGGCCTCCGCGCGACCCCAGGAAGACGGCGTCGCCGGACCGCCGCCCGCCACGGTCCAGAGCCGGCCGGCCCTCCTGAAGGTAGCGCTCCACCGCCGCGGCCGCCGGGCGGCCGAACGGCACCACGCGCTCGCGGCCTCCCTTGCCGAAACAGCGCAGGGACCGGCGCTCCAGGTCGATGTCGCCTTGATCCAGACCGACCAGTTCCGACACCCGCAACCCGCTGGCATACAGCAACTCGACCACCGCCCGGTCGCGCAGGCCGATCGGTCCGTCGGCGCGCACGGCCTCCAAGAGGGCCGCCGCCTCATGCACCCCAAGCACCCGTGGCAGACGCAGACGGCGCCCCGGCCGCGGCAACCGGGCCAAGCCGCCCGGCCGCTCCGGCCGCGCGCCTTCTTCCAGGCAATACCGCTCATAGGCGCGCAACGCCGAAAGCCGGCGGGCAATGGTCGTCGGGGCGCGGCCAAGTTCCACCAGCGATCGCAGGTAAGCCTCCGCGCCGTCCGGGTCGGGAGGTCCGGCCAGGGCCTGGCCGCGCGCGAGCAGAAAGCGCTCGAAATCCTCCAGGTCGCGCCGGTAGGCCGCGACGCTGTGCGCCGCCAACCCGCGCTCCGCCGCCAGATAGGCGGTGAAGGACGCGACAGGGCCGCTGCACACCCGCGGGGACGGTGCCACGGCCATCCTTGCTGCCTCCAGACGCCGGGGGGGCGGCCAGCACGCGCTTCCACGAGCGGCGGCACCGACCCGGACGGAAACCAGACCTTCTCGCCCATCTCAATCTTCGTCCGGCAGTCGTCGGGCAATCGGCGGGCATCAGACACCGATGGACGCCAGCGGCGGACATTCAAGACCCTGGGCCTGGGCGACCGGTGCGCAGACCACGGCTCCCCCAGCCACGTTGACCCCGAGCGCCAGCGCCGGGTCGGCCTCCGCCGCCTGGCGCCACCCGCGGGCGGCCATGGCCCGCAGGAAGGGCAGCGTCGCGTTGGCGAGCGCGGCCGTAGCCGTACGCGGCACCGCCCCGGGCATGTTCGCGACGGCATAGTGCACGACCCCGTGGCGGATGTAGGTGGGATCCTGGTGGGTGCTCTGGTGGTCGCAGGTCGCGACACACCCCCCCTGGTCGACCGCGACGTCCAGCACGACACTCCCGGGGCGCATGGCCCGGACCATCGCCTCACTCACGACGCGCGGGGCCCGCGCACCGGGCACCAACACCGCCCCCACCACCAAATCCGCCTCCACCACGGCGGCGGCGACCGCGAGCGGCTGGGCGGCCACCGTGTCCACGCGTCCGTCGAAGCGGTCGTCCAGGGCGCGCAGCCGATCCGGCTGGATGTCCAGGAGGGTGACGCGGTAGCCGAGGCCCAGGGCGACCCGCGCCGCGCCATGGCCCACGGTACCCCCACCGACGATCGCGCAGCGGGCCGGGGCCACTCCAGGCACGCCCCCGGGGAGGATGCCGCTGCCGCCCAACGGCCGCTGCAAAAAGTGGCTGCCGACCTGCACCGCCATCCGGCCGGCGATCTCACTCATGGGGGCCAGCAGGGGCAGGTGGCCGTCGCCGCGCTGGACCGTCTCCAGAGCGATGGCGACCATGCCGGAAGACACCAGCGCCGTGGTGAGTTCCGGCGCCGGGGCGAGGTGCAGGTAGGCAAACAGCACCAATCCGGGGCGAAAGTGGACGAACTCTCCCGGCTGGGGCTCTTTGACCTTGACCACCAGGTCGCCGCCCCAGGCCTCCGAGGTGTCGCCGAGCCGGCAGCCCGCCGCTAGGAACTCCGGGTCGGCCCAGCCGCTACCCTCTCCCGCCCCGCGCTCCACGACCAGATCGTGCCCGTCTTCGACCAGCGCGTGGACCGCCGCCGGTGTCAGCGCAACCCGGTATTCGCCGTCTTTGACCTCGCGTGGCACCCCGATGCGCATGTCGATCCCCCCCTGGACGGGACCGCGGTTGCCGAGCTTGCGCGACCAGCGTAGCGCCGAAGGCAACCACCTTCAAGCGGTTGGCAGGTGCAGGGAACGCGGCCGACGAAGGCGACCATACGATGTAGGGCGTGGGCCCTGGGGGTGGGGCGTGCGGCACACCCGCCGTGAGCCCCCGCCGCCCGCCCGCAGGACGGGCCGGGGGCGATTCAAAGCTGAAGGGGGGCGCAGGCCTGGTCACGTGGACGCGGTGAGGGATCGAACGCTCGATGCCACGCCCTGTTCCAACCAGGCAGACCATGCCCGACATCTGGGCCGACTGGTTGAACCGCACCCGCTTCAACGCAGCCACCCCCGAAGAGGCACAGGCGGCCCTCGCCTTCATCGCGGGGATCCGCCAGCGCCTGTTGCAGGCCACGGCTCCGGCGCCCGGCCAGACCGTCCTCGAACTCGGCTGCGGCACCGGCGAGTTCCTCCCCGCACTGCTGGATGCGGTCGGTCCGCAGGGCACGGTTCTGGCCCTGGACATTTCCGCTGAACTCTTGGAACAGGCCCGGACGTCGGTCCGATCCCACCCGCTGGCCGAGCGGGTGCGCTGGCTGCACGCGGATATGGTGAACCTGCCGCTCGAATCGCTGACGGTCGACGCCGTCGTCGCCCGCTCCGTACTGCAGTATGCGCAGGAGGCACTGCCCAGCGTCATCGCGGGACTTGCCCGCGTGCTGCGTCCGGGGGGGCGGATGGCTGCTTTCGAACTCCTGCACGGCGACGCCGAGCCGCTTCTGCCCGCGCCATCCTCGGAACAAAGCGATGCCGCTCTGCAACGCTGGCGGCGCCTACCCTTCGCGCTCCGCCGCGAGGCACTGGAGGCGGCCTTTTCCCCCGAACTGTTCTGCCCGTTCGAACTGGAAGCCCACTCCACCACCTGGCGCCAGGCCGCGGACCCGCCTGCGGTGCAACGGACCCTTTTGGCCGCACCACGCCCCGGTTGCCCCCCGCTGGGCGAGGTGTATGGTGCGGAGGTCTGCGGCCTCCTGGCCCGCTCCGGCACCTGCGTACAGGAACGGGGCGCTTGGTGCATCGTGACGGCGACCCGGGGCATCCATCCCATCCCCGATGCGCATCCGGCATGATCCGTTGGCGGCCGCCGCATACCCAGTTATGCTGAGATGAAGGGTTCCGCCAGCGGAAGGATGTGTGTTGCTTGGCCCAAACGTCCATCACGCGCTCGGCGCCGCGACCGGTGCGCGCTGCGTGGGGCATCGCCGTGTTCACCGCTATCGCCGTCGCGGGATTGTTCTACGTGAAGTGGGACCCGCTCTTCCATAAGAGCCTGGCCGCCGCGGCACACCACACCCTGGGCGGGTCGATCGTCAGCGGCACGGCCGCCGCCGCCCCGGCGCCGTCGCTCGCCACGGCCTGGACGTATACGCGCACCTACGTGGGCGACGTCTGGCAGGCCATGGTCCTCGGCCTGCTGCTTGGCGCCGGCGTGCAGGCGCTGATCCCGGCAGACTGGCTGCGCCGCCTGCTGGGAAGCAGCGGGCTCGGCTCGGTCGCGCTGGCGGGACTCGCCGCAACGCCGTCCATGATGTGAACGTGCTGCAGCGCCCCACTGGCAGTGGGGCTCGGGGCCCGTCGCGTCGCGCCGGGCGCGGCGATTGCCTATTGGCTCGGCAATCCGGTGCTGAATCCGGCTACGATCGTGTTCATCGGCTTTGTGCTCGGCTGGCGCTGGGCCCTGGTGCGCATCGTCGCCGGCGCGGTCCTGGTCTTGGGTGCCGGCTGGCTGGTCAACCGCTTCGCGGGGGACGCGGCCGGGGACGCCTCCGGACTGCCGCAACCTCCCGCCCAGGACGAGGACGGCAACGTCTGGCGGCGTTGGCTGCACAGCCTGGCGGGCCTCGCGCTCGGCGTGGTGCCGGAATGGCTCGTCATCGTCCTGCTCCTGGGTTTCGCGCGCGCCTGGTTGTTTCCGGCCATGAATCCGGCGATCGGAGCGGCACTCTGGCTCCTGCCTGCGTTCGCGATCGCCGGCACCCTCTTTGTGATCCCGACGGCGGGGGAGGTGCCGATCCTACAGGTCCTCTCCCGGTATGGCCTGGGCGCCGGCAGCTTCGGCGTGCTGCTCCTGGCGCTGCCGGCCATCAGCCTGCCGTCGATGCTCATGGTGGCCCGGCGGCGCACCATCGCACCGCGACTGGTCGCCCTGGCCGGCGCGGCGGTGGCGGTGGCCGCCCTGGCACTCGGCCTCACCGCCCTGGCACTCGGCATCGCGCCCTGAGCCGCCGCCCCGCGTCCAACGCACCGGCACAGCAAGGGGCCTGGTCGGGCGCCATCCCGACCGGGCCCCTCCTTTCCAAGCCGACCGCGGCCGTGCCGGCTCAGCCCCCGATGTGAAAGGCGTGCAAGAGTAGCGGCGCCAGTTCCGCCTCCCCCACGCTGCTGAGGGTGACCCCGATCAGTACCGTCGCGCCGACGCGCACGTACGTCGGCGGCAGGGGACTCGCCGCCGGGCGGGCCGCAAGGGCGACCGCGCGGCCGCCCATCCACGCCAGGGCGGGAAGCGCCAGGAGATTGCCGGGCAGGATGGCCAGGGCCCCGGCGACCAAGCCGGCCACTCCGCCGCTCGCCGCGGCGACCCCCAGTCCCATTCCGAGGGCAAACGCATGCAGGGCGAGCGCGGCGATCGCCAGCGGCACCCCGACGCCGCGCACCATCCCCGCGGCCCAGACCGGCGCGGCCGCCTGCAGCCAACCGCGCAGGGCCGGGCCCAGAACATGGCCGCGGCCATGGGCGCGGCTGCGAACGTACGCGGCAATGGCCGCCCCAAGGGCGGCGCGCTCCGCCGGCGCCAATGCGTAGGCCGCCACCACCCCAGCCGCGAGACCACCGGTCAAGGCACCCGCAGCGGCAAGGCCGGGCCAGCGCGGCGCCGGCCGGCGCCAGCGCACGATGCGCATCCGCAGCCACGGCACGGGCACCACCGTCCCGGCGGAGGCTATGCCAGTCGCGCCACCCCCAGCACCTTGCCATAGGTGCCGCCGCCGCCCGCCTGCAGCCGCAACCTCCCCTGGCGGGCGGCCAGAATCCACCGGGCCACCGTCCCACCCGCGACGGCGGCGATCGCGTCGGCCTCCGCTCGATGCAGGACCGCCAGATCCGGGCCCAGCGCCGAGCGCAAACGACCGAGGGTACGCGGGCCGACCCCGGGCAGGCTCGAAAGCGGCACCTGGCGGTGATAGGGGGGGCGGTGGGCAGGATGCTGCGGTTCGGCCCGGTCGGCGATCGCGGCCAACCGGTCGAGCACCCCGGTCACGACGCGGGAGCCCGGACAGTCGGCACAGGACGCTTGTGGCGGCGGACCATCCGCCGTGCGGCCGCACCGTAGGCACCCCGTTCGGTGATACTTCCCCATCGCCGGCTCCATCCCGTAGTTGGCCACCATCTCGAATCCCGCCTCGCGCCGCAGGCAGCGCACGACGCCCGTGAAGTCGAGCGGCCCGCGAAGGCGCATCCGGTTCACCTCACGGCCAAGGGTCGCCAGCCCGTGGGCATCGGAGTTGCTGACAAAGCTCAGTTCCGCCAGTTCGCCCAGTCGGTCCGCCATGGCGGTGTCCGCCGACAAACCGAGTTCCACGGCGATAAAGCCCTCGAACACCCGCGGCCCGAGCCCCAGCGGAGGCGGCGCCGCCGCGGAACGCACGGCACACCCGTAGAGACCGCGGTGCGGAGTGAAGGCGTGGGCCGGCCACACCACACCGCCAACGGTGGCAGCCATGGCCAGCAGGCCGGCGGGGTCCAGATCGTGGGCCATCTGGCTCGACAGCCAGGGATTGCGCACATGCCGCGCGAGTCGCTGCCCCAGGGACGACGCGGCGTCCAGATCGGGAAGCAGCGCCACAAAATGCACCCGGTGCCCAGCCATGTCGAGTTCGACCTCGGCGGCCGGCAAGATGACCAGCCCGTCCGCCGCGACCAGACCGCCGCCGGCGACGGGACGAAGCGCCCCTGCGGCCACCGCCGCGCGCAGGTCCGCCAGGCCACCGACCGTGCAGGCATCCACGACGCCCACGCCATCCAATCCGACGGCGGCCTTGGCTGTGGCGAGAACACCGGCAAGGTCCAGGGCCGGGGAGGCGCTGATCTTCACCGGCCGCCCGGCCGCCCGGCCCAGATGCACATGCAGGTCGACCCACACTTCGGCCTGATTCACCGAAGAAGACTCCCCCACGCGCGAGCCCCCCACGACGGCTCCACAGGCCACACCGGCATGTTCGCCGCGGCACCCGCACATGCTACCGGGGGACGCGCCTGGGCGTCCAGACGGCAGGGGGGATGCACGTGGCCACCCTCGATGGCATGCTCCGCGGACCGCGGCAAGGATTGCGGTTTTACGGCAGCGTCCGCGAGTTCCGTCGCTGGCTGGCGGTCGTGCGCACCGGACCGGGCCTGAGGGCATGGATGGCACTGGCGCGCGCCCACAACTGAAGGCGGGCATTCGCCCAAAGGGCACGGTCAGTGGTCTTCGGATTCCTGACCGGCGGCCGCCTCCGTCGCCGATAAGTCCTGGGTCAGGCTTCCGGCGCCCAAGCGCCGCCCGGCGATCCCATACGAGCGGTTGCTGGCGTTGAGCACGGCCCGCACCGCCGCCTCCAGCGGTTCGCTGCGGACAAGCGCGGAGCCGCTGAGCATCTCGACCGCCCCGCGGGGCGCGTGGTACTGCAGCAGGCAGACCACGATCTCCTGGCCCCCAAGCGACATCCGCCCGATATCGGCGACGCTGAAGGCGTGGTCCGGCCGCAACGCCTGGTTCAGGGCCTGGAGCGTCGCCTCCGACGCCAGACGCAGCCCGGTCCCCGCGCCGCTTGCACCGGCAGCCCTCCCCTGCCAAAGGGAGGTGCCGGACAACGGCGAACGCCCTGTGGCGTCGCGACCGCCGTCCGGCGCGAGGCTCACCGCGATCTCGATGCGCCCGCGCACCGGATCGGTACTGACCGCGAACTGTTCCAGGCGGAGGCGCGACCACTGGGGGCGCGGCGCGACATCTTCCATCTGGGCGATGCTGATCCGCCGATGATCGACCACCAAACCCCATCGGGCCTGGAGGCCGGACTGGATGTCGCGCGCGATCGCCTTGGGCGGGCGCGAGTCGTCGGCCAGCACATGGATCTGCTGCACCGCGCCCCAGTCGTCCAGCACGATGCGCGCGCCTTCCACCGCGGCGAACCCTTCGATGAGTTGCTCCACGGAACGCACCGACACTTTGGCGCGAGTCCCGGCCGATCCCTGGCCTTCCTCCACTGAGCCCCCACCCCTCGTACCATCCGGGAGATCCGCTGTGGCGGGACGGATCGCCCTATCCGCCGCCCCGTCACAGCGGAATTACCACCACGACCCATCGATTTCCTGCATCGCGTTCAGGAGCGCAGTTCCATGCGCAGCTTGTCCGCCACCATCGCAATGAACTCGGAGTTGGTCGGCTTGCCCCGATCGGAGTTCACCGTATGCCCGAACAGGCTGTGGATCAGATCCACATTGCCACGGCTCCACGCGACCTCGATCGCGTGGCGGATGGCCCGCTCCACCCGGCTGGGCGTCGTCTGAAAGCGCTTGGCGATCGTCGGGTAAAGCTCCTTGGTGACGCCGCCGAGGAGTTCCACCCGCTGGACGACCAGACAGATGGCCTCGCGGAGATAGAGATAGCCTTTGATGTGGGCGGGGATACCGATCTCGTGCAGGACCTCGGTCACCTCGAACTCGAGGCTCCGCGCCTCCCCCTGTGGTCGCTTGACCGCCTGGCCGCTCGCGATCTGCCGGATGCGCTTGGTCAGGACGGCAAGGTCGAATGGCTTCAGGATGTAATAGTCCGCCCCCAAGGACACCACCCTCTGGGCGATGTTTTCCTGGCCGAACGCCGTCAACATGATCACGCGCGGTCGGCGCGGCAACCCAAGCGCGTTCAACTGCTCCAACACGCCGATGCCATCGAGGTGCGGCATGATGATGTCCAGAATCAGCACATCAGGGCTTTCGCTTTCCACAAGCTCAAGCACCTGGCGGCCGTTCTGCGCCACCCCCACGAGCTTAAAGTCACTCTGGCTCTGAATGAACTGGGCAAGCAGGTCACAGAACTCGCGATTGTCGTCCGCCACCAGGATCCGGTATGGGGCCACCGATTCGGCGCTGACGGCCAAGCTCTCCACCTCTTCCGACGATCGACCGGTCGATGCACCGCCTCGGCCGCGGGGTGCGGGGCCGGCCGCACGCGTTGGATTCTGGTCGGGCAGAGGGGGTCCTGCCATGAGATGGGTAACCCATACCACGAACGTCAGCCTCGTTTCGTCAGGACGCGCCATCGGGCGTCGATGGCAACAACCCCGCCATCGACGCCATCCAGCAGCCGCAGACGCCGTAGCCGCGGGCCGGTTCGTCCACGAAGACGTGGGTGACGGCCCCGACCAGGCGGCCGTCCTGCACGATGGGGCTGCCGCTCATGCCCTGAACGATGCCGCCGCTGGCCGACAGCAGACGCGGGTCGACCACGCGCAGCACGAAGCCACGGCTACTCATCCTGCGTTGCGGCAGCACGGCGGTGATCTCGACGCGGTAGGAGCGGACCTCTTGGCCGTCCAACACCGTCAACAGGTGCGCGGCGCCGACCTGGATCTGGTCCGCCAGCGCCATCGGCAGCACCTCCCCCGGAACACCGGCCGCAGGCGCCGCGGCCAACCGGCCGAAAACCCCCACGGGGGTGTTGGCGCGCACGCTGCCCAGCGGGCGCCCGCCGGGTTCCAACTGGCCGACCTTCTCGCCCGGCCGGCCGGGACGACCCGGGATCAGTCCGGAAATCACCGTCGGCCACAGGATGCCCGGGGCAGCCATCTGCGGCGGCTGCCCGGACGCGTTGAGGACCGGATGGCCCAGGGCCCCGTACGGACCCAGCGGCGACCTGTAAAAGGTGAGGGTGCCGACGCCGGATGCCCCGTCGCGCACCAGCCAGGCCCCAATCAGATAGCGGCCCGTCGGCGACCGAACCGGGTGCACCCGCACCGACTCCATGCGGCCGTGGCGCAGGACGGTCAGCGTGAGCGAGCCTCCCATCCGCCCCACCGACTGGACTGCGCGCGAGACCGCCTGCGGGCTGCGCACGGGCCGGCCGCCGGCCGCCACCACGACGTCTCCCGCCTCCAGATCCGCCCCGGCGGCGGGCGATGCGACGGCCCCACCGGCCTGCGGCACCTGGACCGTCCGCACCACCAGCGGGCCGTCGCCGTGCAGCACGACGCCGATGGACTGGCCTCCCACCGTCACCCGGGGAACCTGCACCATCCGCAGCCGCACCGGCCGCCATGGCATGAACCCAAACAGACGCAACTGCATCGTGGTGGATCCGGGGCGCAGCGGCTCAAGCCACAGCGCCGCCGCCGGAACCTCCCGCCACGTCATGGCCGGGGCTCCGTCGACGTTCAACCACTTGGCACCGGAGCCGCTGACCCGCACGGCCACCGTACCTGGCAGACCCAGGTCGAGTCGCTGTCTCTGCCCGACCGCAATGGAGATCGTCCCAGGCAGGCGCAGGGCGGCCCGTGCCCCGGGCGCCCGACCGGCGAAGACCACGACGGCGGCCAGCACCGCCCCGAGCCAGCGCGTCATCCGCCCGCGCAGCTTGCCTCGCCCCCCGCGGGAGGGCCGATCGCCCCCCACTCCCACCATCCCCACGACGCCCCCGGGCTATGAGCCCGTCGTGAGGGACCCGCGGCGCGGGCGCATGGCTGCGGAGAGGAACATGGCCAACCCGATGGCGATGCCGACATCACCGATGCTGAACACGTCGGGACGCAGGGGAGGTGGTACCGTGAACACATCGCCGAGCCAGCCGACAAGGTGCGGGTGCCACATGGGCGCGTGGTCCACATATCCACCGGCCACCAAGCGCGCCCGGGCGGCGAGTTGACGCCAGGCGGCCGCCACCCAGACCGGCATGCGGCCACCGTAGCGCAGCGTCGCCACGGCGTTGCACACCATACCCGCCGCCACCGCGGCGCCGCCGGCCATCGCCCGGTTGGCCCATAGCAAATAGCCGATCGCACCGTAAAGTAGACAGGCCCGGGCCAGTTCCGCCCAGAGGTGGGCGCGCAGGCCAGGCCACAGCAGCGGCAGCAGCACGTTGAACAGGACGCCCGCCAACACTGCCGGCCAGGCGTGCAGCCGCACCTCGGACAGGGCGATCAGCCGCCCGCCGCCGGCCCAACCGGCGACGATCCCCACGACGATCGCAGCCAGGAAGATCACGCCACGGCCGCCCCCTCCCGTCCTCAACCCGCCGGCCGCGACCGCCGCTGCAGCAGTTCCCGGGCGTGGGCGATCGCGCCGGCGGACGCACTGCCGTCCAACATGCGCGCCAACTCGCGGACGCGCTCCGCACCTTGCAACTCCACAATCTCAGCGGCGGTCCGCCCTTGGACCGTACGCTTGCCGACCGCGAACTGGCGCTCCGCCGCCGCCGCCACCGTCGCCAGGTGTGTGACGCAGAGCACCTGGCGGTGCGCCCCCAGGGCAGCCAACCGCGCCGCGACCGCCGCGGCGGCGCGACCGCCCACCCCGGCGTCCACCTCGTCAAACACCAGCGTGGGCACGTCCCCGGTCTCGGCCCGCAGGGCGTGCAGCGCCAGATACAGCCGCGAAAGCTCCCCACCCGAAGCGGCCCGGCCCAGTTCCTGGCCACCCTCGCCGGGGTTGGCCGCCCAGAGCCACATCGTCCGTTCGCATCCCGCCGGCCCGCAGCGCAGGCGCGTCTCCCCCACCATCACCCCGGCGGGGTCTTCGGCGACCTCCAGGCCGATCCTCAATCGCGCCCCCGCCATGCCCAAATCCTGCAACTGCTCCGCCAACGCGGCCTCCAGGGATTCGGCCGCCTGGCGCCGCAGGACGCCCAGCCTGGCCGCAGCCGATCCCAGTTCGCGGCCGCGCGCCTCGATCTCGGCCTCCAGCCCAGCCGCTTCAGCCTCCGCCGCCTCCAGGGCCCGCACCTGCGCCTCGGCCTCATCGCGGTAGGCGAGCACCGCCGCCGCGTCGCCCCCATACCGGCGCTTGCATCGCTGGATGGCGGACCAGCGCTCCTCCAACTCCGCTACGGCCCCGGGGTCGAAGTTCAGGCCCTCGGCGTACGTGTGCAGCAGGCGCGCCGCCTCGTCCACCGCGATGCACGCCTGATCCAGCAAGCCGACGGCCTCGGACAGCGCATCGTCCAGGCGGGACACCGACCCGATCTCCGCCGCCGCGTGGCCCAACCGGTCGCGTGCGGAGCCGTCGCCGTCGCACAGCGCTTCCAGCGTCCGGCCTACCGACTCCAACAACCGGCCGGCCGCCGCCATCCGCCGGCGCCGTACCTCCAACTCGGCCTCTTCGTCCACCCGCAGGCCCAGGGCGTCGATCTCCCGCACCGCCGCCGCCAGGTCGTCCCTCCGGCGGGCGCGATCCTGCGATCCCCCACCCAATTCCCGGCGGGCGTCGACCGCCTCGCGCCAAAGGGCATAGACGCCGGCCACCTCGGCGGACGCCCTCGCCAAGTCCGCGCCGCCACAGGCGTCGACGAAGGCGAGTTGCGCCGCCGGCTGGGCCAACCGCCCCTGGCCACCCTGCCCCAACACCGACACCAGATGCGCCCCAGCGGTACGCAGGGTCCCGGCGGTCACCAGGCGGCCGTTCACCCGGCAGGTCGAACGCCCATCCCGACCCAGTTCGCGCGTCAGGACCAAGACTCCGTCATCCGGCTCCAGGCCCTCCGCGGCAAGAACCTGCCAGAGCGGATCCGACGTGGGTAGCGCGAACTCGGCGGTCACGCGCAATGAGCGCGCGCCGTCGCGCACCAGCCCGGCGTCCGCCCGGCCGCCCAGGGCCAACAACAACGCGTCCAGCAATAGCGACTTTCCAGCGCCGGTCTCACCCGTCAGGACGTTAAGCCCGGGACCGAACGCCACCGCCGCCTCTTGCAGGATGGCCAGTTGCTCCACCTCGAGCCTGCGCAACAAGCTGCCCGCCCTGGTCCGCATATGTGGATAGGCCGGTCGCCCGCCGTTCCACACCGCCAGCCCGACCAGGCCTTGCCCCTTTCGTCCCACGATTTGCCCCTCGCGGGGCCTGGGCAACCGGCGGACTCGGGCCGCGCGGCGACACCGCCGCGCACGCCGGAACCTCCACCCGGACCGGGTTGCGCCCGCAGGGCGCCACGCTCCGCCGCAACCGGCCCGGCCGCACACACCGACCCTCGACGGCCCCGTCAGGGCACCCCACGGGCTCGCTGATCCCGCGAACGGCCCATGCGCACCGGCACCACCGCACCCGCAGCAACCGACCGCCGGGGGGTGGCCCGACCACCGCACGCACCCGCCGGTTTCCCCACCGCCGGCCGCTTCCCTGTGTCCACCCGGCGCGCCCGGCGCACCTTTCGCCCCCTGCGGCGGCTTCGGGTCTGCGGTCTCGGCGCATCGGGGTCGCGGCAAGGTTCGCGGTTCAGGGTGACGACGGCATCGCCCCGGTGCCGCCCGCTTCCTGCCCGCGCAGCCCGCGCAGCCGTGCCAGAAACGCCGGCACCGCGGCCCGCGGCTTGATCACGGCAAAGACCACCCGCTCGCCGGCGATCGTGCCGATCACCTCTGGGGCACCCACGCCGTCCAGCACCTCGGCCACCGCCTGCGCCATCCCTGGAAGCGTGTTGAGCACCACGATGTTCTCACTGGCATCCACCCCGGTGACGCAATCGCGGACCAGTTGGCGCAGGCGTTCGCCGGGAGCCCCGTTGGCCACGGCGTACCGGGAGCGGCCCGCGCCCGTCGGGACCTTGGCCAACCTCAGTTCGCGGATGTCACGGCTGACGGTCGCCTGGGTGACGGTAAACCCCTCGGCGTGCAACAGGGCGGCCAGGTCTTCCTGCGTGTCCACCGCACGCGTCCGCACCAACTGCAGGATGCGCTCCTGCCGCTGCTCCTTGGTACGCACCCTGGGTCGGACCTCCCCTCACCCGGCGGCAGGGCGCCGGTACAGCCGGCTCGACCCGCGGCGGCGCCTCAGCCGCCTCCACGAACACCGCCATCGGCAAGCTTGCCGCGCAACACCTCGTAGAAGTTCCAGCCGGGCCGGCGGACCAGGCGGGCACGCTGTGGCGCAGCGGAGACATCGACCCACTCGCCT
Source organism: Bacillota bacterium (assembly GCA_021806565.1). Classification (GTDB taxonomy): domain Bacteria; phylum Bacillota; class Sulfobacillia; order RBS10-35; family JAJYVN01; genus JAJZXK01. The sequence continues at coordinate 63,979 of JAJZXK010000001.1, read as the reverse complement.
GGCCTCAGGGATCGGCCTTCCTGGGCGTCGACCGTCAGCGCCACATCCACCGGGCCGTGCGGACCGGCGACGGACGAGACCTCGACCCGCAACCGCTCGCCAGCGCCGACCACCGTCGGTCGCGCATAAAAACTGTGCGGACAGATGGGCGTGATCAAGATTCCGTGCACCTGCGGATGCAGGATGGGTCCACCCGCAGAAAGGGCGTATGCCGTCGACCCGGTGGGGGTGGAAAGGATGACCCCGTCGCCGGGGTAGGCGGCCACCTCGCGCCCCCCGGAGCGCACGCACAAGCGCATCAGGCGCGAGAACGGTCCTTTGGCAACGACCACGTCGTTGAGCGCCAGGTAGGTCTGCGCCTCCGACGCACCGCCGCGCACCACCGCGGCCAGCATGGCACGTTCGTCGATCTCGAAGCGGCCCGACAGGATGCCCGGCAGCTCGGCAAACAGTTCCGCCTGCTCCAATTCGGTCAAGAACCCGAGGCGCCCCAGATTGACACCCAAGAGGGCCGGAGCGTACGGCGCCGTCCGCCGGGCCGCACCCAGCAGCGTCCCATCCCCGCCCAGCACCATCACCAAACCGCACTGCGAGGCCATTTCGGGCAACAGGCAAACCGACACGCCGCCGCCCAGCGCCGCGCCCACCTCCGGCAGCACCGCAACCTCCACGGCGCGCGCCTGCAACCACGCCACCAACCGCGCCGTCAGTGGAAGCGCGCCAGGTTTGTCGGCATGGACGAGCACTCCGACCCGCCGGACGACGCCCGGCACCTGGCACCCTCTCCCTCCGGCTCCCGGCCGCGTGGCACTTCGTCCCCGAGGCGACCAGCCCCTGCCGGGTCCAGGCCTTCCGGCCCGCGGCGGACAGCGGGTATGCTGACCGCATGCACGTGCAGCGTACCCCGACCAGCCCGCTCGGCGTCGTGCTCGCCCTGCCCGGTCTGTCCCGCGCCGTGGCGCAGGCGATGGCTCCGTGGCAGGCCACGGCCGCCGCCATCCCGGATCCGGAGTTGCGCCGCCACGCCCTGGCCAGTCTGCACGATAAGCGCTTCCACTGCGAGGGCGGCGCCATCTATGCCCTGGCCGCGGCGGGCGCCGCCCCGGCCGCCCTGCGCTATATCATCGCTCTACAGACCATCAGCGACTACCTGGACAACCTCTGCGACCGCGCCCCCGCCGCCGGGGCGCCCGCCTTCCGCCGGTTGCACGACGCCATGCGCGCCGCGGTGCAGGCGCCGTCGACGACGGCACCCGGTTCCTCCTTCTACGACGACTATCCGCGCCGCGATGACGGTGGCTACCTGGACGCCCTGGTGGCGACCTGTCAGGCGGAGGTCTTGCGCCTGCCGGCACGGGCGCGCGGGGCCTTTTGCACCCAGGCCGCGCGCCTGGCGGCCTGGTACTCCGACCTCCAGGAGCACAAACACCGCCCCAGACAACGGGAACAGGCCGTCCGCGACTGGGCGGCCGGTCTTGCCGCGGAGGCCCCCGGCCTCGACTGGTGGGAGATCGCCGCCGCCACCGGCTCCACACTCGGTATCTTCGCTCTCTTCGCCGCCGCCGCCGCCGGCGCGCTGGACGAGGCGGCCGCGCTGAAGCTGCGCCGCGCCTACTTCCCGTGGGTGACCGGGCTGCACATCCTGCTGGACTATTGGATCGACCGCGAAGAGGACCGGCGGGGCGGAGACATGAACTTCACGTTCTGGTATCCGGACGCGAACGCGGCCGCCGCGCGGCTGGTCGTTTTCGGCCGCCAAGCCGACGCGGCGGTGGCGCACCTGCCCCTGGCCGGTTTCCACCGTACCGTCGTCCGCGGTTTGCCCGCGCTCTACCTGTCCGATCCGAAGGTGGCCGCCCAGGACTTGGTCGGACCAGCAACCCGCACCCTGCAGACCGCCGGCCCAGCCGCTTGGCTGCTGTGTACCGCCGTGCGCTGGCGGCGCGCCCGTGGAGGCCTGCGGGCCTCGACCCTGCAGGAATCGCCGCGCCCGTAAACGGCCGAGTTGGCGTCCCGGCGAAGCGCGGCGCAGCGGCCTTGGCGCCGCGGCGCCGCATCCCTGCAACGGCACGAAACCGTACCCGCGGTCTGTGGCCCGTGGTGGCGCCTTGCAAGAGATCGCTGCGGACGGAGGGTGGACGAAGCGGGCGAAAAGCCGCTCCGCAGGATCCATTGCCCGGACGAGCTGAACCGCTTGTGGTTCATTGGCAAGGTATTGCGCGGCCATACCGAGGCAAGGGAACCGGCAGGCCCCTCCCTCTTCACGTCCCTGGGGTCGGCCCTCCTGCAGCGGTAACGACGTATCCGTGGGGCCCGCCGGCACCATCCCGGGTGCGCCGGAGCTCAGACTACACGCACGCACTTTGACCGCACACAAGCCGCGCCTCGGCCGCCAGGTGCAGGCTGCCCGCGACCAGCACCAGTCCGTCCGCGCCGGCCCATGCCCGCGCCAGGGCCATGGCCGCTTCCAGGTCGGGCGCGGGTTCGGCCCCGGACCCGAAGGCCCGGGCCAGCACATCCGCATCCAGTGCCCTGGGGTGGCGCGGTGCCACCGTGACGGTCCGGGCGCACAGCACCCGCAGTGCGGAGGCAAAACCGACGGCGTCTTTGTCGCTCAGCATTCCCGCCACGAGGGCGACGCGTCCCCGCGGTCCGACCAGGGAGTGGACCGCCGCCGCCAGGGCCTGGGCCGAGGCGGGGGTGTGCGCCCCGTCCACGACCACCAGCGGCCGGTCCGACACGCATTCGAAACGGCCCGGCCAGCTTACGGCCTCCAGACCGCCGGCCATCGCCCCGGGTCCCACGCCGAGGCTGGCCGCCCCCGCCGCGGCCAGTGCCGCATTGACCCGCTGGAACGCACCGTGCAGACGGAGGCCTGCGTCGACCGCACCGGCCGGCGTCCGCAACCGCACCCGCCCGCCCACGAGCACCTCGGGTGGGGAAACGACCCCGCCGTCCACCGCCTGGGCCCGCAGTCGGTCGGCCCACCAGCGGTCGACGGGAGGCGGTTGCGGCACGGACCAGCAGACGCGGCCGTAGCGGCACAGCGCCAGGTCGTGGGCCGCGACATCTGCAAGCGTCGGGCCGAGCAGGTCCACGTGCTCAGACTCCAGGGATGCCATCAGCACCACGGCCGGGTCCGCCTCGGCGACCGCGTCCAGCCTGCCGCCGAAACCGACCTCCAGCACCGCGTCCTGCACCCGCGACCGCGCGAACACCCATAGGGCCGCAGCCGTTGCCGCCTCGAAGGCGGTCACCGGACCGGGCGCCAAGCCCAGGACGTGGTCCAACGCGGCGCGGCTCGCCGGCGGGGTGAGCGGCCGGCCGTCGACGCGGATCCGCTCCGCGTAGCGGTGCAGGTGCGGCTGCGCATACAGCCCCGTGCGGCGGCCGGCCGCGCGCAGCATCGCCTCCAGCATGGCGGCGGTTGATCCCTTGCCCTTGCTGCCGGCGACCAGGGTGCAGCGCAGTTGCAACTGGGGGTCGCCGAGCCGTCCCAGCCAGCGCCGCATGCGGCGGGGATCCCAGCCGAGCAGATCGGCGCCGCCCCGCTCCTTGTCCGGCAACCCAAGCAATGCCTCATAGCCGCGATAGACGTCGGCCTCCGAGAGGGGATTCACGCCGGACCGCCGCGGCACACCGCGTCGGCCATCCGCGCCACGCGCACCATGGTGCGAACGTCGTGGACTCGCAGCACATCCGCGCCGAAGGCGACCGAAAGCGCCACCGCCGCCGCGGTGCCCTCGTCCCGCTCGCCCACCGGCAGTCCGAGAGTCCGGCCGATGAACGACTTGCGGGACGGACCCACCAAGAGTGGATACCCCAGACGCAACCCGCCTAGGCGCCGCAGCAGTTCCAGGCTCTGGGCCGGCGTCTTGCCGAAACCCAACCCGGGGTCAAGCCAGATGCGCTCGGCCGGTACCCCCGCGGCCAATGCCCAGCCCGCCGCCTCCTGGAGTTCCGCCGCGACCTCGGCCACCACGTCCCCGTACACCGCCCGCGGATACATCCCGCCGAGCGGATCGACGGTCGCCTCGGCGGGCCGGTTGTGCACGATGACCAGTGTGGCACCGAAGCGGGCCGCGGCGGACGCGATGGCGCGGTCCCGCCGCAACCCCCAGACGTCGTTGACGATATCGGCACCGGCCTCCAGGGCGGCCTGCGCCACTTCCGCCTTGAAGGTGTCGACCGAAAGCGGTGCCTGCGTGCGGGCCCTCAAGCCGCGGATCACGGGCACGACGCGCTCGCATTCTTCTTCCGCCGCCACCGGCTGGGCACCCGGCCGCGTGGACTCGCCACCCACGTCCAAGATGTCGGCGCCGGCGTCCAGGTGGGCCAGTCCCCGCGCGATGGCGCCCTCCACGTCCGCGCCACAGCCGTCCCCCGAAAACGAATCGGGGGTCGCGTTCACGATCCCCATCACGAACGTGCGACTCCCCCAGGCAAACCCCGCCGCAGCCACCGGCCGCCCCCCCGTATCGCCACACGGGCATCATGGACCATGGCGCAGTCTACGCCCGGGTCCAACCGGGGTACAAGCGCACGCCGTCCATCCGGCCGCGGTCGAATCCAGCCCGGACGGCCAAGGACAGGGGGCCGGCCGCTGGAGTCAGCGCAGGGGCAGCCGCATGCGGACACAGATCGCCTCGCCGCCGACCGCCGTCCAAAAGGCGTGCGCCCGCACGTTGCCTGGCAGCACGTCCAGTTCGATGGAAGCGCAGCCCTGCGCCCGCAGCCAATCGCAGCAGGCCCAGGCCATCGCCCTGCCAAGGCCCTGGCGCCGCCAGGGCTGAAAGACGGTGAACTCCGCGATGTGGCCCACACGCCGGGCCGGCCACATCCAGTCCTCCTCCAGACGAAGGATGGCCAAACCGACGCGGGCGCCCGCGCACTCACCCCAAAAGGCGTGCCGGGAGCGGCCGTTTTCCACCAGCAGGCGGCGCATGTATTGAAGATGCCATGCGGCCGGCGGCTCGACCCCCAGGTCGCGCCAGTACGCGGCCAGACGGGTGCCAAACTCCGGATCGGCGCCGACGGCCGCCGCCGCCAGCCGCACCTCGGACATCGGTATCCGATTGGCCACCGCCACACCGCCCCCGGGCGCCGATTCGCCCCGGGGCCCGGCCCACCTGCGGCCCACACGACGCCACGACCTGAGTCCATGCGCCCCAATGGCGCCACGTCGGCGATCGGCCCGAAAACGTCTCCACCGGACCCGCCATGCCCGGACTCTGGATCGCGACTCCCCGCGGAAATGCGCCCCTGCGCACGTGCGGCTTGCGGCTTGCGGCTTGCGGCTTGCGGCTTGCGGCTTGCGGCTTGCGGCGGAAGGATACGGGGCCCCGGCCGCATAAGGAATGGTAGTGGAGAAGGCTTGTGCGAAAGGGTGGGGTGGCGGGATCCGTCCGCATGGCTTGGGCGCGATGTAGCGCCGGGCCGCAAGTCACCGTGGGATGCGAGGGAGGGTACGCGTTTGCATTGGGGATACCTGTTCACCGCCTTTGGCGGCGCACTGGTGGAATTTGTGGAGGCGGCCGTGATCGTCATCGCCGCCGCGACGCTGGCCAGCTGGGGGCCCGCGCTGTACGGGACGCTCGCGGCGACCGGCATCCTGGCCGTGGCCGTGGCGGTGCTGGGCGTCGGCCTACTGCACACCGTTCCGCTGCCGGTGCTCCGCGCCATCATCGGGGGGTTGCTCCTGCTGTTCGGGGTGAAGTGGCTTTCTAAGGCCACCGTCCGCCTGGGCCGGCCGCGCCCCGGCGGCGGACACCACGACGACGCGGACGCATCACCACACGCGGCATTCCTGATGGCGTTCAACGGGGTCCTGCTGGAGGGCGCGGAGGTCGTCTTCATCGTGCTGGCACTGGGCGTGACCGGAGGGGCGCTGGGCTCGGCCATCGTCGGTGCGGTAGCGGCCGCCTTGCTCTGCGTGGTCGCGGCGGCCATCGCCCGCGGTCCGCTCGGCCGCGTTCCCGAGGTGGCGCTGAAGTTCGTGGTCGGCGTCATGCTGACCAGCTTCGGCACCCTCTGGCTCGGTGAGGCACTCGGGATCCACTGGTGGGGCGCGGACGCCTCCGTGATCTGGCTGGCGATCGGCAACCTCGTCCTGGCCTGGCTCGCAGTGACGCTGCTGCGGTCCACGGCGCCCAATCGCGCCTCGGCCGGGGGTGAGCGGGCATGAACACCATTACGGCGATCGGGCGCTATCTCTGGAAGTTCTTCATCGGCGACACCCTGCAACTGCTCGGTCTGGCGGCCGCCTTCGTGATCGTCGCCACCTTGGTCAAACCCCTCGGTCCGTGGGACGGGGTGCTGGCCTTCGTCCTAGTGATGGTGATCGTCTGGATCGATGCGTGGAAATGGGCGGCACGCCTGAGCCGCTGAGACCAGACGCCCGCACCGTCGCTCAGCCTGCCGCCCCGCTCGCGGGGCCGGCAGGCGCCTCGGCGGACTTGGGCAACCGCCGCTTGGTCACCCCATACTCCAGGCTGTCCAACAACGCCAGCCAACTGGCGTCGAGGATATTGTCTGAAACCCCCACCGTGGTCCAGTAGCCGTCGGGCGCCTCCGTCGCGATGAGCACCCGGACGCGCGACGCCGTCCCCTCGCGGCCGTCGATCACTCGAACCTTGTAATCCGCCAGACGCATGTCGCGCACCTCGGGGTAGGGATCCTCCAGCGCCTTGCGCAGGGCGCGGTCGATCGCGTTCACCGGCCCATCGCCGTCGGCCACGGTGTGCAGCAAGCGCCCGCCGACGCGGACTCGCACCGTCGCCTCGGCGTCCGGCTCGGCCCCGTTGCGCCGGGCGACCGAGATCGTATAGCCGACCGGTTCGACAAACGGCCGCTGGGTATGGAGAACGCGCCGCGCCAGCAACTCGAAGCTGGCGTCGGCCCCCTCGAACTGATATCCCGCGTACTCCAGTTCTTTGACCCGCTCCAAGAGGAGCCGCCGCCCCTCAGGCGTCAGCCAGTCCCACCCGAGTTCACGCGCCTTGTATGCGAGGTTGCTGGCGCCGGACAGTTCGGAGACCACCACCTCCCGCGCGTTGCCCACCGCGTCCGGTGGTACATGCTCATAGGTGGCGGGGTTGCGATTGACGGCGCTGACGTGCACACCACCCTTGTGGGCGAAAGCGTTCGGCCCCACATACGGGGCACCGGGCACCGGCGGCAGGTTGCACGCCTCACTGACCAACCGCGACAGGGCGGTCAACTCTCCGAGCGATGACGCCGCCGTGCAGTCATAGCCACACTTGAGCACCAGGTTGGGAAGCAGGGTTGCCAGATTGACGTTGCCGCACCGCTCCCCATAGCCGTTGATCGTTCCCTGCACCTGCCCGGCGCCGCTGGCCACGGCCGCCATTGCGTTGGCCACCGCCAGGCCAGCGTCGTCGTGGGTGTGAATACCCACCGGCAGGCCGAACTCGTCGCGCACGCGCCGGGTCCATGCCGCGACATGCTCGGGCAGACTCCCGCCGTTGGTGTCGCAAAGCACCAGGGTGTCGGCGCCCGCCTCCGCCGCCGCCCGCAGGGTCGCCAGGGCATAGGCTCCGCCGTCCGCATCCGCGGCGCCATCAAAGAAGTGTTCAGCGTCATAAAGGACCTCGCGGCCGTGCTGCTTGAGAAAGGCCACGGTGTCGCGCACCATCGCCAGGTTCTCCTCAGCCGTCGTCCCGAGTGCCTCACGCACGTGCAAAAGCCAACTCTTGCCGAAAATGGTCACGGTCCGAGTGCCACTGGCCAGCAGTGCCTGCACGCTGGGGTCGGCCTCCACCGAGACGCCCGCGCGGCGGGTGGCGCCGAAGGCCGCCAACCGGGAGCGGAGCGGCAACGCCGTCGCCTGTTGGAAGAACTCCAGGTCCTTGGGGTTGCTGCCCGGCCAACCGCCTTCGACGTAGTCGACGCCAAAGGCGTCAAGGCCCTGAAGTAACTGAATTTTGTCCTTCAGTGAAAGGGAGATACCGACCTGCTGCGCCCCGTCCCGCAGCGTCGTGTCGTAGACCTGGATGCGCGCACCGGCCAAAGTGCCACTCCCCCTGGATTCACGGTACCACCGCGCAACCCCGCCCGCAACGCGTCCCGCTCCCGATCTCCAGCCGAACCGCCGGCCTGCGGGGGATCAACCGCCGGCCCCTTGGCCTGGGATGAGTTCCCAGACCCGATCGGACGGTCGACCACTGGGCCCGTGGCCGCCGAAGACGTAGACGCGCCCCCCCAGCACCGCGGCGGCGCCGTAACACCATCCTGTCGGTAGGCGCCCCACGCCGGTCTCCGCCCCGGACGCCGACAACGCATACACATGGCGATGGACATGGCTGTGCGGCCCGCAGCCGCCGATGACCAGTGCCGCCCCCGGGAGCGTCGCGCCCATGGCCTTATAAAGCGGCCGCGGCAGGCTTCCGACGACGACCGGCTTGCCGCCGCCCCGCAACGGCACCCACTGGATGTCGGCGACGGCCCGCCACCCGTTGGTGCGGCCGCCCACGACCAGGATACCGTGCCCCGCCGCAGCCGCGGCGGCGTACCGCACCGGCCGCGGCAGGGTGGCCACCTGGCGGGCGGCCGTGGCGCCACCGACGGCGTAGACGGCCGCGCTGTACTGCGACGTGCCGTTGTATCCACCCAGGCAATAGGCCGTCCCCCCCGCCGTCACCCCGGCCAGGTCGGACAGGGGCTGGGACATCCGGCCCAACAGGTGCACCGTTCCCCCTGGCCGGTAGCGATACACCGCCCGGTGGCCGCGGTTGCGGCCCCCCCCGCAAAACAGTAGCGCGCCGCCGCTGGAAACCGCCGCGCCGTCATGGCGGCCCGCCGGGAGGGACGCCACCTTGGTGATGCGGGCCTTCGCGCTGGCCGACGGCGGGGTAAACGCGTAGATCGCCGCGCTGTAGCCCTGCGGTCCCGCGCCACCGACGAGATAGATGTGCCGGCCGACGGTCGCAGCCGCAAGGCCCATCAAGGGCGTGGGCAGCAACGCGCCCAGCGACCGCACCCGCACCGAGGTCACCGGCCGCACCGCGGGTGAGGAGGACGACGACGTGGGTGTGTGGCCGGCCGCCGAAGGCGCCGTGGCGGGCGGACGCGCGCCTGGAGGCGACGCCCGCCGCGCGCAGGCCGTCCAGACGCCTGCACACAGCGCCAGTCCGACGGTGGCCATGAAGGCGATGCGGATCGGTCCGGGTCGGAAACGACGGCGACGTTTGCCCACGACAGGTCCTAACCCTCTCTACGCAGCCTGCGCCGGGGGAGCGTCCCAGGGGTGATGCGCCCGCGCCGCGCGCCAAACATGACCTGCCCCACGATTCGGCCGGCGGGGTGCGCCGGAAACCACCCTAGCCGCCCATCGGTGCCGCGGGCAAGGGGCCGCGCCCGGCCCAGTGCAGGCGCAGGGCCGGAGGCGGAACGCCCCGTCGGTCTTCCAGCCTCGCGACAAGCGCTGCCACCTGCTCGAGGGCGGCCGCCGCTTCCGGGCCGGCGGCGTCCACCCAACCCAGGCCCAGGGCGGACAGGATCTGCCACGCCCCATCGCGCGCGCCGTCCCCGTCGGACACCAACAGCGTGTCGCCCACCAGGAAGGGGCGAGGGAAGCGCAGGCCGCGGGAGACCGCCTTGCCCTGGCCGCCGCCGAGCCTCCGGCGGCGCCAACCAATGCCCACCGCCGTCAGGATGGTGGCAGACACAGGTATCCACCACCACCTTGCCCCGGGTGCAGGCGGCGATCCCCCCGCAGCGTCTCCGCATGCCCGCGGGCCAGCACCGCCAACACGATGATGTCCGCGGCGGCAACTGCGGCCTCATTCCGGGCCCCCTCCACCGGGACGGCGTTGTCCACTTGGCTGGCGGCCACGGCGGCCGCGTTGGCCGCCCGCTCCAGACGCCGCCAGCCTTTCCACCAGGGCCGTACCAAAGCGGCCCGTGCCACCGGTCACCGCCACCCGCATCGCGCCACCCCTTTCGGCATTCGTCCAGGCTCCGGACAAACGCACCGCCACATAGCATGCCGCCGCCGACCAGCAGACACCGCCGCGACGGCGCCGCCGCCGCGTGAAAGGGGCTGATCCCGCGTGACACCGCCGCTCGCCCCGCTTCCCGCAGCCGTCGCCGCGCCGCAACGTGAAACCAGCGGCATCCCGCTCGCCCACCTCGTGGCGCAGTTGCCCCAGTACCGAATTCACGGTCCGATCCAACCGCTCGCGATCCAGGGTCTGGCCTGCCACACAGACCTTGTCCGGCCAGGGACCCTGTTCGCGTGCGTCCCCGGTACCAGTCAGGACGGGCACGCCTGGGCCGAAGCCGCCGTCGCGCGCGGCGCCGCCGCCCTGCTCGTGGCGCACCCGCTACCGCAACTCGCCGGAGTCCCCCAGGTGGAGGTGCCGGATGTGCGCTCCGCCCTTGCCATGCTGAGCCGGACGCTGCATGGGTATCCCGACCGGCGCCTGCTCGTGCTGGCGGTGACCGGCACCAACGGCAAGACCACGACCACCTTCATGCTCCAGGCCATCTTTGCGGTGGCCCAGCGGCCGGTCGGACTGATCGGCACCGTCTGTTACCGCCTGGGCCAGCGGGAGGTCACCTCGCCGTTGACGACACCGGATGCCCCGGCCCTCCACGGCATGCTGGCGGAAATCGCCACCGCCGGCCTGCACGGCGTCGCCCTGGAGGCCAGTTCCCACGCCCTGGCCCAGAAGCGGCTGGAGGGATTGGAGGTGGACACCGCCGTCTTCACCAATCTCTCACGCGACCATCTCGACTACCACGGCAACGCCATGGCCTATTTCGCCGCCAAGCGCCGCCTCTTCCGACCGCGCGGCGGATCCAAGACGCACCCCGCCCTGGCCGTGGTCTGCACCGACACGGCCGCCGGCCGGCTGGTGGCGCGGGAATCCCGCGGCCACCGCCGCCTCGTCACCTTCGGCATCCAGTCCCCGGCCGACGTGCGCGGCCACTATCGGGCGGTGAACAGCGGCGCAGTGATACGGGCCGAGGGCGACTTCGGCCGGCTGGAGTTCCATCTGGGCCTCCCCGGAGCGCACAACGCCCAGAACGCCCTGGCGGCCGTCGCCGCCGCGCTCGGAAACGGGGTGCATCCGGAAATGGCCGCCCACGCCCTGGAGCACCTGCCCCCGATACCCGGCCGCTTCGAACCTGTGATGCTGGGCCAGGACTTCGAAGTCGTCGTGGACTTTGCGCACAACCCGGCCGGACTCGCCGCCGCCCTGCAGACGGCGCGCCGGGCGTGCCGCAACCAGCTACGCCTGGTCTTCGGCTGCAAGGGCGGCGACCGGGACAGTGAAAAGCGGAGCCGCATGGGGGAACTCGCCGGGCGGTACGCCGATCACGTCTATCTGACTACCGACGACCCGTATGCGGAAGACCCCGCGGCCATCGCAGCCGCGGTGTCCGTCGGACTGCACCGCGCGGGCGCGCGATGGCACACTCTGCTGGACCGCCGCGCGGCCGTGGCGGAGGCCATCTTCGCCGCGCGCCCCGGCGACCTGGTGCTCGTCGCCGGACGCGGCCACGAGACGCGCCAAGCCGGTCCTGGCGGCAGCGTGCCCCTGGATGATCGCGCCCTCTGCCGTACGGCGCTGGCGGCCCGTCTGCGGGCGGAACCGCTCGGCGAGCCGAAGCCGGGTGCTGCCGCCGACTGAAACCAAGGCCCCCCGGCTCAGGGATACCGTGGCTGGCGCACCCGGCTCGACGGCGCGCACCCGACCACAAGCGACGCCCGGCGCCCGGGGCCCCCGGCATGGACGCGGGCCGTCACGGCCCCAACGACCCGGCCTACGGCGCCCCACGCACCGCCACGACACGGGCGGGACCGCCGCTCGCCGCCCGGATCCGCACAGGTAGGGCGATGACGTGCCAGGGGCCGCCGTCAAGGATCTCATCCGGATAGGAGAGGTTCTCGGCGATCCAGACATCGGCCCCGAGCAGGGCGCGGTGCGTCTCGGGGTTCTCCGGCCCAAGACCGCCGATGCTCAGGTGGTCGATGCCCACACCCCGGATGCCACGCCCGGCGAGCCACCTGGCGGCCGCCGGATCGAGGAAGGGCGACTCAAGCACCCAGCGGCGGCTCCACCCCAGATACGCCCCCCAGCCGGTCACCAGCAGGACGACGCTGCCGGCCGACACTTGCGCGCCCTCGAGATCTGCCACTGTGATCGGTGCCCGCGGGGCCTTACCGCGCAGGTCGCAGACCACGGCCGGCCCCTGGAGTTCCTCCACCGCATAGGTGTCCATGGTGCGTGAAAACTCCGCCATGTGCGCCGGGGCGTCCAAGTGCGTCCCCCAATGCAGCGGGGTGGTCAACACCTCCAGGTTCCAACCGTCGCGCGGGCCGTTGCGCAACAGCTCCATGGATGGCGGCGGCACGTCGGGCAGTCCCGGACTGTTCGGGTAGAGCTCCTGACTCAGGTCCAGCATGCGCGCGATCCGCACCCCAACGACCTCCTCAGCCATCCTGCCCCGACGCCCCGGGGCGTCGGTCGCCCCGGCCGCGCAGGCCTTCGAGGTTGTGGACGTGGACGTGCGCACCCTGAGCGATGTCCACTGTGGCGCGCCCGATGACCGCCCCATACTTCAGGACCTGCTCGCCGGCGGCGATCGCACGCAGCGCCACCTTGTGGCCCATGGGCACGGCATCCCGCAACTCCAGCGCGCCGCCGGCGACACGTGCGCGGCTACCCGCTTCCAGCGACTCCAGAGCGACCGCCACGTTATCGCGTGCGTCCAGCACGAGCAGGGACGCCATGGCCACCGCCGCCGCCTCCCCCGGTGCCAGCCATTAGAGCGTCGGTCCGATGCGCCAGAGGCCGAACTCCTGGTGCCCGAGAACCTCCGCGCGGGTCAGCCGGCCCGAGCAGGTACGCACCAACTCCCCATACAAACGCTCCCCGACCTCCTCCACCGAAGCGGTCCCGGCGACGATGGCCCCCGCATCCACATCGGTATTGTCGCGCAGCCGTTCGAACGTCGCGGTGTTGGTGGCGATCTTGAGGACGGGGGCGATGCAGCAGCCGGTCGGCGTGCCGCGCCCCGTGGTGAACAGCACCACCTGCGCCCCGCCGGCCACCATGCCGGTCAACTGCTCGATGTCGTGGCCGGGCGTATCCATCCAGACCAGGCCGCGCGTCTTCGGACGGGTCGCGTAGGGGATGACGTCCATCAGGGGGCGCGTCCCGGCCTTGTGGGCCGCCCCCAGCGACTTCTCCTCGATTGTCGTCAGCCCGCCGGCCATGTTGCCTGGCGAGGGATTGCCGCCGCGCATATCGTAACCGGTGGCGAGGATCTCGCGCTCATAACGCTCGATCACCTCATACACCCGCTGCGCGACCTCCGGCCGTGCGGCCCGCTCAGCCAGGAGGTGCTCGGCCCCGATCAACTCGGTCGTCTCCGCCAACAGCACGGTGCCCCCGGCGTCGACCAACCGGTCGGCGACCGAACCGACCGCCGGATTGGCCGAGATACCGGAGCAGGCGTCCGACCCGCCGCATTCGGTCCCCAGCACCAACTCGGACACAGGCACCTGCTCCCGCACCAATTCGGACGCGTCCTGCAGCATCCACGCGGCGGCCCGCGCCGCATCTTCGATGGCCCGCAGGGTGCCACCGGACTCCTGGATCAGCACCAACTCAACCGGCTTGCCCCCCCGGCGAGCGATGCCCTCGGCCACGATGCGGGCCGAGGCCGCCTCGCACCCCAGACCGCAGACGACCACCCCGTATACGTTGGGGTTGCTGCCATAGCCGATGAAGGTGCGCATGGTCTGTTCCAAGTCGCGACCGGTCTGCCCGCAGCCGTGCTGGTGCGTCACAAACACCGCGCCGCGCGCCAGGGTGGCGGCCGAAGCCGCCACCTGGTTCGCACAGGTGATCGTCGGCAGGAGGAGCACATGGTTGCGGACCCCTACATCACCCGCGGGTCGCCGATAGCCCAGGAAATGGTCCGGCTGCATGCGCACACCCCCTCCTCCGCTACGCCCTGCTCTCCGGACCATACAACTCGCCGCCCGCGGCGCGGAACTCCGCCGCCTTGCTCTGCATCCCGGCCCGCACGGCGTCCTCGACGCCCAAGCCCTCCCGCGCGGCGAAGTCGCGGATGTCCTGCGTGATGCGCATGCTGCAGAACTTCGGCCCGCACATCGAGCAAAAGTGGGCGGTCTTGGCCGCCTCGTGCGGCAACGTCTCGTCGTGGTAGGAGATGGCGCGCTCCGGGTCCAGCGAGAGGTGGAACTGATCGCGCCAGCGGAACTCGAACCGCGCCTTGGAAAGTGCATCGTCCCATCGCTGTGCCTGGGAGTGCCCCTTGGCGAGGTCCGCCGCGTGCGCCGCGAGTTTGTAGGCGATGACCCCTTCGCGCACGTCGTCGCGGTTGGGCAGCCCCAGATGTTCCTTGGGTGTGACGTAGCACAGCATCGCCGTGCCGTGCCAGCCGATCACCGCCGCCCCGATGGCGGATGTGATGTGGTCGTAGCCGGGCGCGATATCGGTGGTCAGCGGACCGAGGGTGTAGAACGGCGCGTCGTGGCAGACCGCCCGCTCCCGCTCCACATTCTCGACGATCTTGTGCAACGGCACGTGGCCAGGCCCCTCGATCATCACCTGAACGTCCTGCTCCCAAGCGATGCGCGTCAGTTCGCCCAGGGTCTCGAGCTCAGCGAACTGCGCCTCGTCGTTGGCGTCCGCGATCGAACCGGGCCGTAGCCCATCGCCCAGCGACACGGACACGTCGTAGGCACGCAGGATCTCGCAGATGTCGGTGAAGTGCGTGTAAAGGAAGTTCTCCTGGTGGTGCGCCAGACACCACGCCGCCAAGATGGAACCGCCGCGCGAGACGATCCCCGTCACCCGGCGGGCGGTGAGCGGCACATAGCGCAGCAACACACCGGCGTGGATGGTGAAGTAGTCGACACCCTGCTCGCACTGCTCGATGAGGGTGTCGCGATAGGCGTCCCATGTCAGGCTGGCCGCGTCGCCGCCAACCTTCTCCAACGCCTGGTAGATGGGGACGGTGCCGATGGGCACCGGGGAGTTCCGCAGGATCCATTCCCGCGTGGCATGGATGTTGCGGCCGGTCGACAGGTCCATCACGGTATCCGCACCCCAGCGCACCGCCCACGCCAGCTTCTCGACCTCTTCCTCGATGGAGGAGCCGACGGCGGAGTTGCCGATGTTGGCGTTGATCTTCACAAGGAAGTTGCGCCCGATCGCCATCGGCTCGCTCTCCGGATGGTTGATGTTCGCCGGGATGATCGCCCGGCCGCTTGCGACCTCGTCGCGCACGAAGGCCGGCGTCAATGCTTCGCGCAGGGCGACGAACTCCATCTCCGCCGTGATCTCGCCACGCCGGGCGTACGCCATCTGGGTGACGGCCCCCGTCCCCCGCGCCCGCAGGGGGGCCCGGCGCGCCCTTGGCAGATCGGCGGCCTTGCCCCCGTGCGGCCTGCCGTCGTCTTCGGGTCGGACCGCCCGGCCCTCATACGATTCGACGTCGGCGCGTCCCGTGATCCAGGCCGCGCGGCGCGGCGCCAGGCCGGCCCGCACATCGACGGTGGCCGCATCCTCGGTGTAGGGGCCGCCGGTGTCATACAGCCGCACGGGTTCGTTGGGGACATCACCCCCCGCCGCCTGGGACGGAGCCAACGCGACCTCGCGGAACGGAACCCGAATGTCCGGTCGGCTGCCCACGACATAGACCTTGCGGCTGCCGGGCAACGCTCCGACGGTCAGCGCAAAATCGCGCTCCGATGTTGCCATGCCTCGATCCCTCCTCCGGGACGCCGCTCGAAGCGGATCAAAGCACACAACGGCCCGTCACCCACCTGGTGCCAGACCGTTGCATACCCCACGGCCGCTTCCCTCCGCTGGTGTGACCCAGATCAGGTTCAAGGGTACAGGTCCCACGACCCGTTCTCAGTCCACCCCGCGGCGGACACCCCTAGCGTACGCCCCTATCCAATTGCATCGATACTTCCGGACCGGCGCCGCGATCCCTGCCGGGCGCCTACCGCAACAGGCGCAGGAGGAAACCTCCGTCGATCGGATGGATCGTCCCCGCCACCGCCAGCAGTTGCAGGCCGGGCAGGCGCAGGTCCAACCCCTCGCTGAACGCCGCCGCGCCCTCTTCCCACACGGGACCGTCATCCCCGGCAAACACGGGCCGGGCCGCGACGCGGGCCTGCAGCAGGCCGCTCGCGAGATCACACGCCACCGGCAGCCCGAAGGTGACGCGGCATCCCCCCGGAAAATGGAAATCGGCACCCTCCGGGTAGACATACAACCGGGCGTGCACCGGCTGCGCCCCACCGGCGGGGCTGTGCACGGCCGGTGGGCCGAGGGCGGACACGTCCACCGCCATCAACGTCCCGCTGCCGTGCAGAATCCGTTCCACCAAGGCGGTACGGGCGCCCGCCGCCGCCTCACTCTGCCGGCGGGCGGCCTCCACAGCGGCGGCGTGATCGTGCTCCCCGAAAGCCACGCGCAGGGCCGCCTCGTCGCGCGAGCCGCCATCTAAGGGCAGGACCGCCTCCAAGGCCGCGTCGAGGCCTTGGGCGGCGGCTTGCGGGGCACGGCGGACCCGCTCACGCCATTCGATGTCCACACCGGCGCGCCGGTAGGGACCCGCGGCGGCGAACGTGGCCTCCATGCGGTCCAGGACGAGGGCCAGGGCCATCCCCACGCTCGCGTCCCTGCCGGCGGGAGGCGCGGAGCCCAGATCGGCCAGGACCGCGTCCAACGCCGCGGCCAACTCTGCCGCAACCGCGGAAGCCCGCCCCTGAGCCCAGCGCAACGCGACATACGCCGGCAGCCCGCCGCGTATTTCCCGGGCACGCTGGCGGTCGATCGCTTCCTCCTCCAGGGCAGCCCGGCGCTCGCGCCGCACCAGCAGTAGCTGCAGGGCCCGGCGCCAAACCGCCCGCGGCTCGCACGGCTCACGAAGGATGGTCGCAAGGAGGCGGCCCTCCACCGTGGCCAGGGCCGCTGCCTCCGCTGCCTCCGCCGTCTCCTGCCCGATGGCGGCCGGAGCTTGTGCATCCGCCGCCCGCCCCGCGCCCCACCAGCCGGAAAACCACGCCTCCACAAGTTGCGCGGCGGCACCGCCAGACGGCGCGCCACTGGCGAGCGGCAACGGCGGATGCCCGCGCCAGCGCAACACGCCGATGGCGGACCCCGGGGCTTCGATCCCGACGCGGTCGAGTTCACGTGCCTCGACGCGCGCCAGATCCGGCCAGAGCCGCGCGTTGCGGCCCGCTACCGGACGGCCCACATCGGCCGGGCCGCGCAACAAAAAGACGCCGTCGCTGCCGGGCGGCACGATGGCCACCGGCAGCGTCGCCGCAGACCAGCCAGGCCAGAGATCGGCCAGCGCGTCCGCCGCGAGCAGACCGATCCAACCCTCCAGAGTGCGAGCCATTTCTTCGTCCGGCACGAACACGGCCGCCGCCCCCAGATCCACATTGCATGCCCGCAGGCATCAGCATACCACTGCGCCCGCCGGACGCGGACCCCGCCACGCGCCCGGCGCATAGCCTACCACCGATCCCACGGACCGACGGGAGGGTCCGGCCGCCATGCAGGTACTGGTCACTGAGTTCATGGACGAAGCCGGCCTTGGGGTCTTGGAGGCCGCACTCTCCGTCCAATACCGTCCCGACCTCGCCGCACAACCACCCGGATGGTTGCGCGTGGCGCGCGAGATCGACGGCCTCGTGGTGCGCAACCGCGTACGGGTGGGAAGCGACCTCCTCTGCGCGGCGCCCCGTCTGCGGGTGGTCGGGCGATTGGGCAGCGGTTTGGACAACCTCGACCTGCCGGCGCTGCGCCGGGCCGGCGTGACCGTCGTCCACGCGCCGGACGCCAATACCGCGGCCACGGCCGAGTTCGCGTTGCTGCTCATCCTGGCGCTGGCCCGCGGACTGCAGCCCTCCTGGGCCGATGCCGCCGGACCCGATTGGAAGGCGCGGACCACGTATGTCGGCCAGGAACTGAGCGGACACACCCTGGGCATCGTCGGCTTCGGCCGGGTCGGCCGCGCGCTTTCCCGCCGCGCCCGGTCCCTCGGGATGCGGCTGTTGGTCAGCCAACCGGGTCGCCGCCAGGACGACGCCGACCTGCGTGAAGTCGGCGCCGAGTTGGTGGACCTGCCAGACCTGCTGCGGAGCTCTGACACCATCAGCCTTCACGCCACCCTGACCCCGGCCAGCCATCACCTGATCGGGCAGCGGCAGTTGGCGCTGCTCCGGCCGGAGGCCATGCTGATCAACACGGCGCGGGGTGGATTGATCGACGAGCCGGCCTTGGCCATGGCATTGCGCGAGGGTTGGCTGGCAGGCGCCGCGCTGGACGTGCGAGACCCGGAACCACCGCTACGGCCTGATCCGTTGGACGGTGTGCCCAACCTGCTGCGCACCCCGCATCTGGCGGCTCTGACGCGCCAGGCCCAGCGGAGTGTGTCCCTGCAGGTGGCGGAGGACGTGGTCCGTGTCCTGACGGGCCGGCCGCCGCTGCGGCCGGCACCCGGCATGGCCTGAGGCGTCCGCGTCCCGGCCAACCCACCAGCCATCCCCACGTGCGACCGCAAGCGATCACCATATGTCCGCCTCCGCGGGTCGGAACGGTCGACCAGAGTCGGGCCATAGCGTACCTGCCGCCCCCTGACCGGGCACGGGCATGCAGCTACGGGCCGGTGTGTCTGGGCGGCGTGCCCGGCCGCCGAGAAGGCGGAGAAGGCGGTAGATGCCGGACGACGCGTCGGCGCCGCACACGTGATGCGGCCCGCCTTCCCCGCCCTCGCCACGGCGTACGCAAGCCCTGCATCCGAACGGATGGTGCCGCTTGATCGCATCAGGGTGCGCTGCGGCCCGGCGGCCGGCCTCCGTCGACTTCAGCCGCGGTCTGCGCAGGGGCGGCGTGTACTGCGCGATGGGTTCGCGCAGTACCGCCCCACCGCGTGGGTGGACCCGGGGACCTCCGCAACTGCGGCGCCGTCGATCCGGGGGTGGACGGGTGGCCGCCCTTTGGTGCCCCGTCACTCCCCGTGCTCGCCGTCCCTCGACTCGCCCACGTGATTGGCGGAAGGGATGCGGTTGGAGAGAATCGCGGCCCTCAGGGTGTCGCCTCGCAGCCCGACGCGCAACGCCTCAAGCGACAGCGCCTCGTCGGGATGGATGTTGCCCAGGTTGACGTTGCAGCCGAAACGCAGGATCAAATCCTGCTGTTGGTTCTTGAGCGGCGCCTCCCAGATCAGACGCGTGCCGTCCGCCACGGACGCCGCGATCTCTTCCATCTCCTCTTCGTCGATGCTGCCATCATCATGGTAGATGACGACGCCCTTACCGGACTCCCTGCCCTCGACGATCACCTTCCACGCACCGTGCCGCAGGTCGGCACCGATCTGTTCGCGGATATTGCTGCGCGGCACGCGGTCGGCCGGGTGTTTCTTGCCGACCTCGGTCAGCACCCGCATGTGGTGGCTTGCGGCCAGATCCATCAGGGCATAGCGGGTGTGGGTCGACATCTGGATCGTACCGTCGGAGATCTCGATCGCCCGGAAGCCGAGTGCGGCCGCCTGATCGATGAAGGCGCGGCCACGGCCCTGGACGACGGCCACCTCCAGGAAGGTGCCGCCCGGATACACCAGCACCCCCGCATCCTCGGCCAGACGCAGTTTGCGCTCCAGCACCTGCGTCGGATAGAACGCCGTAGTTCCGAACGCCAACTTGAGCAGGTCGATACACGGACCCGCCAGTTCGAACAGGTCGGCCGTGGCCGACAGACCGAGCCCCTTGTCGATCACCATCGTCAATCCGTGGGTCCGAGGCTTCGCCACGCGGCCCGAAATCGGAAATGGGCAGGTATCCCCCCACGCCGAATCCCCACGCGGGCGATCCCCGTCCGCCATGCCCCAACCACCCCTTCACCACCCGGCACGCCGGGTCGCGCATGGGCGCAGGGTATGCCGCCCTCCATGGAGTGGTTCGCCGGGCATGGCCGGCGCCCAGGCGGCATACGGCCTTACGGCGAGAGATGGAGGTGGGGCGTTGGCCGACGGCCTGATCTTGTTGCTGATCTGCGTGGCGCTGGGCATCGCCGGCCGCAATCCCCTGATCGCCGGCGCAGCGGCGGTCCTGCTGTTGCTGCGCCTCGGGCGGGTCGAAGTGGCGATCCGCTTCCTGGATCAGCGGGGCACCAGCCTCGGCATCCTGCTCCTGGTCGCGGGGCTGCTGGCGCCGCTCGCCGGGGACCGCCTGACGATGCGCGCCTTCGCCGGAGAGTTGCTGCGCCCGTCCGGTTGGATCGGCCTGGGGGTCGCCGCCGTGGCCGCCTGGTTCGGGCGCAATGGGGTCGACTTCCTCCACAACTACCCGGCGGCTCTGGTCGGCATGATCGTCGGCTCAGTACTCGGAACGATCTTCCTGCGCGGCGTGCCCACCGGACCGCTCATCGCCGCCGGGCTCACCGCCACGCTGCTGCAGGCGATGCGGCTGCGTTGACGCGGCGGCGCGGGCGGCCGATCAATCCGCCTCCCGCCCCTCATCGACCGAACGGCCATCCCGTTCGCGCAGACGGCCGTTGAGGTCGGACAACTGGTGGCCAAGACCCTCGATCTCAGTTTCAGCCACACCGAGAAAGAACTTCAGGCGGGCCTCATCCTCGCCCTTACCCTCGTCCAGCAGGCGGCGGCACTCCCGATACACGTCCAGGGCCTGGTCGATCCGGCGTCGCACCCCGCGCACCCGATCCGACAGACTGTCACTCTTGAGCCCCGTACGCACCGTCTCGTACGAATCGACCAGCAACGGTTCGAACCACGCGGCGTCGACCGGATCGTCCAGGCTGACGCGCACGCAGATGGGTTCATCGTTCTCCGCCAGCGCACCGACAAGGGGGCCGGGAAGCGGCACCGGAACCGAGTGCACCGTGGCCGAAAAGGCACCCCCGGGCCAGAGATAGCGCCGGCCACCGGCCACGGCGATGGCGACGGGCGCACCCTCAAGGGACCGCACAAAGTGCAACCGGTTAAGGTTTCCAGAGAGGAAGCCCAGCAGGAAGGCCATATCCGGGTTCTGCGGCAGATGCCGGCCGAGCCGCAGCACGGCCTCGAACTTGGTGCGAAGGTCTGTCACCCAAACCGCTCCTCCAGCCGCCCCGCGCACGCCGCGGGCGACAAGTCGTGCTATTGTATCATCGCCGCCGGGCTACGCATGCCGCGCGCGGTGAAAGGGCGATGTCGGTGCGCATCGGAGCCCACCTCACCATCAGTGGAGGGCTGTCGGAGGCCGGCAGACTCGCCACGTCGGTCGGCGCCGACACCTTTGGCTTTCACACCCGCAATCCCCGCGGCTCCGCGGCGCGCAAGGTCGGTGAGCAAGAGATCTCGGAGTGGCGCGGCTATCAGGGCGAAACCGGGCTCGGCCCGTTGGTCGGCCACCTACCGTATGTCATCAACCTCGCATCGGACCGTGATATCTGGGACTTCGGCGTCCGCGTGGTGGGCGAAGATCTGGCGCGCTGCTCCTCCTGGGGTGTGCATGCCATCGTGCTACATCCCGGGCACTGCCCCGCCGAAGCGCGGAGCGCCGGCGTGCAACGCGCCGCCGCCGGCATCACCGAGGCCCTGGAGCAGGCCGGCGACGGCAACTGCCTGCTGCTTCTGGAAGCGATGGCCGGCCAGACCGGCGAGGTCGGCGGGGTGCCGCAAGAGCTTGGTGCCATCCTGGACGCGTGCGGGCGGCCGGCGAGACTCGGTGTCTGCATTGACACCTGCCACCTCTTCGCCGCCGGCTGGGACATCCGGACGCATGACGGCATCGACCGCATGCTTGCGGAGTTTGACGCCGCCGTCGGCCGGGACCGGATCGGCGCGCTGCACCTCAACGACAGCAAGTTCCCGCTGGGCAGCCACAAGGACCGCCACGAGCGCCTGGGCCGCGGAGAGATCGGCCCCCAGGGACTCGCGGCCTGTCTGACCCACCCGTTCCTGCGCGGGCTGCCGATGATCATCGAGACGCCCGTGGACGATTACGCCACCTATGCCGAGGAGATCACCACAGCGCGGACACTGGCCGGGGGGATCTGAGGGATGGGCTTCGTGGTCCGGGTCCGGGTCGACGACATCGCGGCCGCGCACCACCTTCCGGGCTACGACGGGCCCTGCGCCCGTCCGCACGGCCACAACTGGTCGCTGGAAGCGGTCATCGCCGCCGAAGACCTGCACGAGGAGATGGTAGTCGACTTCGCCGTGATCAAGAGTGTGCTGCGGGCGATCGACCATACCGACCTCAACGACGATCCCGACCTCGCTGCCGGCGGTCGGCGGCCCACGGCAGAGCGCCTGGCCGTGGTGCTCGCCCGGCGCGTGCAGACGCGGCTGGATGCTCAGCCCAACCGGCCGCGGCTGGTCGAACTGACGGTGCGCGAGACCACACGCAATATCGTCGTCTACACGCCCCCGGGCGCCTGACCCTGGGACCGGACGGAGGTAACCCGTGGCGCAAGGCAGGCCCCTACCCGAACCGAACCGTGCGGCGACCGCGCGAGCAAACACCCTTCGCGTGGTGGAGATCTTCGGCCCGACCCTGCAGGGCGAGGGACGGCAGATCGGCCGCACGACGATGTTCGTGCGGCTCTCCGGCTGTGACTGGTCCTGTTCGTGGTGTGATAGTGCCTTCACCTGGAAGCCGGGATCACTGGCGCCCGTGCTGCGGCTCACCCCGCGGGAGACCCTGCAACGCCTGCGAGATCTGGGCCCCACCTGCCGCAGCGTCACCATCAGCGGCGGCAATCCGACTCTGCAGGACTGCGACCCGCTGGTGGACGCCCTGCACGCGGCGGACTACCACGTTCATGTCGAGACCCAGGGCAGCCGGGCGCCAGGTTGGCTCGGGCGGGTGGACGCGGTCACCGTGTCCCCCAAGGGACCAAGTTCCGGCATGCCGCCAGACTGGGACGCACTGGAGGCAACCCTGCGCGCGGCCGCGGATCCGGATCTGAAGATCGTCGTCTTCAGCGACGCGGACTTTCTGTTCGCCCGCGAGGTCCACCGCCGCCATCCGGCTGTGCCGTGCACACTGCAGGCAGGAAACCGCGTCGGTCGGGACCGACGCGGCCGCCTGTTGGCCCGGCTGCGCTGGCTGGCGGGCCGGGCGCTGGCCGACCCGGACATGGCGGACGTCCGAGTGCTGCCGCAGCTGCACGTGCTCCTGTGGGGCAACCGGCGGGGGGTGTGAACGATGGCGCGGCGCGCGGTGGTGCTGCTATCCGGGGGAATGGACTCAGCGGTCTGCCTGCGGGTCGCCCAGCGCGACGGCTTCGAGCCGTGGACCCTGTCGTTCGACTATGGGCAGCGCCACCGCGCCGAACTGGCGGCAGCCGAAGCGGTCGCGACGGCCTGCGGCGTACCGGCCGCGCACCGCCGCGTCCTCGGGCTCGGCCATGTCTTTTCCGGTAGCGCACTCACCGGCGACCGGGCCGTCGCCCTGGACCGGGCGGCAGAGGAGATCGGCGCGGACATACCCGCTACCTACGTGCCGGCGCGGAACATCGTGTTTCTCGCCCTGGCGACGGCCTTCGCCGAGCCGCTGGGCGCCACCGACCTCTTCATCGGAGTGAACACGCTCGACTACTCCGGCTACCCCGACTGCCGCCCGACGTTCATCGCGGCCTTCACGGAGGCGGTACGCCTGGGAACGGTGGGCGGGGTGAGCATCCACACACCGCTCGCAGAACTCGACAAGGCAGGCATTGTCCGCCTGGGCCTGAGCCTGGACGTCCCTTTTGCGCAAACCCTCACCTGCTACCTGGGAAGCCGACCCGCCTGCGGCCGCTGCGACGCATGCCAGTTGCGCCGACGCGGGTTTGCGGCCGCCGGTTGCGCCGACCCCATCGCGTACGCCCAAGCCGAACCGTAGACGGCCCGCGAGCGTACCCGTTCAGCCACGCTGGCGGGCACGCTGGTGACGGTCCAACACCGCCTTGCGCAGCCGTAGCGACCGTGGAGTCACCTCGACCAGTTCATCGTCTCGGATGAAGGCAAGGCACTGCTCCAGCGAGAGGGTCCGCGGCGGGGTCAGCTTGACCTCTTCCTCGCCGGTGCTGGAGCGCATGTTCGTCAGGTGCTTGCGCTTGCAGACATTGATCTCAAGGTCGCCCTCCCGTGCGTTTTCGCCCATAACCTGCCCCGCATACACCGCGACCCCGGGCCCGATGAACAGGGTGCCGCGCTGCTCGGCGTTCTCAAGGGCAAAGGCCGTGGTCGCGCCGGGCTCCCACGCCACCAGGCTGCCGCGGGCCCGCCCGGGGATGGGACCGCGATGTGGTCCATAACCGGCAAAGGTGTGGCTCATGACCCCGTACCCTTTGGTCAATGTCTGGAACTCGGAGGCGAAACCGACCAGGCCCCGGGCTGGCGCCAAAAACTCCAGGCGCGTCCGCCCGTCGCCCGCCGGCTGCATGTCCTTGAGTTCCGCGCGCCGCGATCCCAACGCCTCCATCACCGATCCCACCGCCGCGTCGGGGACGTCCGCCACCAACTCCTCCATCGGTTCGGCCAGCCCTTCCGGACCGTCCCGCAACACCACCTCGGGGCGCGAGACCTGTAACTCATACCCTTCCCGCCGCATGGTCTCGATCAGGATGGACAGGTGCAACTCGCCGCGGCCCCGCACGACAAAGGCGTCCGGACTGGCGGTGTCTTCGACCTCCAGGCCGACGTTGTGCTCGGACTCCCGCCTCAGGCGCTGGCGCAATTGGCGCGAGGTGACGAACTCCCCCTCACGCCCGGCGAACGGCGAGGTGTTCACGGAAAAGGTCATGGCCAGGGTCGGCGGATCGACATGCAGCGCCGGCAGGGGCGCGGGCGAGGCGGAACTGGTGACGGTGTCCCCCACCGTGAGATCGGCCAGGCCGGCGACCGCGGCGATGTCGCCGGGACCGACGAAATCGGCCGCAACCCGCTGCAGGCCGGAGAACGTATAAAGCTGCGCCGCGCGCGCCGTGCGCGGCGCTCCGTCCAATCCGTAGACGGCGGCGACCGCCTCGCCCGCGCGCAGCACACCCTGGCGGACGCGGCCGATACCGATCCGGCCGACGTAGTCGTCATAGTCAAGGGTGGTTACCAGCATTTGCAGGGGCGCGTCCGGTGCCCCCACGGGCGCCGGCACGTGCTCGAGCACCACGTCCAAAAGCGGCAGGATCGTGCCGGTCATCCCCTGAGGGTCCAGCGGCTGCGTGAGTTCGCGCACCGCGACGCCCGCGCGGCCGGATGCGTACACGGTTGGAAACTCGAGCTGGTCCTCGTCGGCGCCGAGGGCGAAAAACAGATCCAGCACCTGATCGACGGTGCGCAGTGGATCGGCGCCAGGGCGGTCCAGCTTGTTGACGACCAGAATCGGGCGCAAGCGGTGCTCCAGTGCCTTGTGCAGCACGAAGCGCGTCTGAGGCATCGGGCCCTCCAGGGCGTCGACGACGAGCAGGGCCCCGTCGACCATGGAGAGGATGCGCTCGACCTCGCCGCCGAAGTCGGCGTGGCCGGGTGTGTCCACGATGTTGATCTTATGATCCCGATACTCGACGGCAGTGTTCTTGGCCAGGATGGTGATACCGCGCTCCCGTTCCAGGTCGTTGCGGTCGAGCACCCGCTCGGACACCGCCTGATTGGCGCGGAAGACACCGGTCTGCCGCAGGATCGCGTCCACCAAGGTCGTCTTGCCGTGATCCACATGCGCGATGATCGCCACGTTGCGAATCTGTTGCTGCTGCTGATCTGCCACCGTCTTGCGCCTGCCGCCTCCACTCGAAAACCGTCATAAACCTGCGCGACCGCGTCCGAGCGCGGCCCGCCAGCCACTGTACCACAGCGCGGCCATGGCAGGGCGGCGGCTTGACAGCGTCGGCCGCGGTGCCAGGATGGACATGGACACGGGCGGGTCGTGGGCACGTGACACCGCGGATCGCCCCGACGAGCCAAGCGAGCATAAGGAGGGTTTGGCGGGTGCCACGCTGGCGATGGGTGCGGCGGGCCTCCTGGACAGTGGCGGCGCTACTGGCGGGGGCGATGGCTGTGCGGTCCGCCTCGGACCCGGGCCCCGGAACGGCCGTCGCCGGCGCGCTGGCGCTGCATCCGGCCCCGGCGGCCCCGGGCTTCCGCCTCACGGATCAGTTCGGCCGCGGCGTCTCCCTAAGTTCGCTGCGGGGCAAGACCATCGTGCTGGCGTTCGTCGACAGCCGCTGCACCACCGTCTGTCCCCTCACCGCCCAGGAAATGCGCTTGGCGCAACAGCGCCTCGGGCCAGCGGGGGCAAGGGTACAGTTGCTCGCCGTAAACGCCAACCCGACCGCCACCTCTGTGGCGGCGGTGCGTTCCTGGTCCCAGGCGCACGGCATGCAGCAGCACTGGCTGTTCCTCACGGGCACGCCGACACAGTTGGCGGCGGTCTGGCGCGCATACCACATCTACGTGGCCGTCGTACGCGGCCTGATCGACCACACGCCGGCCGTCTACGTGATCGGACCTCGGGGACACGAACGCTTCGTGTCTCAGACCTCGGGCGACTTCGCGGCCGTCGGCGCCGGCGCGCGCGCCCTGGCCGCCGAAGCGGCGGCCGTCCTGCCCCAACCCTGGCGGCTGGTGGGCGGGGTGTGGTCCCGGACGGCGGCAATCCTGGATCAGCTGCACGTGCTCGCGGAGGGCGCGGTCCGGCCGCACACGGTGGCCATCCGCGTCGTGCCTGGCCTGTCGCCTTCGGGGCGGTCCGCCACCGTCCGGGTCGGAGGTGCGAGTGGGTCCGATCAGTTGGTCGCGTTTTTCGCCACCTGGTGTGTCGCCTGCCGCGAAGACATGCGCGTCCTGCGTGCCTACCGGCAGCGGGCGGCGGCGCTGCACCTGCCTCCGGCCGTCGCCGTCGACCTGCGGGTGGCCGAGCCTTCCACCGCGTGGGTACGGCGGTTCGTGTCCGTCCATCGCCTGGGCTTGCCCGTCGCCCTGGACCGGCACGGGCGGATCGCCTCCGCGTACGGCGTCGCGGCCCTCCCATTCCTGGCCCTGGTCGGGTCGCACGGCACCGTGCGCTGGCAACATGTGGGCGTACTGACCTTGGCGAGCCTGGAAAGCCAGGTGCGCGCCGCCGGGACATGACGCGTCTGCCGCCCGCTGGAACGCCATATCCTTGCCCCGGGTGCGCGGCCCCCGGCCGCCCACCGCCGGGGGGATACAACCGTGATCGTGGTACCTCTGGGGGCGGGGATCCGGCGTTGGCTGGCCGTCGTCTGCAGTTCGGCGCTGTTGATCGCCGCCATCCGCTGGGGATTGCAGCGGGAAGCCGCACCAGTCGGCTCCGCTCCCGTCGGGGTGCTGCGGTCGGTCGCGGTCCGCTCGGACGCCGTCGCCCTGACCTTCCCCGTGCCCCACGGCACGCGCGGGGTCGCGGCGACGATCAAGGTCCTGACCGCGGCGCGAACCCCCGCAACCTTCTTCGTCGGCGCCCGCTACGCCCGACACCATCCCGGCCATCTCCGCCAACTGCTGCACGCCGGTCTGGAGGTCGAGGCCCTCGGCGCGGCCGTCGGCGCGCCGGCCTGCGGGGCGTTGCGTCCCCTGGAAGCGGTGGGGGCACAGCCCGTCTTCCTGCAGTTGCGCCACTCACCGCTCCCCCCCTCGGGGCTGCGGCGTGACGCTCTGCGCTGTGGTCTGGAGCCCGTGGCCTGGACTTCGGCCGCAGGCGCGGCGCCAGAGGTCACTGCGGCGGCGGCGCGCCCGGGAGACATCCTGCGCCTGGCCGTCGATCCGGCGGCAGCCTCGACCCTACCGTCGCTCCTGCGCACGCTGCGCAGCCGCGCCTACACCCCCCTGTCGCTGGAGGCGCTCGTGGCGTTGGGACAGGGAGGGGTAGCGGCCGGCGCACGCGGGTTGGCGTGACCGGCCGCTAGTCTAGCGCCCGGCCACCTGGGGATCCCGTTCCCTGGGCAGGCGGTACCAGACGTCGTCGCAGGCTTCCAGCTCCTGCGCGTCCAGCTCGATTCCGACCGCCTCCAGGCTCTGGACGAGTTGCTCCGGACGGCTGGCCCCCACGATGGCCGATGTGATACCCGGCTGGGCGAGCGCCCATGCCAGGGCCACCTGCAGCAGGGACTTGCCCCGGGGCTCGACCAGCCGTGCCAGTTGATCCACGGCTTCGAACACCGCATCGTTCCAGTAGCGGCGGCGGTAGACCTCACCGTTGTGCGGCAGGGTGAAGCGGGTCCCGGCCTGAGGCTCGCGCAGGCCCCGGTAGCGGCCGGTCAGCATGCCGCCCGCCAGGGGGTTGTACACGATGACCCCGACGCCGTGCGCCCGGCACAGCGGCAGGATCTCGGCCTCGACCATCCGGAACAACAGGTTGTACCGCGGCTGGACGCAGTCGTAGCGGGCCAACCCGCGACGGTCGCTCGTCCAAAGCGCGTCGGCCAGTTGCCAGGCGGCATGGTTGGAGCAGCCGACATAGCGGACCTTTCCGCAACGCACCAGGTCGTCCAGGGCCCGCAGCGTCTCTTCGACCGGCGTCGTCGGGTCCGGGCCGTGGACCTGATACAGATCGAGGTAATCGGTGCGCAGCCGACGCAGGCTGGCGTCGCACGCGGCCACGATATGCTTGCGGCTGAGGCCCTGGTCGTTCGGTCCCGGGCCGGTGGCGCCACGGCATTTGGTCGCCAGCACGATGCGCTCGCGTGCCCCGCGTTGCTGCAGCCACCGCCCTACGATCTCCTCGCTGCGTCCCCGCAACTCCGCCCCTCCGCCCAGCGGATAGACGTCGGCCGTGTCGAAAAACTGCACGCCGGCCTCGTCCGCGACATCCATGATCCGCATGGATGTCTGTTCGTCACACTGGTAGCCGAAGGTCATGGTTCCGAGGCAGACCTCGCTCACCTTCAAACCGGTGGTACCCATCGACCGGATGCGCATCGCCATCCCCCCGGGCATGGGTACGGCGGCGGGGCCGTCAACCCTGGCGCGGAAATGCCTGCAAGGCACCTCCCGCCGCGGGTTCGACCGCGAGCGCGCCGCCCCGCGCGGCCACCTCCGGCCTGTGGCCGCGGCACCAGGAGCGGCGTGCGCCGCCGCTGGGCCTCGTGGCGGAACCCGGCGTGTCGAGCATCAGAGATGCTTCCGCACGGCTCTTGATCACGCAAACGCGACCACGACGAACGCCGCCCACTGCGAAACGACCCCGGTCATCCGGTCGGAGCCCACGACCATAAATCACGCGGCGCGGGGACTGCCGCCTTCAGGCGACAGCGGAAGCGCCGCTCCCCCCCCTGCGGTAGCATGGGTCGGAACCTTGAACACCGAGCGTGGCGGGTTCGGGCGGGCAGTCTGCCACCCGGTAAAACGCTCGCAGCACAGCGGGCAGGAGACGCCGCCCAAAGGCACCGGCTTGCCGGACAACCGCTGTGGGCACATAGCTCCGGATCGCTCCTGTCCTTGCCGGGGTGGGTACATCCGGCCCCTGCGGGCCGCCGTCCACCGGCCTAACGTCCGCCGATTCGGGTGGACAAGCCTCCGGCTTTAGCCGACGGTAGTGGACACCCTGCACGGCGACGTAGATGGGGTGGCGGGTCACCGCGCACGGCCCGTCGCTCCGCAGTCGGTTTCTTCTTTCACCGAGGGCAGGGCACTCCACATCAGGTAGGGCACCCGGCGTGACCAGAGCATGAACGCGGCCGCCGCACCCAGTACCGCGGCACCAGCCCACGCCAAGCGGCGACGACTCCGCCGACGACGCAGACCGGCGCGCGGGCGCCCCCACACCCATGACCGTTGGACCATCCGGCTCGCACCCCGCTCGGGGATCCCTCCCCCGCCACCCGGCGGGCGACGCGCCTGCCGCCGCCACGGCATCCCCGGCCTAAACCTTGGCCTCACCATAGGGGGGAACGGCGGCCAGCCGCCGCAGGAGGACGGTCAACTGGGCGCCATCGGCCACGGGTGCGAAGAAGGCCTCATCCGCGTCCTCCACGGCGGCGATGGCCAGCGCGACGCTCTGCAGCCCCTGCGGTGTCAGGCGGATCACCTTGGCCCGCGCATCCCCCGGATCGGTCGTCCGCTCGATCAGGCACCGCGCCTCTAAGCGGCGGACGACCTCGGAGGTCATCTTCACGTCGGTTCCGGCCTGGCGGGCCAGGGCCAGCTGGTTGGGGGGGGCGGCGTGCTCGTTCAGCCACCACGCGCAGGCCAGCAGCACGAACTGGACGTGGGTGAGGCCGAGCGGGGCGAGGGCCTGCGCCATCGCCCGCTGCCAGCGCAGTGTCACATGCCACAGAAGGAACCCGGGACTGTCAGTGGGCCCCCCCGCGAAGCGAGTCACGTGCGGGCCGCCTGCCCGATCAGGGCCGCCATGGCCTCCGGAAAGTCCTCGGTGATGGCGGGGCCGACGCGGGGACCGAGCCGGTCGGCTTCGGCGCCGTGGATCTCCAGACGGTGCGTGATGCGGGTTCCGCCGCCGGGCAGCGGTGTCAGTGCGTGGCTGAAACGCAGCGTGAGGCCGTCGATCTGAGTCTCGTCGGCATACCGCTCGTTCTCCCTGGCATCGACGATGGTCGCGATGATGGCATCCTGCCCTTTGGGGGTCATGGAGACCCGCGTGCCGACCCCAAACGGACCAAGGAGGGAGACGCTCCGCATCGACGTGTCCCAGTCGGTCCAGTGATCCACGTCGCGCAATACCCTCCAGATCGCTGCCGGCGCGAGTCCGGTCTCGGCGCTATGCTCATGGTACCACATCGGAGCGCCTCCACTCTGTGCGCAGATCGTCTGTGCGTACAGTAATAGGATTCAGGGTGGCGCGCAAGCGGCAGCCTCCGGGTGTGCACCGTGCGGTGCGGGAAACGCATCAGGGCAGTTGTGGACCGAAGCGGGATGCGGTGCCCGCGGAATCGGACCCACACCGCGTGGACGAAAGCGGGGGGTGTTCACGGCCAAGACGGCGCGCGCGCGACCGCAGCCGATGGACGCCAACCCCGCGGCGGATCAGCAGGTCGGAAACCAGATCCAGGCACTCGCCTCTTGTTTCTCGGTAAGTGAAGTGATGCAGCCGCACGCCGTTTTTCTCGTTGGCGTCGCATCCGGTGCGGCAGACGAAGAGACGAAGTTAAAGACGGCAGTAAACTCGCGCGCCGTTTCGGCGAGCGCCACTGCTTGTTTAATCTTCGGATTCAGCGCCAGCCTAGCTGTTCGGTACATGTTCTCATAGTACCATCTGTGCGTCGTACTCACAACGCAAGGGAGGAAGCGGCGCTACCGCTGTCGCCTGAACCCGACAGTCCCCGCGCCACGTGATTTATGGCGCTGGATGTCTATGAGACGGCGGACGAGGTGGTCGCGGACCTGCCGGGGGTGCAACCGGAGGCCATCCAGGTGAGCCACCACGGCGGGCAGGTGGTCATCCGCACCAGACGCGCGGCGGAAATCCCGCAGGGCGCTTGATGGCTGCTCCACCAGACACCGGCCGGAGACCTGGCGCAGACGCTCGGACTTCCGGTCCCCGTCGACCTTGACGATGCAGGCCCACTACGCCGACGGCATCCTCGAACTGCGCCTGCCAAGGCCGAACATGCCCGCCCGCGGACCATCCCGGTGCGCGCCGGGGCCGCTCCGCGGCGCCGCCCACGCAGCGCCAACGGACCTGAGGCGGCACCGAACTCGGCGGACGCATGAGGCAGACCTGAGGCGGGGAGACCAGAGCGACAGCCTCTCCGCCTCAGGAGCCCCGGCGCACTCGCGCCCACGTGCTCAAAACGTCTGCCCCTGTACGCGCCGCACATCGAACTGCGCCGTGCGCGCGATGGCCATCACGGCCATCACCCCCGCCTGGACCGGATCGCTAACCACGAGGTCCGCCGCGCGCGGCACGCTCCCCGCCATGTTCAACGAAATGACGATGATGCCCCGCTGCCGGATCTCCGCCACCGCCTCCGCGATCTCACCACCCATCAGCGCCCCCGCCAGTACCAGTACGGCGGCCCGCGGCAGCCTGGCCACGGCGCGCACGGCGCCAGCCAACGCCGTTTCACCCACCAGCGGAATGGTGTCCACCGAGATGCGCTCACCGCGTATGTTGTGCCGGTCGGCCTCCGAAACCGCCCCGAGCATGACCTGCCCGACCTGGGCCCCGCCGCCCATCACGATGACCCGCTTGCCGAACACGTGATAGAGGGACGGCGGATTGTCCACCACCCCCACCGTGACAGGCAGCGCGTGCAGGGCAGACAGCAGCGCCGCGGGATCGGCCACCTGATCCGCCTCGATATAGACCCAGGCATGCCCGTCGGCCCGGTCGGTGATGTCGATGTGCGTGATATTCGCCCCGTGCCGCGCCATCGCACCGGTCAAGTGGTGCAACGCGCCCTTTTCATCCCGGATCTGCACCCATGCGGTCACGTCCGGCGGTCCGCCGCGCGTCACGTCCACGTGACCGCGTCCGTCCATACGCGCCGCCGGTCCCGGCCAACCGCTCCGCCGTTCATGTCGGCTCTCCCGCCTGTTCCTGTGCCAAGCGCTGGCGCATCGCCTCAAGCATGTCGCGGCAATTGCGCCGGATGACCACCCCGGCCACCGGATCCAGAAGACCCGCCAGCATCGGGATGCCCACCTCATAGTTCACCGAGAGCGTGATGCGCGTCCCGTCCCCCTCCGCGACGAAGGACCATTCGCCCTCGAAGCGGCGCAGGTCGCCCTCCGTCTGGCGGTAACGGATGACGCAGTGGGCGTCGTCGAACTCATCCCGCTCCTTCCAGCGCAGCACCCGCCCCTGCAGCCGACCGGCCCAAGCCGTCAACTGGCTCCGACCGTCGCGCTCCAGGATCTCGACTGAGATGAGGTCTTTCATGAAACGGGGATAGGACTCCATGTCGGTGGCCAGATCATAGGCGCGCCTGGGCGGGCCCGGAGCATGCGTATCCACGGTGACGACCGCCATTCCCACCGCCTGGCCCGCGGGATGTCTCCACACCCTCCCCCCGGCCAGGCTTCACCCCTTTCGGCCCTCGATTCGGTCCCGACGGGCTGCTGGGCGAGCTCTTCGCACGGAGCCACGCACTCCAGGGCTCCCACCCGGACGCGCCATCCGCGGCGTACCCACCGTCGGGGCCGAGGGTTTCCGCCTCAACAACTGGAATCGGGGCGGCATTCGCACCGCCCCGCCTCCCTTCCTGCCTCGGCGTCACTCCCCGAGCAGCCGCTTGACCTCCACCTCGTAGGCGGCCAGAGGGCGAGCGCCGACCAGACGCGCGACCTCGCCGCCACCCTGGAAGAGGACCACGGTCGGGATGGATTGCACCCCGTACCGCGACGCGAGGTCGGGCGCCCCATCCACGTCCACCTTGACCACCTTCAACCGGCCCTCGAAGCGGCGGCCGAGTTCCTCCACCGTAGGTGCCAGCGCGCGGCACGGGGCGCACCAAGTCGCCCAGAAGTCCACCAACACCGGTTCCTGAGCCTCCAGGACCTCCGCCGCGAAGGTGTCCGAAGCCACAGCCACACTCATGCGCGTTCCCCTCCTGCGACAACACCCGGCGAACGGCCCGGGTGAGATGCGATCCCAAGGGTAGCGGCAGCACTTGCAAAATGCAAGTACCTTTGCTACCCTTGGCGCGGGGAAGATGAGCCGAGGAACCCCGCGCCGATCCTGTGGTGGCTGGCGGCCCGAAATGGCCAGTCTCAGCTGAAAGGAGCCCGGCCCGGTCAAACGACCACAGAGACAGACGGTGAGCACCATGCATCATCCGTCTGCCGGTATCCGACCGGACAACGACATGGAACGCGACTGGACCTGACCCGTGCGCCGTGCCGCCCGCGTGTTGGGCGACGAGTGCAGCCTGTTGCTGCTGAGCGAACTTGCCGCGGGGCCGCGCCGTTTCGGCGCGCTACTGCTCACAGCCGCCGGCAACACCCGCCTGCTGAGCGACCGTTTGCGCCGCTTGACGAGGGCGGGCGTTCTGGACCGCCAGCCGGTCGCCGGCCCCCCCCCGGGTGTCGCCTACCGTCTGACCCCGATGGGTATGGACCTGCTGCCAGCCCTGGAGGCCCTGCGCGCCTTCGGCCAGCGCTGGCTGCCGGATGGCTGCGATCCGCTTCAGCCCCCGGCGTCCGCGGCCACCCCGCCCGCGTCCTCCACGGCCGAGACGGTCGAGTCGGACAGAACGTCCTCACGCTCGGCCGCCAGGCGGCGCTGACGCAGCCATTGGCGCCCGAGTTCGTCAAAGCCGAAAGACAGCTGCCGTTCGTCCGCCGACTGCCAGAGGATCTCGGCGATGCGGCCCTCCAGGCTGCGGTGTCCCCCGTCTTCCAGACGCCGGAGGATGACATCGAGTTCGCCGATCACCTGCCGAAACAGGTTGATCTTCTCGTCCAACAGCCGCAAGAGGTGCTCTTCGATGGTATTCCTGGCGTAGAGGTTGTATATGAACACGTCTTGTCGCTGTCCAAGGCGGTGTACGCGGCCGATACGCTGTTCCACGCGCATGGGGTTCCAGGGCAGGTCATAGTTGACGATGTGGTGGCAGCACTGCAGGTTCAGCCCCTGGCCGCCGCATTCGGTCGAGACCAGCACCGCCTGCCGGGCATCCGCGAACCGGCGCAGCACGATGTCGCGTTCGGCGGCAGACTGCTCCCCGTGGAAGCGCAGCACCTCCAACCCCATGCCATCCAGGAAGGCACAGAGATCGTCCTGGGTCGCCCTGAATTCCGTGAACACCAGGGCGCGTTCGCTCAACTGGCCGAGGAGGCGGCCCAACAGGGCGGCCTTCGCCTGACGGTGCACTGTGTCCGCCAGGGCGCGCAATTCGGCAAGGCCGCCCTCCGCCCAACTCCCAGCCTCCATCCGCTCCAGGGTGCGCCGCACCGCCGCCGCGGAGGAACAGACCTCCCGCTGCAGGGTGATCAGCGGCAGGATCGTGCCCTCACCGCGCAGCCGTCGCCAGTATTCGCGACGCACGGCCGTGGTGACCGCCTCGTACAGGCGCCGCTCCTGGTCCAAGAGCTCGAGCGGTAGCAGCGCCACTTGGCGCTCCGGCAGCACCTGGCCCAACTCGGTCCGCAACTCCTGTCGGCGGTGGCGCACCATCACCTTGGCCAGAACGCGGCGAAGACCGGCCGGGTCGCGCGGGGTGCGCCGGTCCAGGAGGAACTCGCGCCAGAAGGCGTGGAAGTTGCCGAACAACCCGGGCCGCACCAGGGAGACCAGCGCATACAACTCGGTCAGGTCGTTCTGCAATGGCGTGGCCGACAGCAGCAGCAGGCGCCTCCGGCGCAGGGCCGCCACCAACCGGTGGTTCTGGGTCTGGCGGTTCTTGAGCCGGTGTGCCTCGTCCACGACGACCAGGTCCCAGGTGCGGCCGGCGAGCGCCGGCCGCGCAGTATCCCGCTTGGCCGCATCCAGCGATGCGATGAGCAGGTCGCACTCGGCCCAGTCGTCACCGCGGGGATCGACGGTGAAGGCCAGACCGAACTTCTGGGCCATTTCTCCCCGCCACTGGTGGCACAGCGGTGCTGGGCAGAGGATCAGCACGCTGCGGCAGCGGCCGCGGCGCATCAACTCGGTCATCACCAGTCCGGCCTCGATGGTCTTGCCGAGGCCGACCTCGTCGGCCAGGATCCCCTGACCGTCCATCTCTTCGATGATTCGTTCCGCCGCTTCCAACTGGTAGGCAAGGCAGACCACGCTCTGCGCGGTCCAACGCTCCCGCAGGGCGCTCAAACAGGTCAGCGGCACGTCGACCATCTCCCCGTAAAGCTGGTTGACCGCTCTTCCACCGGGTGGGCTCACCTCCGCTCGACCTGCACCTTGGCGACGACATCCGCCCACGAGAGGGTTGGACATTACGGTGTGTCGGGCAGGGGTGCGGCGCAGGCCCGGATGACCTGGCGCAGGTCCTGCCGTCCCCCCTCGGCAAGGTCCGCCCATGCGTCTCCACGCCGGCGCAGGCGCTCAGGCACGCTGAGCAGGTGCCAGCGCACCGGCGGATCACCACCCAGGTCCTCCCACGCAAGCGGCATGGAGACAGGGGCTCCCGGTAGGGCTCGCGGGCTGTACGGGGCGCAAACCGTTTGCCCGCGGCGATTTTGCAGGTAATCGACATAGACGCGGCCAGATCGCCGCGCAACGGCTCTTTCCAGCGTCACGCGGCCGGGGAGCCATTCGGCCAAGCGCAGCCCCAGTGCTCGTACGACAGCCACCACGTCGCGGTGGGGCCAGGCCGGTCGAATCGGCAGGCACAGATGTACCCCGGTCGCCCCCGATGTCTTGCACCAAAGGCGTAATCCGCCGAGGGATAGGAGTTGGCGCGCCGCGCGGGCAACGGCGCAGGCATCCGCAAACCCGGCCGGAGGCTCGGGGTCCAGGTCGATCATCGCCCGGTCCGGACGCTCCGGGTCCAGCGCCCTGGCCGACCACGGATGGAACTCGATGGCCGCCTGTTGGGCGAGCCACGCCAGACCGCGCGCGTCCCCCACGATCGGGTAGTCCACTGCCCGGCCGCCGACGGGGCGATCCGGAAACGACGCCAGCCAACCCGGCGCTCCAGGCGGGACGTTCTTTTGATAGAACGAAGGACCGGTGATTCCCCGGGGGTATCGCGTGAGGACCAGCGGCCGGCCGCGAAGATGGAGCAACAACCACGGGGCGACCACCTCAAGGTAGTTCGCCAGGTCGCGCTTGGTGAACGGCCCCGCTAGTCCCGCCGCTGCTGGCCAAAGAGGGCGCTCCGGATGCGTCAGCCGCGCGGTGGCGCTCAGGGTCGGCGACGCGGGAGTCATGGTGCCTCCCCCGCATCGGCCTGGAGGCTCGCCTCAAGGGCAGCCAGCAAACCCGCGTATCCCTGCGGCGCCTGCGCCGCGACGCGACCCGCCGCGCCCCGCTGGGCCAACCTGTCCGCCAGGGTTTCACGGTAGGTGTCGCGGTACCGCTGGGGTTCCCAGGGGGCGCTGCGGCGTTCGATCAACTCGGCGGCGAGATCGAGCTCCCGTGTGTCGACGCTATCGGTCGGCAGATGTTCCAACCCCTCGACAGACGCCAGCTCGTCCGGGTAGCGCATCGTCTCCAGGACGAGCGTCGGGCCGACCACACGAACCAGAGCGAGGTGGTCGCGGGCGCGCAGGGCAAACCGGGCGACCGCCGCGCGGTCGGTACGCCGCAGTGCCTCGCGCAGCAGACCGTAGGGACGGCCGCCGCCCTCCTCAGGGCCGAGGAGATAGGGGCGGTCGAAATACATCGGGTCCACCTCGCTGAGGGAGACGAAGTTCAGGATGGCCACGGTCCGCCTGGCGGACGGCCCGGGCAGTGCGTCGAAGTCCTCATCCTCCACCTCGACGAAGGTTTCCGGCGCCACCTCGTAACCGCGCACGATCTCCTCGGGCTCCAGCGCCCGATCGCAGTGCGGGCAGACGCGGCGGTTGCGCACCGGGGTGTGGCAGGTCCGATGCAGCAAGCGGAAATGCACATCCCGGTCCACGGCGGCCGGATAGAGGCGACAGGGGATGTGCACGAGGCCGAATCCGATGGCACCCCGCCAGATGCTGCGCACCAGGATTCCCCCTCCGGCTTCGGACACGCCGTTCACAGCATGCCCGCCACCACGGCCGCGGACGGCTGGGAACTCCTGGTTTCGCGTCAGTCCACCACAGAGGTGGGCACCGGGCTCTGCACCGGATGCGGAGCGTGGCCGTCGAGCGGCTCGGTCCGCGCGTTCACCGCGTCCCGGTTCCGGCGTGGTGCCGTGAAAGCGGACAGCACCTTGTCAATGATCTCCGGTGCCAGATCGAGCAACCGTTCTATGGATGCCTGCTGGTCCACCGGCAGCAACCGCACCGCGCCGTGCTGCACGACGAGAAAAGCCACCGGCCGGACGCTCACGCCCGCACCGCTTCCTCCCCCGAAGGGAATGGAGGCATCCGTCGCGCTGCGCCGAGCCACCCCGTATTCGCCGCCTCCGGCCGCGAAGCCGAAGGACACTTGGGATACCGGTACGATCACCGTGCCATCTTTCGTCTCGACGGCGTCACCGACCACCGTGTTGACGTCCACCATCTTCTGCAGGCTCTGCATCGCGGTGCGCATCAGACCCTGAATGGGATGGGCCCCGGCTCCGGCATCATCCTCCGCATCCGTCACCGCCCCGGCACCCCCTCCTGCGCGGCATGCCCCCAGGCCCGCGGGCGCTGCGGCCCGTGGGCCTGGCTGCGCCACAGGGCCAGCAGCAGGGCGGCCATAAGGTGGCCAGGACGGCAGCGCAGTATGCAGCGCGCGCGCAGCCTCAGGTGGCGACGGCCGTAATGCGGGTATACGTCCATCTGCGCCCCGGAGTCCTGGATCGACAGGTACGTGGCAAGCAGCGCAAGCAGCGTGCCGGCGACCGCGTGCGCCACGCCGACCGCCACGGCCGTGGTGGCGGGATCGCCGGTGCCAAGCACGCAGTGCATCCGCACATCGTCCAGGTAGACATGTCCGCGCATGCGGTCGATGGCGCACCATGCGGGACTACGGGCATGGCCCGCAGGTATGCGGTGCGGCCTTCTCCCCGGAACGAGAACCCGCTGCAATCTGGCGATGAAGCCCCCGGGGGTTGCGCGCACCGCCATGCGGCGCGGTGGAATGCGCCAATGCCGGCGGCAGAGTCCAAACAGCAGCCAAACCGTCACTTCTACCGCCTGAGCCATCCCGGTACTGCGATAGACCACCTCGCAGCGGACCCAGTCCAGCGCCAAGACCGCCGCGACTCCGGCCGCCACCGCGCAGGCGGCGAGCCACCACCCGTCCACATCGCCCTCCCGCTGCCGGCCTGGCAGCAGTATCTCGCGGCGGTCTCGGACATATCCGGGACTGGACGGGCATAGCACGTCCCCGGGTGCACGCCCGACCCGCACTCGGGGGGAAAGCCAAGATGCACATCACGTATGGCCGATGGCGCCCGGTCGCCATGCCTGCGCCGGCCTTCGGTTCCGTTTCGGCCTGGCGGCCCTACGTTCCGCGAGCGTCCTTCCGTCGGCGGCGCCTTCCCGGGGGCATCAGCGGGGCGCGCCGCGCCGCCCTCGCCTTCTCCGGTGCGGTCGCGGTTTCCGCGCTCTCATGGACCTTGGCACCCGCCGCCGCGCGCAGCGTGACCCCACCCGCCAGCGGACGGGCCCTCGCGACGGGAGGCGCCGCGGCCTTCGATCTTCCCGGCGGACCTGGTCCCGCCGCCTTTGCGCCCCCGCGGCCGAACGTGCTGCGTCAAGCCCTGAGCCGCGAAGCGAAGACGGTCAGGCCTGCAGCCCCGACGCACCCGTCGTGGTGGTCGTCGCCGGTGGCCACGGCGGCCCGCGCCACCGGAATCCCCGCAGCCCTCCTCGCTGCCGTGGTCCACGTCGAAAGCCAGGGTAAGTCGCGGGCGGTCAGCCCGGCGGGCGCCATGGGCTTGATGCAGCTGGAACCGCGCACTGCGGCATCACTCGGGGTGCGCAACGCCTTTGATCCGGTGGCCAACGCCATCGGTGGCGCCCGCTATCTGGCGCTCTGGCTGCGGCGATACGGGGCCCCTGACTGTGTATCCACGCCCCTGCGCTGTCCACACGCGCTGTCGCTGGCCCTCGCCGCCTACAACGCGGGGCCCGGAGCTGTGCGCCATTATGGAGGCATTCCGCCCTACCCGCAGACACAGATTTACGTACGCGCCGTGACGGCACTCTACCAGCGCTATGCGTCGGGCGTTGCCGCCTCCGGGCCGGCAGCGCCTCGGGCGGGTGTGCGCCAGCCCGGTAACGGTTGAACCTGGGTCACGGCTGGAGGCAGGTTGGCCAGCGAAGCAAGCTCCTCCAAAGAGCGCAAGCCGCAGTGCTCCAAAAACTGACGCGTCGTGGCATAGAGGAAGGGACGTCCCGGGGAGTCGGCGCGACCGGCCTCGGCCACCAGACCGCGGTCGACCAGCGTCGCCAGAGCACCCTCGGACTGCACCCCGCGCAACTCTTCAATCGTCGCCCGGGTGACCGGTTGGCGGAAGGCCACGATCGCCAGGGTCTCCAGGGCAGCCTTGGAAAGCGGGGCAGAACGGGGCGCCTGCAGGGCGGCTACGACGGCGGCGTGCTCCGGCCGGGTCAGCAACTGAAACCCACCGGCGATTTCCGAGAGGGCGATGCCGTGTCCACCCGCCTCCAGGTGCGCGGCCAGTTCCACCAGGGCGGTGCGCACCTGCCTCTCCGGCAGTCCCACCGCGGCCGAGAGGCGCGGCAGGGGCAGCGGTTCCGCCGCCACAAAGAGCAGGGCTTCCAACTGTGCCGCGACGGGCCCGATCCCCACACCCCCACCCCCGCCGTTCAGCGCGACTCCGCCTCGGGACCGCTCCAGGCCAGACGCAGGGCTTGGAAGGGGTGGGGCTGCTGCGCCCGTGCCTCCCCCAGCCGGACCAGTTCCAGGACCGCCAGAAAGGTGACGACGACCTCGAAACGGTCGGCATCAGAGGGAAACAACTCCTCGAACTCGATACTGCCAAGACGCGAAAGCCGCGTGCGCAAGCGGGCCACGACCTGTCCAACGGTGAGGCGCTCGCGGGTCACGTCGCGCGTGCGTGGACGCGCCCGCTCCCACACCTGCGACAGCGCGGTGAGCAGGTCCTCCAGGGACACCGCCCCCGCGGGGGATGGCGCAGGCCGTCTGGTCTTGGACTCCGGCTGAGGACGTCCGAACCGCAGGGCGCGGCTCTCCTCATAGGAACGCAACAACGCGGCCGCCTCCGCGAACGCCTGATAGGCGGCGACCCGCTCGGCGAGGTCGGCGTCGTCCGCGTCCGGCTCCGCGCCGGGCTCGCCCCCTTCGGCCTCAGGCGCCACGGGTGTGGGCAGCAGGGCACGTGCCTTGGCCTCCAACACCCGCGACAACTGCACCACGGCCGCAGTCGCGTCCTCGAGGTCCGCGGCCACCTCCCGCTGCTGGCCGACCAATGCCTCCACCCGGACATCGTCCGGCGCAAGCGTGCCGGCATCCAACCCGCTCCACACCGACTCCAACCCCGGCTCGGGGGCCTGACAGGCCCCTTTCTCCGGAACACCGCCCCCCCGATCATCCGAGCCCACTACAGCAGCCCCCCGACGCCCACCAGGGCATTGAGAACTCCATAAAGCAGGCTGGCCATCGGGACCAGGATGGCGCCCAGCACCCCGCTGAGAATCAGCACGATCAAGAGCACCCAGCCCCACGGCTCCACCGTCTGCATCAGCCGCGCCCCCTCGCGGGACACAGCGCTCAGGACCCGCGAGCCGTCCAGTGGGGGTATGGGCAGGATGTTGAAGACGGCAAAAAAGAGGTTGTAGACGAGACAGAGGCGCAGCACCAGCGCGGCGGCGTCACCCCATGGCACGGGTGGCCAGGGGATCCGCTGCCACACAACAAGCGAAACCAGCGCGATCAGCACGTTCATGGCCGGTCCGGCAACGGCCACCAGGACCAGACCAAGGCGCGGATTGCGGTAATAGCGGGGATCGATCGGTACCGGACGCGCCCAGCCGAAGCGAAAGAGCCAAAGCATGAGCATGCCGATCCAGTCGATGTGCGCCAACGGCTGCACCGTCAGCCGACCCTGCATCTGCGGGGTGGGATCACCCAGCCAGGTCGACACCAAGGCGTGCGCGTATTCGTGCAACACGATCGCCGCCAGCAGTCCCGGAATGCCCGCTATGAGTGCTTGAAGACCAGCTGCCGTGAAGCTTCCGAGCAGTTGCGCGCCCCCTTCCTACGTGGCCGCGGGAACCGACTGCGACCGCAACCGCTCCGGGAGGCGCTCTCGGGCATCCATGTCGGCAAAGGTCTCGCGCTCGACCATCACGTCCGCCTGGCCCTCCTGCACCAGCAGCACACAGGGGCGCGGAACACGGTTGTAGTTGCTCGCCATCGGCAACTGGTAGGCACCTGCGCAGTAGAACGCCAGCAAATCCCCCGTCCGGACGGACGGCAGAGATACATCCCTGGCCAGGAAATCTCCGGACTCGCAGTAGCGGCCGACCACGTGCGCGCGCTGCGTCGCCGGCGCACCCATCCGATTCGCCACGACGACCGTATATTCCGCTCCATACAGCGATGGCCGGATATTGTCCCCCATACCGCCGTCCACCGCGATATAGGGCACCAGCCCCGGCACGTGCTTTTGGGCACCCACGCGGTACACCGCGATCGCCGCCTGACCGACGATGGAGCGGCCGGGTTCGACCGCCAAGCGCGGCAGCCGTAAGTCGGCCGCGGTGCAAGCCGCTACGACGGCGTCACCCATGGCCCGCGCGAATGCCGTCGGGGATGGAGACTGTTCCTCCCGGTACTGAATGCCGGCCCCGCCACCCAGGTTCAGTTCACCCATCACCACGTCCGTTTCCCGCCGGATCTCCGTGGCGAGCGCCACCAGAACCTGCGCCAGGGGCTCCATCGCGGCCGTGTCCAGTATCTGGGATCCGATGTGGGCATGCAGTCCGGCCAGTTCGACGCCCGGGGCGGCCGCAGCAAGCCTGGCCGCATCCATCGCCTGTCCGGTTTCCAAATCAAAACCGAACTTGCTGTCCTGCGTGCCCGTCCGCACATATTCGTGGGTGTGCGCCTCGATCCCGGGAGCCACGCGCAGCAACACGCGCTGCCGCCGACCACGCGCACGACCCTCCAGATCCACCCGCGCCAGCTCATGGGGGTTATCCACCACGAAGCTGCCGATCCCAGCCTCGCAAGCCATGGCGATCTCGTCGTCCGATTTGTTGTTGCCATGGAAGTAAATGCGGCTTGCGGGAAATCCCGCCTGGAGCGCCGTGTAGAGTTCTCCCCCGGACACAACATCCAGATGGAGGCCTTCGGACGCGACGATCGCAGCCATAGCTTGTGAGAGAAACGCCTTCGCTGCATACGCCACCGTCGCGCCACCCGCGTAGGAGTCGAAGGCACGCCGGTAGGCGCGACACTGCTGGCGAATGACCGACTCGTTGAAAATATAGAGCGGTGTACCGAACCGCTCAGCCAATCTGACGACGTCACAACCGCCGCTGATCAATCGGCCGTCCGCATCGACCCCACACCCCGGCGGCAACCATCCCGCTGCCAATCCCTCGGAGCCAGCAGGACGAGCAGCAATCGACCCATCAGCGCCCGACGGCAACACGCGCACTCCCCACTCGCATCCGGATGCCCTCGCCAAACCGCAGCGAGCATAGCACCGGGCCCACAAGTGGTCAACGCGGCCAGCGCCCCTCCCCCCCGCAAAGCCCCCGGCTACTTCTGTCCAGCGGCCGCACCCGCCCGCTGCAGCACGCTCAAGCAGCGGCCGAGATCGGCATCGCGCACCAAAAGATGGTCACAACTGAACGCGGAAAGGACAGCCACCGGAACATCGGCCCGCGCCAGCGCTTCGGTCACCGCGGCGATGTATCCGACCTGCTCCAGCGGCACGTTCGACTCCAAGGTGACGACCCGGAAGTCAAGCGTCGCCGCCGGATCCATGAAAACCGGCTGCACCTGCAGCCACCGTTCCTGCGGCAAGAGCAGGGTGATCTCATGGCCCACATCCAGTACCGCACAGAAACCCACTGTGCTGGCGGCGATACGCATCGCCATCTCCCGCTCCGAGGGCCGCACGGCCACCATCGCGAAGCGGTCGGAGTGGGGAACGGGCCGGGTGCGCGCCAGAAAGGCCGCTGCGTCCATAGGTCGGCTCACTCCCGTCACGGCGCTATCGTA
This sequence comes from Bacillota bacterium, assembly GCA_021806565.1. GTDB lineage: Bacteria > Bacillota > Sulfobacillia > RBS10-35 > JAJYVN01 > JAJZXK01. Next base: position 20,268 of record JAJZXK010000001.1, on the reverse strand, counting down.
AAGTTTTCGGCGCCGCCGAGGCCGGCCCTCCCGGGCCGCGGAGCGATTGCGCAAGCGGGGCCGGCAACCGCTGGTCGCAGGCCCCGCCTCTCTCCGTATCGCGCGCCTCCACCGGATCATCACTCGATCAGACCGGTGCGCTCCACGCCTTGCACAAAACTACGCTGGACCAGGATGTAGAAGATGAGAGGGGGCAGGATGACCAGCACGCAGGCCGCCATGATCGCTCCCACGCTCCCCGGCGTGAGCAGACTGGACTGCTGGAAGCCCTGGTTGGAAGCGAGCGAGTTCCCCTGCGTGAGCTGAGAGGAGGTGAACTGCTGCAACTCCAGGGACAGCGGCCATTTGGCGTATGTCTGCTGGAGGAAGTTGCTCACCAGGAAAACGCTGTTCCAGTGCCAGACCACGGAAAAGACAGCCGCCACGGCCACCGACGAACGCACCAACGGTGCCATGACGCGGGTGAAGACCTTCAGAGGGCCGGCCCCGTCCACGCGCGCCGCCTCTTCCAATTGAAAGGGTAGTGCGCGAAACGCCTGGCGGAAGATGAAGATGAAGAACGCGCCCCGCAACCCCTGCGCAAAGTACTCGGGCACGGTCAGCGGCAGGTACGTGTTGAGCCAATGCAACACCTTGTAGTTCAGGAACATGGAGACGATGATCGTCTGCGGAGGCACGAGAAACGTGAAGATGGCCAGAAGGAACAGGACCTCTGCGCCACGGATGCGGCTGTAGCGGGCAAACCCATACCCTACCAACATGGTGGAAATCACCTGGCCGATGACGGCGATGGTGACCCACAGCACGGTGCGCAGCAGGGCGGCCGGATACTGCAGTTGCTGCCACGCAAACGAGTAGTTCAAGTAGAAGATCTGCGTCGGCAACCAGTGCACCGTCGGATTCTCCAGGTCAAGCGGCGACTTCAGAGAGGTCAACAACATGAACGCCATGGGCAGGAAGTACACGAACCCGAGATCGACCAAGACGACATAGAGCACAAGGCGCGTCATCCAGGTTAGCCCAAAGTTGCGCACCTTGTCGACAAGGCGTTGAATGGGATTGGCGACAAATTCGACTGCTGCGAGTTCTCTGGCCATGTTACTTCTCCCCCGCGTAGTACACGTGGTGGCGGGAATAACGGAACATCACGACCAGAACGAGGAAGACGAGCAGGAAGTACATCCAACCCATCGCCCCGGCCCAACCGAGTTCAAGGCTCCCGCCCAGCCCGATGCTCTGGATGTAACCCAGCACCGGGTTCAGCAGCGGATTCGTGAACGAATCGACGAGCGTATAGATCGACACAAGCAGGATGACCGGCGACAGGCACGGCAGCGTCACCTTGAGGAACGTCTGCCAGGGACTGGCGCCGTCGATGCGCGCCACCTCGTAATATGTCGGCGGTACCCCGTACAACCCCGCCAGGAACAGTAGCACCTGAACTCCCGAACGCCAGAGGACCAATGCCATGCCCTGGAACACGTACAGGATGTCCTTGGCGATCGCCGGTCCGACCGCGTGGAAGATAGGTGCCAACCACTGCCCGCCGATGATCACCGGCACGCCGCCCGCCTGGAAGACCTGACTCATGACGGCCGAACTGCCCACGACCACCGGCAGGAAGAACAGGCCGCGGAAGAAGGTGGTCCCGAACAGGCCCTGCTTCATCAGGACGGCGGATGTGAGCGCGAAGGTCAGGATCATCGGGAGTTCGATCACCGTGGACACGATCGCCTGCACCAGATAGCCGACGAAGTTGGGATCCACGAACAGAACGTGCTGGTAGTTGGCAAGACCCACCCAGAGAAACTGCACGCCCTTGGCTTGGAACTGAAGGCTGGCGAAACTGATCCACAGCGACTGGAGCAACGGGAACGCCTCGAACGCGATGAAGCCGATCATCCACGGCAGGATGAACAGCGTGAACTCGCGCACCCGGCGCCGGTGCAACGCGCCCTTAGGTTGTGGCTTCTGGATCCGCATTGTCGGGTTGGTCCGCACGCTCGCCTGCATCAGCCCGCCCCCCCTCCGGAGACCACGACATAGTTCTGCGCAGGCACCGTGACCCCGTACTTGGACACCTTGACCGGGTGCGCGTTGAAGTTGACGATGACCCGCTTACCGTTGGCGTAGTCCGTCACGTGCACGCCCGGTGCCAGGGAGTGGCTGCCGGTCATCGCGACGTACGCCAGCGCCGCGTACCCGCTTCGGACCTCCTGCTTGTATTGCTGCACGGCCTGCGGCGCCCAGTGCGTGAAGCGCGAGGAGTACAGCACGTTGTAGTTGGTGAAACGCATAGCCGAGGCACTGTGCCAGGTCAACTCCCAGACAGGCAGCGCACCGTCCTCAATCATCTGCAACCGGTCCGCCGTCGGAGAACTCAGCAGGTTAGACTCGCGCCCGCTGTAGAGGGCCAAGCCATGGACCGCGATCTCCCAGAACGGGATGGCGGACGATTCGTAGTTGAAGCCGCTGTCCGTGGTTGGTGCGTTGTAGAAGTAGCTCGCCGATCCCACGGCGTACGTGTTGCCGCCCTGCACTCCGGCGGTACCAAGCGTGCGGGCCGATCGCACCATCGCCATCCAGTTCGAGGCCGCCTGACCACGCGTGAGCACGTGCTGAGGCTGGTAGTTCGGATACACGTTTCGCGCCAGGTAGCCGAAGTCGACTCCATGGACTCCCGCCTGCTGCAATCGACGCTGCAGCGGAGGCAGGAGGTTCGTCCGCGCCCAGTCTGGAGAGATCAGGAAGGCCCCGTTGACATCCTGATTGAACAACTGGCTCTCCTGATGCAGGGCGTCGAGGCGCGGGTTGAACCCATTGCTGCTCTTCCATGCGTAGTAGGCATTCGTCTCGACGGCGAGTTGCACTCGATTGGCGCTGGACCACGCCGCGAGCCCGCGCAACCCCGATGTGCCGCCGAGTTGCCCCGCGGGAGGCCAGTTGCCCGGCAGGGTCTTCCACTGGTATCCATTCTGCATCCAGCCCTCAAGCGTGGCCCGAATGCTGGCGACACCATGCGTCCTGAGATAGGACAGCATCTGCTGCGTCTGCGCGAACGTCGACGCCGCCTTGAATGGGTCGAACAGCACCCCGACTTCGCGGATACCATTCATGACCCTCAGCAGGAACGGTGCTTGTTTGTGCGCCTTGAGCGGCTTGGCATGCTGCGTCTGGATGAGGTAGTTGCGGAAACGCAACGCCATGCCGGAGTAATTCGCCTGCTTGCCATGGAGGAAGTAGTAGGTCACCTGACGCGTCCCGGTGATCGGCTTCCATGAGTATTTCAGGCTACGCGTCATGCCGATCCCCAGGGCGTCGTACGGCGGACGGTACACGAAGTTGACGTAGGCCAAGTAGAGGTTGGCCCGCTGACCGGCCGGCACAACGATGATCTTCGCGTTGGACGCACCCTTGGTGATCACCGCCAGCATGGCTGAGGACTTGGACGGGTGCGCCGCGTTACTATGCACGAGGCCGAAGACCGGCATGTTAGCCTGCGGCAGCCACTGGTCCAGGGCTGGCGTCGTCGTCGGGTCGCCGTACACCGGCATATCGTACTCATTGGTGTAGATAGGATGGGTCTTGGCGAAATTGATCTTCGCCCCTGAGCCGTCCGGCACCACGACATAACCGCTCTGACCGGGCACACCCGCACCGAAACTCGGGAGGAAGTTGACGTTGGTCAACTGGTAGCATTCGGGGGGGAAGTAGAAGAGCATCAGCTTCATGCTGGGAGGAGGCGGGGTGAAGCGCGGGCATGCGTTCGGTGTGCCCAACGGAAGCGGTTTGCCATTCTTGGTCGACTCATAAACACTCTGGGATGGTACGGTGACCGTCATATGGCCGCCGCTGATCACCATGTCCGCCACAAAACTGATGTTGTAATTCGCAAAACTATATTTGAACTGCACCCCGCTGGTGATCGGGGTTGCGTGGAAGCTTACCGAACTGCTCGTGTACTGATTGCTCATCTCATTGGTACTTGTATACAAGCGCTGCGTGGTGGTCCGTTCGATTCCAAATTGGCTCCGGAGCACGTCGGCCCAGTACGTATTGTGCGCATAGTGCGTCGGCGTCTTGGGACCGCTCGTCCACGTGAAGCCGCTGCGCTCATCCAGAACCTGAAACCATCCGGTCTTTAGGTTCACCGCCAGACGAAGCTTGCCGTTATTCGCCACCACGGTGGTACCGGCGGGCGGCGCCGGCAAGGCGCCGGCCTTCGAAGCGGCAGCCGCCGACGACGTCGTTGCTGCGGCCGAGCTGGCGGTGGCCGCCCACGCGCCGCCAGGAATCGTCATCGCCAACGCGACCCCCGCCACCAGCGCGCTCCAACCGCGGCGGCCGGCCGCCCATCCCCCGCCACGCCTGGTCATACGTCCCATACCCACCGAGACCACCCGCCACCTTTCCCTGCCACAGACAGACCCGGTCCGCCATCAGCTACGCAGGAGCATGATCTCCTGGTAGATCTGATGCACGAAGAGAACCGCCTGTTGGCCCAAACCGAAGACGATCACGAACATGGTCCACAGGACCCCGATGCCCACGAGCGTCATCATGCTCGCCTTGAAGGCCTGGACCCACTCCAGGTTGTGAAGCACACGTACCTGTGTGAAGAACAGGTAGCCGACCCAGATCAGCTGCAAAGCCACCAAGACGCCGTAGATATGGTCGGTCGGCACCAGGCTGTGGCTGACGGCGGCCAACGGCAGTTGCAGCAAGATGAACGGCACGAGGGCGTAGGCGCTGCCGGTGATCACTTCGGCCAGGTTCGCCTCGCCTTCGTAAAGATCGCCGACCAAGTAGTTCGCCACTACCCACGTCGCCAATGGCAGCAGGAACTGGGAAGAGGTATACAGCAGGTTCGTCTGGCCTTTGACGAGCGGGGAGAAATCAAAGGCGATCAGGGCGAGGTTGCCCAGATGCATCAGATACGCCAAGCCGATCAGCAGCAGCCCCTGATAGAGGGTGCCCTGTGCCTCGTACTTCAACTGGAAGAATGCCTCGGCAGGATGCTTGATCACGCGCCACATCATCGGGAAAGCGCGCACGAACTGATTGCGTGCCCATGCGCCCTGGAACCCGATCGGATGCTCGCGCAACCGCGGCGCGACCACCTTGATCAGCAGATAGACCACCAGCCAAAACCCGAGGAACCCGAGGAAGACCCAACTGAAGTTGATGCGCATCCAGTCGTGGCGGTACCAGGAGAAAGCCGTGCCGTAATCAGGCTTGTCGTTGGCCAAGTAAAACTGCCGCAGAGCCTGGGTGAAATAGCCCAGTTCGGTCGGCAGCACCGACGGGTTGCTCCCCAGCAACTCGCCCCGCGCCAAGTAGCCCTTACCCAGCTCCGCGTGCGCCAAGTCGTAGTTCGTGTCGTAGGCGAGCACCTGCGTCCAGGGCTTCTGCGCCTGTCGGTAGTGCCCCTGACTGTACAGAAGGCTCGCCTGTTGCACCAACTGGCCGAAACGCGTCGGCTGGAACACCGTGATGTTGCTCTCCTGGGCATCCGAGACCAACACTTCGTCCTTCGGGGCGACCGCAACCGCCGTCGGTTGCTCAAACAGGCCGAGGACACCGTTGCCGTTGTCCAGACCTCCGAAGGTGTACAGCAACTTGCCGCCGCGGCTGAACTGGAAGACGTAGTTGGTCAACTGGTCCAGGGCGGTGATGATCCCGGTCTTGCTTGCGGCGATCGAGACAAAGAGCGGCGTGAGACTCACGGGGCCGCTGTTGTGCGACTCCATGATGTTTTGGAACACATAGAAGGGCAGAGCGCTGATCGGCAAGCCGTAGTTAACGTTCGTTCCCGGCAGGTTGAGCGTATCTGTGCCGACATCGTTGAGGCGCCGGATCTGTCGCGTTCCCACATCAACCGACGTCGTGTAGATGTACCCGTCCGGCCCAACATAGACGTTGTTGACTTCCGGAGGCAGGACGGACGCCTGCTGAGACTTCTGGGCCTTCGTCTGAAAGATCTTGGCAATTTGATACTTCAGAGTCGAGGTGAAGCTCAACACGTTAGGCGCGAAAAACCCAAGGAACTGACCGTTCGAATTGAACTCCGCAAGACCGTATGGTGTACCGGCATTGACGACGTAAATCGTGCCGCGAGCGTCGACAGCCACCCGTTCGGGCGCAAACTTGAAGTTTTGCGCCTGCAACGACTTGGAGGTGGTCACGTTGAGATCCTTGAGGAAGATCCCGTTCGGGGTGAAGGCGGCCACCCGGCCGTTACCGGTATCAGCGATGTAGACGATCCCGTGCGGTCCGACTGCAACGCCAAGAGGTCCCTTCAAAGCATAGGGGCTGTTCTTGGCCTTCGGCGTGGGCCAGCCGATGACCATCTTGACCTTGTTGTACTGAGGGACCCCGTGCTTATTCGGATTCTGGGCGAGCTCTATCACCCGATTGCCCTGGGTGTCCACCACCCAGAGGTTGTGCTGAGGCGAGTTGTCGATGTAGATGTCGTTGACCTGCTGCAGGGGGCCCAGCGATCGGCCGTGGTAGGTCAATACCTCGGTGTAGATCGCCTTCACGGGCTTGTACGGCGCGGGCGACGGCACGGGGATACCATTGGTGCCCTGGGTGAAATAGAGCGTGGGCACCGCCGCCAACGCCATCACGGGCGCGACGACGACCAACACGAATGCCAACAGGGCGAGCAGCCTGCGCGGAAACGTCACCTTGCCGCTCCCCCCCGAGGGCGGAGCCCGCCGGCGTCCGCCGTCATTCGGGCCCGAGAACATCCAGCGTCCGTCAAGACGTCCCCCACCTCGCGCGGTTCGTCTGCGTGCCCCAGCGGCCGGTCCGAACGTCTTCGCGCCCGCCTTGCCAATTCCTCTTGGCCCGGCCAGGCCGCAGATTCGGAATCGTCTGGTTGCGGTGGATGGTTCGGGTGATATGCCGCCCAGCACTCCGCCCCAAAGGCTTCAGGCCCGGCGCTGCGCCTCGGCAGCCACATCGCCCTCCTGCGGCAAGACGACGATGCGGTCCTCTTCGAGCACGACCCGTACCCGTCGCCGCAGCGCCAGCGTCTCCACAAACTCATGCGGTAGCTGCAACCGACCGGCTCGGTCGAGCATCACAAACTCCTGATGCGCACCGCGCTCGTCGCCACCCTGCTCGGAAGCCGGTAGCGCAGGCTGGCGAAGAAACTCGACGCTGGTCTTGCCGTCCCGAATACCGACGACTCGGTCCACGGCCGACGAGACCCGCACATCGTGCGTCACGATGATGACCGTGGTGTGGTATTCGCGGTTGATTCGGTGGAAAACGTCTAGAATCGCCGTCGCATTGGCGTTGTCCACCGAGCCCGTCGGTTCGTCGGCCAAAAGGAGCGCCGGCCGGTTCGCCAACCCGATGGCGATCGCCACCCGCTGCTGTTCTCCCATGGACAATTCCACCAGATGGTGCCCCATGCGGTGCCCCAGGCCGACCCGTTCCACCAACTCTTCCGCCCAGCGGCGTCCGGCCCCACTGGGTGTGCCCGCAAGCAGCATGGGCAACTCGACGTTCTGCCGTACCGTAAGATAGGAGACCAAATTCCGCCCGGGATTCTGCCAAACGAAGCCGACGTCATCCCGACGATAACGCAGCATCTGGCTCCGGGACAGCTTGAGCAGATCCTTGCCGCCGACACTGACCCGACCAGCCGAAGGGCGGTCGATGCCGCCCAGAATATTGAGCAGCGTCGACTTACCGCTGCCGCTGTTGCCGATGATGGCCATCATCTCGCCACGCTCGACCTGGAGGTCTAGGCCCTGCAGCGCAAAGACCTCCAGGTCCGCGATCTTATAGATACGCACCAATTCCTCACAGTTCACAAACGGAACCGTCGCGCCGGTCTGTGACTCGGTTCCCTCCACCACGGCGGCCACGGGCGATCACTCCTCCCCGAGCTTGACGGCCTCCCCGATGCGCAGGCCGCGCAGCGACTGGGACAGGCCCGCAATCGCCAGCCCGAGCAGCACGGCTAGGATAACGCCCATGCGTAACAGGTCCGGTCCCGCACCCAGCACCAGGAAGGGCGGCACCGCCGGGCCGGTGGCTGACTGAAAAAACGGCAGGTAGAGAAAGGCCGTCCAAATCCCCACATACAACCCGCCGGCAATGCCGGCCAAGAGCAAGAAGACCTGCTCGCTGACCACCGACAGCGAGAGCGCAGCCCGGGTCAACCCCATGGCGCGCATCAGCCCCATCTGCAGAAGGCGGCCGCGCAGTGACAGCACCGCATAGAGGAGGTACCCAAGGACCGTGAGCAAGGATGCCACAAGGAATCCAATCGTCAGCAGACCGTTGCTCCCGGTCCGCTCCGGCTGCGCGTGGGCTTGGCCAACCAGCACGCGGCGATCCACTGGTGATGTCGCAAACAGTTTGCTCTTTTCCAGTCCCTTGACGATCGCCGCGACGCTCGCGGACGGCTTCGTCTTGAACCAGACGTAGTACGGTTGGACGCCGAAGGTATTCTCCACGTATACCCAGTTGGCGACGAAGATCGGACCTCGACTGCTATACACACCCGGCCAGTTCACGATCGGGCCCAACACCTCGAAACTGCCCACCGCATGGCCACCGCTCAGAGCCAGGGAAACACTGTCCCCAGGCTGCAACGATGTCTTGGCGAGGAAACTCCGAGACACCAGGACTCCGTTATAGTGCGTACCAAGTGCCTGCATGTAAGCGAAGAAACTATAGGGCGACAGATCCGGCCTCCACCAAGCGGTCTGGTAGAACTGGGCCGGCTGTATCGCCATCAACTGCCCGGGCTGGGGATACGTGCGGCCCCCGACGATCACCCGTGCCTTTTCCAGAAAGACACGAGCGGCCGAGACTACACCCGGCTGTTTGAGATTGGGAGCAAAGGGAGGCTCCGCCACCGCCTGGCCACTGAGCAACGCGGACGGCTGAACCGTCTGACCCGGCAGTAACCCGACCGCTTGACCGACGCCACCAAACTGCTGGGGGGGCGCCTGGGTCGCGCTCGAGGAACTGAGCGGCCCACCGCCGGCCGCACCCAGTACGCCTTGCGCGGGCAGAGACGCGCTTGTGCCACCACCTGACGAAGGGGTCGATGTCGTGGATAGCGCTCCCGTAGTCCCGCCCGCACCCAGCGTTTCAAGGCCGGCGGAAGACGCCGAGGTACCCAGAGCTGAGACACCCTGTTGCGCCCATACCTCATAGAGGGAGATGTCGCTACCGGTCTGATAGGCCAGGGCGTCAGCGAGGTTGGCGTTGAGCGTCCTTGCCGCAGAGGCGCTGTAGTATCCCAGACTGACAGTGAAAATCAAGAGGAAGATCAACGGACTGAACTGCGCCGGCGTGCGGGACAGTTGGCGGGCGGCGACCACCAGGGGCAGCGGGGCGTAGCGGCCGACAAGGGCGTCGAGGGCGCGGATGATGTACGGAAGGATGCGTACGAAAAAGAGGCCGGCCGCGGCCATGAAGACCGCGGGCACCAGATACAGCAGCGGCGAAAGGGCAAAGGATCCGCTGTGGGCAGCCGCGGCGGCGGCCCGGTCCTGGCTGAAGGTGTGCCACGCGTAAAGGGCGATGCCGCCAAGGATGAAGTCCAGGTAGGCGCGCCGCCATACCGGCGCGCGCATCAGGCGCGCCGCATCCTGCTTGTAACCGATGATGCTCTGGCGTGTGGCGCTCCACACCGGCAGCATCGCCGCCGCCAACGATCCGATGGCCGCCACGACCGCATATTCGTACATGGTCGCATTCGGGACGAGGGCCAGCGGCTGCCGGTTCGCAAACGATAGGAACCCCGTGCTCGCACCAACGATCTCCGTCAGGAGCGCCGCAGGAAGCGGCGCCAGCACGATCGCAACCGCTCCCATGATCAGCCACTCTGCCAAGTAGAGAGACAGGATTTGCCAGGTGTGCGCGCCCCGCGATACCAGGACGGCGATCTCGTTGCGTTCCTGGGAGATGGCCAGTCCAGCCGTCATCACAATGTAATACACGGTCAGCGCCAGGATCGGCAGGCTGATGAGCAGCATCTCCTGCTGCATCACTCCGAGTTGCGCCGCATAGGCGCGCAGTTCGGAAAGCGGTGACACGGCAAGGGTCGTCCGCGGCATCGCCTGCCCGCCTGCGGTCTGGAAGGCATTCAACGCACCAATCAGGTGCAGGGCATTGGAGGGCGCCAGCTGCGACAGTCGCAGCACTGTATACCAAGTAGCCTCCTCCAGGGGGATCCTCTGGTTGAACAGCAACTGCTTCTGGAAGAGGGCGGATGAGACCACGAGGTTGTTGTTCTCGAACTGATAAGGCCAAAATCCGCCAGCCCGATTCAAACGCTTGTATATTCCCACGATACGCACGTTGACGTGGTTACTCATTCCGGTCTCGGAGAAATGGTAGGTCTGTCCGATCAGAACATGAAGGTTGCGCTCGGTTTCCTGAGACACGATGGCCTGGTAGGTCCCATGCGGGCCCGGCTTGGCCGAGTACATCTTCCCCGCCAACAGATGGACGTGGTGTGCGAAACCGACTTCCGCTTCAAAAAACGCCGATCGCTGCACCGAGGGATCTTCAGGAACGGCCGAATGAGAGTCCGTCGCCAGCGAGCTCTGGGTGCTCGCCATGTAAAAGTTCACGCCGTGCGTGCCAATGCCCGCCCTGGCCGGCAGCGTCGACACCACGGCCTGCAACCGCGCTAGTTTCTTGGACGTGAACTGGTCGCCGCTCTGATGGAGATAGCGCAGCATCACCGCACCCGCGGGTCGGTCGTTCTGCGGTTTGAGTTCCGAGGCAAGCAAGCGCATCAAAGCACCGTTGCTGTACAACGGTATCGTTGCGGCCACAGAAGCGGCGACGATGACCCCGATCTGCAGGCCGACAAAAACTCGGCGGCTTGCCCATAAGCGTCGGCCGGCCAAGAGGAACAGATCGCGCACCTGACCAGGCAGCCTGCGCATGTCAGCGAGCAGGTCAGACAGCAATCCGCCCCGCCGCGTCGCCGGGCGCCATGGGGCGGGAGGCGGTGCATCTCCGCTGATCATTCCACGACCTTCTCGCCGACGTGCACACCGCTCACGATAGCCGTGGTGGTGTCACCCTGCAGACCCAGATGCACCGGTTGCTCCGTCAACACACCGTTGCGATCCAACTCCACATAGGAGGTGCCGTTGAACTGGCGCACCGCATCCGAGGGAACATAGAGGACTTGCTTCTGTTGCTGTATGCGGATGGTAGCGGTGAAGGCGGCGCCCAGGGGCGGCTGTTGCGCCAGACCGTTGACCTGGAGTGTGGCCTGATCCGACGGAATGCCGCTCGGGTTCCCACTCTGTTCGGCGGCGGCGATCTGCGCCGATGTGGGGATGAAGATAGACGCCACCCGACCGGAAAGACGGACTTTGGGGTCTGCCGTCATCGTCAACGTCAGGGGGGCGCCGATCGTCAGCTCCTGCGCCGTCGTACTGTCCAATTTGACGATGAACGCCTGGCTGCTGGGATCGCTGATGTCCATGACGACTTCGAAGGCCTGCACCATGTCGCCGGGACTGATCGCCACATCGTTAACAACACCCGCAAAGGGAGCGATCACTTCCGTATGGGCGGTATGGCGCTGAATCTGTGCGAGCACCAACTCAGCCTGCCTCAAGTTCAAAGTCGCCTGGTGCAATTGGAGCGCTTGAGCGGAAGCAGCCTGTGCGGTGGTGGGCGCGTTGAGTTGGTCCTGCTGCTGAACCTGGGCGAGCGCCAAGCGCGCACGGGAGACGGCCAGTGCGTCGCTTTGCACCTGATAGGCCAATGTCCCCGTATAGAGCGACGCCAAGACCTGACCAGCCTTCACCACCGAACCGTCCTGCACGTTGACGCTGCCAACCCGGCCGGGATCGTGAAAGTATAGATTCTGTACGCGGGTGGACGTGATGCGTCCGGCCACCTGGGCGGTCAGAGAGACGGTACCCTGGCGCACTGCGACCATGGGTAAGGGCGGCGGCGGGGGCAACTTGATCTGCACGTTACCCATACTCACGGGTTCACTCGGCAATAGGCCACACCCGGACAGGGCCACGGTCGCTGCCGCCGTCCAGGTGAGCGCAAACTTCCAGCGGACGGCCCGACCAGATCTGCGGCCACTCTCGCGGCAGCGTTCAGCCATCGGTGCGCTGCACCTCCCCCACGATGCGACCGTCCACGATCTCGTACGTAACATCCGCGAACGCCATCACGGCCGCGTCATGCGTCGTGATGCACACGGTCACCGACTCCTCTTCCATCAGCCGGCGGAAAAGGCGCACGATACCCAAGCCGGTCGTCGAATCCAATTCCCCTGTGGGCTCGTCGGCAAAGATGAGCGACGGATGGGGCGCCAAGGCCCGGGCGATCGATACCCGTTGCTGTTCCCCACCGGAGAGTTCGAAGGGCCGGTGGTGCATTCGCTTGGCCAGTCCGACCAGCGACAGCACCTCCCGCACCCGCCGGTCGCGCTGGCGGGCACCCAACCCCGCAATACGCAGGGCCAAGTCAACATTCTCATAGGCTGAGTAGGTCGGCAAAAGCGCGAACGTTTGAAACACCAACCCGATCTCACGCCGCCGCAGCCGCGTCAATTCGGCATCGCTCATCGCGCCGACGTCGCGACCTTCAAAACGAATGCTCCCCGACGTCGGACGATCCAATCCCGCCATCAGATTCAACATCGTCGTCTTGCCCGAGCCGGATCGCCCCTTGAGGAGCGTCATCCGCTGCCGTGGCACATCAAACGAGAGGCCCTTGAGGGCTTCGACCGCCGTCGAACCGCGCCGGTAAGTCTTGACGACATCCCGGGCGGTGATCACCGGGGTCATCCCCGGACTCGCCGCCGCTTCGGCCAAAGATGCCACCTCCCCTGACCGGGACCGCCTGCGCCTCAGTCGCCGATTGGAGGACAAACATTGCCGCTGCACGGGGTGAGGCTGATGAGACGCTGTTGACCGTTGACTCGAATGGAGAGGGAAGGCGAGCCTGTGGGCGTGCCCTGCGGGACGGCGAATGCCAGCGCGCCAGAGAAGCTCTGATCGGACGCAAGCAATACGCCCCCTGGCTGCGACAGGTCAGTCGGCCCGAAGTATCCTGGTATGCTGGCCACCGAGAGCGGTGGGATATCAAGCTCTCCACCCAAATTGAGCGCGAAGTTGGTGGAAGAAAAGGATACACTTGTCAGGTTAGGATTGGAGATAGAAAAGTTGACGATCCAGAGCGTAGTTCCGGGATCAAAACTGGAGCTGGATGTGTTCGGCAATACGGATGTCGTCTGCACAACCTGACCAATCGTCACATTCTGAATAGATCGGTTCCACACATCGGTGATCGCATACGTCGCTGACACCGGTGTGGTCATGGTCTCGGATTGGGACACGGGAAGCGACGCCGAAACCGGCTGCGTCTCAAAGGTGGTGTTGACCACGTGGTAGGTGTCGAATCCAAGGCCGTACGCAGAAGGCAGTGCGCCGCTTGGTACCGGAACGACCATGTAGCTGGAAAAAGTGATACCGGGATTGATCACCTGAGGAGCCGGTCCGCCCAACGAAACCTCCGGCAGCAGCTGTTGCCCGCCCGGACCAAGCAAACCCAGTGGCGGTTGCGTCGTGGCAACGTCCACGGGAGCCGCTGTGGTGTTGGTCACGCCGTAACTGACAACCCAATAGACACCGGATGTGTGTTGGTGCCCGGGATAGCTGCGCACCTGCAGGGCGGTCGCACGGTAGGTCAGGCCCTGGTAGGTGAAGGCGCCCGCGCCGTTGGCGCCCGGTGGCGTCGTCCCCAGGTATACGGTACGATTGGTGCCGTCCCAATGGACCGGAACTCCGAGCGTCTGAGCGATGAAGCGCAACGGCAGGTAGACATGGTTGCGGACCACGAGGGGTGGTGCCCCAAGTTCTACCGTGCGACCGTTGACCTCGATCCGGATCGCCGTGGACGGCGCGGCGCTGACCACCCCGGCGGCGAGCACCGCAGTTCCGCCCAGCGCCGCTGCACCCAGAGCCATCACCCTGCGCCACCGTCGCTTCGCCAAGTGCCGCACCTCCGGACTACCCTGGCACGGGCAAACCCACAGGTCCCGTATCCGCATTGACATCGACCGAAGCCTGGAAACGGTCATTGGCGACGAAAGCGCAGAATCCTTCCCACTGGCGCATCGTTTGAGACGGCCGTTGCAAGACGCGACAGCCGCATCGCGACGCTCCTGAAGGGGCAGGGGCGCGGTTCCACGTGGCGAATATTGCCCCGCGTCGGCGCAGCGTTTCCCGGCACACCCCGATCGGGCGCTCGCGCCCCCCCACACCACACCGAACCGCGGACAGTTGCAGGGACCGACGCAGGCAGGCGCGAAGTACGCCGGAACGGTAACGGCTTGCGTACACCTTAACGAGTTGACGAGGGGTGAGGACCGTGATGAGACGTCGGCGGACGGTCGCTGGGCGAACGCTGCTGGCGACGGCCCTGAGTGGGCTGCTCGTTTCCGGAGCGACCGCACCGACATTCGCTGCATCGCCCACCGCGCCCGTGACTGCAACCGGGGCCGCGGCCGCCGCCACGGGGGGTGTGACGGCGAAGGCCGCAGCCACGACCGGAACGACCGGCGGCACGGCGACCAAGACCACCACGACAACCGGCGCGCCTAGTGCCTCAAACGGCAAGACACTGACCGCGGCCGCCGCTGCGCAGGCGGCGGCCAAGGCGGTAATCGCCGCACAAAAGTCTTCCGTTAATAAGAGCTCGACGGCGACGACCTCGTCATCGAGCGCATCCTCTTCGGTTCCAAAATCCAAGCCCTTGCCGAAGGCGCCCATCGCCATGAACCAGACGCGAACCGTACAAGGATCCCGCGCGGCGCCGTTCGTCCTACCCATCCAGACCGCTGGGGCGACGGGACTGGGCGGAACGTCGCAGTTGGACACGGCGGTCTTGCCGGTTGCCATCCTCAGCCAGAGGACCTACTTCTCCGCCATGCAGCAGTGGAAGACCCAGGGCGCAAAGACGGCGCCGGCCAGTACGCGCGTCTCCATCGTTCCCGCGCACTATCAATCGTATTCCGGCACCAAAGGCCAACCCGGCCCCAAAGTTCTGCCTGCGGGATCGCTTGGCGGGAACACGCACTCGGCCCTCGGGTGGCCCGAGACGGTGAAGTGGATCCAATTTCCGGTAACAGTCAAGCATACCGGTCTGTATCAATTGCACATCAAGTACTATGACTATCCCACTTGCTACTCCGCAGGGAAGACCAGTGTCAAAGCCTTCACATCGAACGTTTCGGCTGCCAATTCCGGGCCCTGGTGCGGACGGGGGACGGCGGCCGTGCGGGGGGTTCAGATCGATCCCCCTGGCACGGTGAAGACGGTCGCCTCCACGGTCAAGCCGCCGAAGGTTTCATCGTCCGTGCTTGCCGCGGCGAAGGCCTCTGGCCTCAATCCCGGCTCTCTACCCGGATGGATCAACCCGCAACGTGCCTACGTACCCGTGAGCCCGTCGCCGGCCTGGACCATCCCTTCGTCCAAACACCCTACAGCCAATGCCTGCGCGCTTAACCTCACCGGCCCGACCGGCCCCACCGGGTACAATGGATACCAGTACCAGGAGGCTCGCCAGGTACCCTTCCCCGGGATGTGGACGTGGCAAGGAATGTCCGTCAACTCGAAGACGGGCTATGCCACGTTCCCGAAGGATAACCGTGGCGACAACCTCTATCCGGTTCCTGGGGAACGCGAAGTTTGGCAGACCACCCAGGTGCGCGACATCCTGGGCACCTACCGCAGCCCGCTTCAGTTCTGCCTCCCCAAGGGCCAGCACGTGGTGCGCCTGGTCATGGTGCGGGAGCCCATGGCGATCCAGTCCATCACCTTCCAGGGAGCCCCCGCCATCCCGTCCTACCAACAGTACGTCTCCAAGTGGCAAGCCAAGGGCCTGAAACCCGTCACGTGCGGAATGTGCCTCCAGGTGCAGGCGGAGGCCCCCTACCGCGAATCCGCGTCGACAATCCGCCCTGGATCCACTTCTTACCCCAGCATCGTGCCCCACAGCAACGGCTACTACGTTCTGAACGAGCTAGATGGCAACTTTTGGCAGCTTCCCGATAAGTCGATCACGTATAAGATCACGGTATCCCACTCCGGCTTCTACAAGCTTGGTTTCAAAATCCTGCAGGCAGGCATGCAGGGTTTGCCGGCCACGCGGCAGATGACCATCGACGGCAAAGTGCCCTTCAATGGGGCACAGTGGGTGTCGTTCCCGTTCCGCAATGCCTGGGACATGGTCACCTTCAGCCAGCCCAACGGCAAACCGGCGTTGATTGCACTCACGAAGGGAACTCACTATATTCGTTTCCGTACCACTCTCGGCATGGTCGGCCAGGTGCTCGCCGTCATCCAGCAGGTGACTCAGCGTTTGGGTGAACTGCAGCGCGAGGTCATCATGATCGCGGGACCGAATCCAAACCCGAACGTTACCTATAACCTCGCGCAAAACGTGCCGGGGCTCGTTGCCCAACTGAAGTCCATCGTACACGTACTGCACCAGCAGGCTGCCATCCTTACCTATGACGCGGGCGGAGTGTCCCCAACGGCGGCCAATTCCATCAACATCACCGCGACCGACATTCAACAGATGGCCGACCATCCGCACCAGATCAAGCTCGATATGGTGCGGTGGCAACAGAACGAAGCGGCGCTCGCGTCGTGGATCACGCAGTTGCAATCCCAAGCCGTGAGCATGGACTGGTTCGCCTTGGCCAGCCCCAACTACCGTTTCCCCTCGCCATCCGCCAACCTCGTGCAGCAGATGGCGGCTACTTGGGACACCTTCATCCTGTCCTTCTACCGCAACTACACCGGCGTCGGTAGCCGCTACAGCAGCGCCATCAAGGTTTGGGTCGGTTATGGGCAAACCTGGGCAGCCATCATGAGCCAGATGAGTCAGAGCGAGTTCACCCCCGCGACCGGTATTCACGTCAACTTCAACGTAGTGCCAGGTGGGTACGGCATCGTGCTCCTGGCGCAGGTCGCCGGCCACGGCCCTGACCTTGCGACCGGAATGCCGCCGACATCTCCGGTGGACTTTGCACTGCGCAAGGGAGCGCACAGCTTCAGTTCCTTTCCGAACTGGAACGTGATCAAGCAGCGGTTCGTGCCACAGGCGCTGGTTCCGTATACGTTCACCAACAGCCACCACCAAAAGGCGGTCTACGGTGTCCCTGAGACTCAAGGCATGACCTTGATGTTCTATCGCAAGGACATCATGAAGGCATTGCACCTGCCCATCCCGCAGACGTGGCCGGAGCTCTACAAGGAACTTCCAGTGATCAACTCGCACGGCATGGAGTTCTACTACGCGTTCAGCCCGCTGGCCGCCAGTGGTGGACTGCTGCCCTTCCTATACCAGAACGGTGGCGCGTTCTACGCGAACACGTCCAACGGCATCCGGGCGGCCCTGAACACGCCGCAGGCATACCAGGCCTTCAAGCAGTGGACCAATCTCTACACGCAATGGCAGGTGCCGCTGGCTGCCAACATCTTCACCCGCTTCCAGACCGGCCAGGTGCCCTTGGCCATCGGTGGGTACCCTGAGTTCGTGCAGCTCAGCGTCGCTGCACCCCAGATCGCCGGCCTGTGGGGGATCTCGTCGATCCCGTCCACGCCCTACGAGTGCACCAGCAAGGGCTGTACCGTGGTCCAAAGCGGCCCGTGCGCCTTCCCCTCCAGCACGTCAGACCCGAATCAGCCGGGTCTCCCGGCTGGGGCATATTGCAAGTGGAACGGCACCGCCGGCGACCTGGGCGGCCAATCCAACGTCATCCTGATGCCCCGGAGCGCCAAGCATCCCAACGAGGCCTGGAAGTTTGTCGAATGGTGGACCTCAACCAACGCACAGTTGGAGTTCGCCAACAACATCGAGGCCATCGGTGGCATCCAGGTAGCCTGGAACACGGCCAACATCCAAGCGTTGCGCGGCCTGCCGTGGTCAGAAAGCGATCTGCGGGTCTTCGCCAAGGCGTGGTCCCAGTTCCAACCCCTGCCGGTTGTCCCGGGCGGGTACATCTCGGACCGGTACATCAACAGCATCTGGACCAACGTCGTCGTGGACGGCCAGAATCCGCGCTCTCAGTTGCGCTGGGCCACGCAGAACATCAACGACGAGCTGTACCGCCAGGAGATCCAGTTCGGTCTCACGAAGAAGCAGGCCGGTAGGCTCGCCGTAGGCGCCTAATGCACGGAGGGGAACCGGGCGTGTGCCCGGTTCCCCCGTTGGTCCATCCGCTCGCGCCTCCGTTCGAGGTGAGCGGCTAGGGCAGAGGAGGCTGCAGGAACATGCAGGCGGAGGCGCAGGTACTCTCAGGGGTGGTGCGCAGGCCCAGCATCGCGGCAACGTTCCAGCGGTGGCTGCGTAAGGTGTGGTCCTTCCGCGCGTCCTATATCATGCTGCTACCGTTCCTGGTCGGCTTCACGCTCTTCACGATCCTGCCCGTCGTCGCGGGTATCGCGATCAGCTTCACCTCTTATGACATTCTGCAGGCTCCACGTTGGATTGGGTTGCAGAATTTTCAAACCCTATTCCTGTACGATAACGTCTTCATCATTGCAGTACGCAACACTCTGATCTACGGCCTGATCACCGGCCCAGTGGGCTTGGCGCTGTCTTTCTTCTTCGCTTGGACGATCAACCGTGTTCGGGTCACATGGCGCGTTCCCCTCACCCTCGCCCTGTATGCCCCGTCGCTCCAGGCCGGCATTACCGTCGGCCTGATCGCCGGATACTTCCTTTCCACCGATCAATACGGCCTCTTCAACTACTGGCTGATGCGGCTCGGCATCACGCACCAGCCGATCGCCTGGCTGCAGAACCCGCACCTGATCATGCCGATTGCCATCACGCTCGCCCTCTGGATGAGCATGGGTACTGGGTTCCTCATCTTCCTCTCAGGCCTGCAGACCGTGAAGCCCGAGCTCTACGAGGCAGCCCGCGTCGACGGCGTTCGCAATGCCTGGCAGGAGCTCTTCTACATCACCGTCCCCCAGATGAAGCCCTTCCTCTTGATGAATGGCATCCTTGCGATCGTCGCCAGCTTTGGCGGCAGCCTGATCACGGGCGGCGGCGTCAACAGTCCGGACTACGCCGGCCTCACCATTGGCGATTACGCCGCGGACTATGCCAGTGTGCGGTTCATGATGGGGTATGCCTCAGCCATCGCAGCCATTATGTTCGTGTGGTCCTATGGTCTCGGGCGACTCCTACTCAACTGGCTCAGCGAAAAATGATCTGGGCCGGCAACTTGTCGCCGGCCTCCCAGTACCGAGTGTGAGGAGGGAACTCGCGCAGTGGCTACCACAACGGTCCAAGGAGACGCCGTCCAGGTCGCGCGTGGTCGGCGCATCCGCCGGCGCAACCACATCCACAAAGACGAGCTTTCCATCCTGGGCGTGCTTTGCCTGGTCGCCTTCGCCATCGTCATGTTCGTCCCGTTTGTGATCCTCTTCGGCCACGCCTTCATGACCTATGACGAGTTGTTCCACTTCCCACCCGTGATCTTCCCGTACCAGTACACCACCCAGAACTTCAGCCTCCTCGTCCTGGCGTTGTCCAGCCTGTCCGTGCCCTTTGCCCGATACCTCTTCAACAGCGTGCTCGTGGCCGTTTGCGTCGTCCTCGGTGTGGTGACCATCGCCACCCTCGCCGCCTACCCGCTGTCCAAGCACCGCCAGATGCCCGGCCACCGGCTCATCTGGTTTCTGGTGATCGCCTCGCTGATGTACGCAGGCCCGGCGACCAACATCCCCCGCTACTTGGTGGTCGAGCACCTCGGGTTGATCGACACCTACTGGGCCCTGATCCTTCCCGTGGTGGTCTCCAGCTTCGGCCTCTACCTTATGAAACAGTTCATCGACGGCGTCCCGGACGATGTGCTGCAGGCCGCACGCATCGACGGAGCTAGCGAATGGCAGATCCTCAAGGCCATCATCTACCCGGCGACGCAGCCCGCGTGGTCGGTGCTCATTCTGCTGACGTTCGTCGGTGTTTGGAACGACGCGGCCAATCCCCAGCTCTATATCCACAACGACGCCCTTAAGACGCTGCCGGTGGCCTTCGCCACACTGGCCCCCGTCGGCAATGCGGTGGCCTTCGCCGGCGCCCTTGCCGCCGCTGGCATGGTTATGGCACTGCCGCCGATGATTCTGTTCCTGATCATGCAGAGTAAGGTCATCGCCACCATGCAGTATGCGGGCATGACCGGCTAGCCCCGGCTGGCTGAAGATGGATGGGCGGACGACAACG
>JAJZXK010000192.1 GCA_021806565.1 Bacillota bacterium | reverse complement strand
CGAAGTAGAAGTACGACTTCATTGCCATCCAGCCCAGCCGCCACTCACAACACCAATACTCCCGATCCGGCCGCAACCCCGTCACCTGAGCCAAAATCCCATCCCCCGCCGCACAAATCTGCGCCTGTCTGTACTGCCTTACGGGTCCGACCGCCCCTCCCTCAACGTTCCTCCCCTTTCCGCGGCCACTTCCCCCACTGCCCGCGCAAACCCCCGCAACTGCGCCGCGCACTCCCGCAACGCTTCCGCATGCGCCCGGTTCGCCGCCGCCTCACTGTGGGTCGGTGCTCCCACTGCCCCCGCCCCCACTCGCCGCGCCGCGTCCTCCCACAAACCCGCCACCGCTTCCATCTTCCGCACAATCTCGCCGATTTGGTTCATGTCTACCCCCGCACCCCGCATCCTATCACGCCGCCGAAACCGCCCCGGATGCCCCAGGCGCCTCACCACCCCGCCGCCGCTTGGTAGGCTCGGCCCAGCTTGCGTTTCACCCGTTGCAACGCGTTGTCCACCGCCTTCGGCTCCCGCCCACACAACACCGCTATCTCCCGGTACGTCAGTTGACGCAGGTATAGACCAACCACCGTCCGCTCAAACGGCGACAACAGACTCTGCATCGCCTCATCCATCGCCGCCACGCTCTCGCGCCGCATCAACTCCTCCTCCAGCGACTCCCCGGCCGCCTTCACCCGACCCATAAAGCACTCGCCGTCTTGTTCACCCCTGAAAATCGGCCTGTCCAGAGACACCGCTGCGTTTAGCACCTTGTGCTTTATTCGTGTCGCCATCTTGATCGCTGTAATCAGTTGCCGATCTACACATAAGTCAACGAAGTGCTCAAACGACACGCACGTCTCCGACCTGTAATCCCTGATTGCCTTCCAAAATCCGATGGTCGCCTCCTGAAACAAATCGTCCCGCTCGCCGCCCGGCAGGAAGTAGCGCCTCGATATATGGCGCAAGGCCGGCCTGTACCGCGCCAACAGCCGCGCAAATGCCTCCTCGTCGCCTGCCCGCGCCCTACAAATAGCCTCGGGCTCATCCTCCAACTTCATCTTCCACGCGCTTCCTCTGCGGCCCCTTGCTTAGCCACTCACGCACGGCCCTCTTGTCTTCCCCGCCGCCCCCTGGTCCCAGCACGCAGATCGCACTCACCCCGCATCCACGTGCAACCCGCCCGGCCGCACTACCCGCTACGCCCGGTCGCCCTCCACGTACACATCGACCAGCATCCCGACCTTCGGTCGCGGCGCCCCCTCAAACATCGACCACGAAACTTCCCAACACGGGCGTTGCCGCCCTCTGGGGTGCACGCTCATCTTCCCGCTCGCCCCCTGACGGTGCGCACCGGACACCACCCCGCAGCCCACATCCACCGCCCGCGCACCCCCCCCTTCGACCAGATGCCCCCGCACCCCGCCCGCGTTCCGCCGTCACCCCGGCCTCTCCATCAGCCCGCCGCCATTACGCTTGCGTTATGGTTCACAAGCGTTGGCGCGAGCGCGTACCACGGCCGTAGACGACGGGCAGACCCACTTCCACGGCCGCCACCGCTTCTCCTAGCCCACAGTCCCCCGTATCGCCTCCACCCGCTACTTCAACTCCTTGTTCCGCACATCACCATCCAGTAGGCTCCCTCGGGCCCACTGAGGAGGCTCCCAAGATGATCGCCCCAAAGTTCCCTCGCGAGACCCGCTGCGCCTGCGGCGGGCGTCTCAACTATGCCATCGTCCACCGCTTTGCCTTCACCGACGACGCCGGTCGCTGCGTCGAGGTCCACAACGTACCCGCCGCAGTCTGCACTCGCTGCGGTGACGCCATCGTAGACCCCGCCATCGTCGCCGAAATCGGCCGCCGTGCCGCCCGCCACTACTTTACCCCCCGCCATCTCAACCTCGCCGCCGACGCCGCCGACTGAGGCCACGGCTGTCCGGGGCTGCCGCCGTGTGCTCAGGGAGGGAATCGCCCGCAATCTCTGCCAAACGGGTATCATCCTCACAGAAGGAGGGCGATCCATGTCCGACGCCCCCAGGCAACCTCGCAACTTCAAGGATCGCGCCCTGGTCTGGATCTCCGGACTGCTCACCGGAGCACGCGTCCCCTTGGTGCAAGACGCCCCACGCCTGTTGCATGTCGTGGACAGCCGAATGTGGGATATGGCTCCGACCAAACAAGAAACAGACCGCACTCTCCTCGCCGAAGATGGCAGCATCTGGACTTTCGAGTTCCAGTTCCGCGACAGCGAAGCCGACTCCGCCCGCATGGCTGGCTATTACCTGACCCTGCTCCAACAACACCCAGGACACCCCATCCATACCGTCGTCTTCTGGGGACAGCGCCTACCCCCGGAACACCCCCTGCGTCTACAAGAGGTGGTCTTCAATCCCCGACAGGTCTTCCTACAGGCGCTACTCGCAGAAACGGAGCTGGAGCGGTGGCGCCTGCGCGCCCAAGCACGCACCCCGCTGGATCGCGAGGCGGCGCTGGAGTTGGCGATGCTGCCCCTCATGCACCACACTGTAGAGATGCGGGACCTCCTGGATGCGGCATTGCCGGTCTCCGATTGCCTGGAACCGGACTTGCGCGATCCGGTGCGCGCGGCAATGCTGTGCTTGGGATATACTGAGCTGCAGACGGATACGGATCGGGCATGGGCACGAAGGGAGTTGCTCAACATGCCGGTGGTGGGCCAAGAACTCTTCGAGGACCTCATCCGCGACGGCCTGGAAAAGGGTCGGCAGGAAGGTCGGCAGGAAGGTCGGCAGGAAGGTCGGCAGGAAGGTCGGCAGGAAGGCGTGTTGTATCAGGCACAGAAGGCCGTGCTGGAAGCATTCACCGCCCGCTTTGACGCCGCACCCGCCTCTGTCTGCGATGTCGTTGCACAAACCACCAACTTGGAGACGCTCACCCGCTGGCATCGCGCGGTTGTCCGTGCCCCGGATCCCGCGACGGCGGCGGCAGCCGTCCTCGGCAATCACTGAAGCATCACCGCGATCTAGTGGTGCCACGCGGCACGTCCCTGGGATGTTGCGGTGGGGGTAGCATTGATGCGTGTTGCGCTGGCGCAGTGGGGTGAACTCTTGGGTACGCGCGGCTTGGGCACGCAGGTGCGGTCGAGCATCGCGGCAGCATTGGCCATCGGACCTGTCGATGTAGACTTCAGTGGGGTTCGACTGGCGAGCGAGTCGTTCTTGGACGAAGCGTTCGCTCGCCTGTCCGAGGAGGTGCCCGTATCCGTTCTCCGCAAGCGGTGCCGTATCTTGAACGCAAACGACACCGTTCTGACGATGCTGAGGGTGGCGGTCCGCGAGCGCAAACGCCTGCGCCAATCCGGTGGCGCCGCATAGACCATAGCGATCCGGTCGCCACGGCCGTATAGGGGCGCTCCGCTGAGGTGTTGCTCTACCCACCCAACGAGGCGTTCTCCTCCGCCCTCCGTTCTTGCACCGTCCGCCCCCGTCCAAACCGCTTCCCCCAATGGCACAACCCGCAACGCGTCCGCCCGCAGTCCAATAGGTGCCGATTCGCGTACCGCCACCGCGGCCCCAAGCCTGATCTTCCCTCGTCCGCGCTGTTCGCTTGGCCTTCGCGATCGCTCGATCTCGGCTCGCCCTCACCAGCACTCGGCTGTGCCGCTGCATCCTCATCCCTCCCCGCGATCCGGCTCACGCTCTCTAGACGCCTGTGGTACTAGGTCCCTAGCACCCCACTGATGTAGCCACATAGATTCCCCAGACCACGGAGCATTGTACAAGCAAGAGAGCCGGACGTTGCCCTGGGTGGGGTCCCCGTGGTCGGCGGACACCCCGTCCGTCGCGCTGCACTTTGCGCATCACCCTCGTACGACCGACGCTGGCACCGCCAGCGCTTGTGCTAGAGGGCTTCCATACAACCCGGTGGCCGCCCCCCCTCCCCTATCACCGTATGTCCACCAGTCGCCGCGCCACCGCCTTCAAGGCCACCCGTGCCACAACCAGCCCACCCGCTAGCAATACCTGCAAATCCGAAACTAAAGACTCCCAATTGGGCATCGGCTCGGCCAGATGCCCATTCAGCCGAACGGCGGCCTCCAAGGCTCTCGCCCTGCCCGCCGCGTCCCCCCATGTCGCGCCTTGCACCGCAGCGATCAGCGGGTCAGCCGTTGCGACCACCGCCGCAACATCGACGTGCAGGTGCTCCAGCGCTTGGCGCACCAGCCCCTTGGCCTCGCCCAAATTCGCTTGCAGCCGCGGATCCTCCGATGACGCTGTTCCCCCGTCGACGGACCCGTCAAAGAAACGCAACCCTTGAAACTGCACCACCACCACGTGGAAACCCAGACCGCGCCGCAGTAGTTCCCCCGTCGCCGCCTGCCAGCGCCGTACTTCAGCCACCCGGTGCGACCCTGACATCAGCCCATCAATCTCCCGGTAGCGCGCCAGCAAGTCCTCGCCGATAGACCCCATGCACCCACTTCCTTACTACTGCGCCATGTCCTGAAACGATTCCTCCCGTCATTACCCGCCCCTGCCGCGTCCATCCGTGCCGGAGTCTTCACAAGCAACAACTTGCTTGTTGCCATCAGCGATTCTCTTTGTGGCCCTCGTGTCAGGCCGCCTCACGCGTCCGACGTCTGACCTTTCGCCATACTCGCCCACGTGCGAAAGGCCTCACGGAATCCCGCCCTTCCTGCTATAATCCGTCTGAAGCAAACCTTCCCTCCCCACGAGGTAGAT
>JAJZXK010000054.1 GCA_021806565.1 Bacillota bacterium | reverse complement strand
CAGCAGAGGCGGGCCCGCCGCCCGCGGCGCGCGACCGCCCGGAGCAGGGCGAGCACCGGACGGCGGCAGCCGCGGCCCACCGAGACCGCCGTCCCCCGCCCCGCCCAGCCCGAGACCACGCAGACACCGTGCGGCCAGTGCGCCACGTCCAGGTCCGTCACCACATAGCAGTCTGCGTCCCCCGCCGAGGCCATCTCCGCCTCCGCCAAGCGACCGGATGCGCGCCCACTGCGGGTCCGCCCCCGCAACCGCGTCACTCTACGAAGGCGCGCGGCGGGATGTGACGCACCGCCGGGCCGGGTGGCTCTTGGTCCGGCTCCGGCCACCGGACCGCGGCGCCCCATGCGGCGTGCGGATCGCGCTGTGGTGGGGGCTTATGAGAAAAAGGCGCTTGCGGCTCGCGTGGTGGCGAACGGCCCGCCGCAACCGCTTGGCATCCCGTCCGTGGCGGGCCATTCAGCACATGGCGCGCCCGGCGGCGTCCAACCGCCGCGATCCGATCCCTGCCGGTCGCCGGTCCCGCCCCCGAGAGGGTTCCTGCCGGCCGTCCCCGAAACGCATCTCAGCAACGCGGCCGCGCAGGTCGTCGGAGGTGCGGCCCGCTCATGGCGGATGTACTGCCCTTACGCTACGGACTCAATCCCGACCAGCAACCGGCCCGCGCCCTCGTCCAGGGCACCATGCCGCTACGCGTCAACGGCGGAACCCCCGGCTACATCAACCTGCTGGACGCCCTGCAGGCCTGGCAGTTGGTCCGTGCCCTGCGCGCGGCCACCGACCTGCCTGCGGCCGCCTCCTTCAAGCACACCACCCCGGCCGGCGCCGCCGTCGGCCTGCCGCTACCAGCGGGATTGGCGGCGGCCTGCCGGGTCGAGGACCTGGAACTGACTGCTCTGGCCGCCGCTTACGCCCGGGCGCGCGGCGCCGACCGCATGGCGAGCTTTGGGGACTTCGCCGCCCTCTCCGACCCGGTCGACGACGCGACGGCGCACCTGCTGGCCCGCGAGGTGTCCGACGGCGTCATCGCCCCCGGCTATGAGCCCGAGGCCCTGGCGCGGCTGCGGCGCAAGAAGGGCGGCGCCTATCTCATCCTGGAGATCGACCCGGACTGGCGGCCGCCGGCGCTGGAGCGGCGAGAGGTGTTCGGCATCACGCTGGAACAGCCGCGGGCGGACGGGCCGATTCCACTGGGCGAGGCGGTGACGCACCGCGGCGAGATCCCCGCGGCCGCCCAACGCGACCTGCGGATCGCGGCCATCACCCTGCGCTACACACCCTCCAACTCCGTCTGCGTCGCCTGGGACGGTCAGACGATCGGCGTCGGTGCGGGACAGCAGTCCCGCATCCACTGCACCCGTCTGGCCTGCGACAAGGCGGAGGCCTGGTGGCTCCGCCAACACCCGCGGGCGCTGGCGATGGCCTTCCCGCCCGGCAGCTCCCGGCCGGCCCGCGACAACGCGGTGGACGCCTGGCTGCACGACGGCAACCCGCCCCCACAGGAGCGGGCCCGGTGGCTCGCGCGGCTGTCCGGTCTGGCGCTGGCGAGCGACGGGTTTATTCCCTTTCGCGACAACATCGACCGCGCCGCCCGCAGCGGCGTGCGCTACGTCTGGCAGCCGGGCGGCTCTACGCGGGACGCCGAGGTGACCGCGGCCGCCGACGCGCACGACATGGTGATGTTGTGCTCTGGATTGCGGCTGTTCCACCACTGACGCGGGACGCGCCTTGCGACCGCCGGCGGCGGGCGCAAGGGCCCCTGGACGGCGATCCGCCCGCCGCGCCCGTGATCGTCAGGGTCAGGAAGCACCCCACTTGAAGGTCATGATCCAGATGGACATCCCGACCAGGGCGAAGGCGATGACAAACGAGAGCCCGAGCGGCAGGATCTGCCAGGCCGGCCCCCGGCTTTCACGGATGTGCATGAACACGCCGAGTTGCAGCAGGGCCTGGCCGCCGGCCAGCGCCAGCACGAGCGCGCCGAGGCCCGCCGCCGGCAGCACGTGCAGCAAGACCAGATACACCGCCGCGCCCGTCAAGAGCAGCGAGCCGCCGTAACCCCAGACCTGCGGCCAGGGAAACCGCTCCGGCGCGAAGTGCGGGTTGAGAAACTCGAAGCCGGCCTCCGTCTCGGTCGAGCGGCTCGGATCCGGGGTCTGCAACTCCGCCCGCATGCCGTACGCCTCCCCGTTGGCATCCACTCGCGACACCTCGGCGCGAAGCTAGGCGATCTTCGCGCCCAGATACACCACGGTGAAGATGAAAACCCAGATGATATCCAGGAAGTGCCAGTAGAGCGAAAAGGTATAGACCTTGCGGGCCGTGACCGCGTTCAGCCCGCGGCGCAGCACCTGGACCACGATCCCCACCGCCCAGAGGATGCCGAAGAGGACGTGCGCCCCGTGGGTGCTGACCAGCAGGAAGAACGACGACAGGAAGGCGCTGGTCTGCCAGGACGCACCCCGGGCGATGTCGACGGCGAACTCATGCAGTTCCAGTCCGAGAAAGCCGGCCCCCAAGAGCAACGTGAGGACGATCCAGCCGATCATCGCCCGCTGGTTGCCGCGGCGCATGTACCAGACGGCGATGCCGACGGTGAAGCTTGAGGTCAGGAGGAACAGCGTCTCGGCGATCGCGGAGCCGAGGCCGAACAGCTGCGCCCCTGACGGGCCCGCGGCCACCATCGGCCGGTAGACGGCGTACGAGGCGAACAGGCTGGCGAAGATCAGCAGGTCGGTCACCAGGACCATCCAGAAGCCCGTGATCTTCAGGCTCTGTTCCTCATCGGCGAACTCGAGCGGCACCCCGGCCAGGTGGTGCGCCGGCTCATCCGCGAACCGGATCGGCAATGGCTCTTCCGACGTACCCAGCGGTAGACTCACGCCGGCAGCCTCCCCATCGACGCCTCGATGCGGCGGATTTCGTCGGCGCGCATGTGCTTGTGCTGGTCATGGTCGAACCAGGCATACGCGAGCGCGGCCCACACCCCGGCCAACCCCAGCAGGGCGATCACCCACCAGGAAAAGACCAGCCCGAACCCCAGCACGAAGAAGGCGGCGCCGAGGAAGAACGGATAGCCGGTGTTCCTGGGCAACTCGATCGCGTGGATGTCCTGCGGCCGCAGGCGCAACGCGGCGGCACCCCGGCCGCGGCCCTGCCCGGTCTGCTTCATGGCCCACCAGGCATCGAGACTGGAGACCGTGGGGATGCGGGCGAAGTTGTATTCCGGCGCCGGAGAGGGCAGCGACCACTCCAGGGTGCGGCCGTTCCACGGGTCGCCGCTGGCGTCGCGTTCCCCGTGGCGCATGCTCCACAGGACGTTGTACACCAGCACCAGGAAGCCGGCGCCCATCACGAACGCTCCGGCCGTCGAGATCACATTGAGCAGGTGCCAGCCGTGACCGGCGGGATAGGTCCACATCCGCCGCGGCATGCCCTTGAAGCCCAGCAGATACTGCGGACCGAAGGTGATCCAGAACCCGATCAGAAACAGCCAGAAGGCGAGCTTGCCCTGGCGCTCGTCGAGCCGGTAGCCGAACATCTTCGGCCACCAGTAATACATCCCCGCCAGCAGCCCGAAGACGGTGCCGCCGATCAGCACGTTGTGGAAGTGGGCCACCAGGAAGTAGCTGTTGTGCACCTGATAGTCCGCGGGCACGGTGGCCAGGAACATCCCGGTTGCACCGCCGATGGTGAAGGTCGGGATGAAGCCCATCACATACAGCATCGCGGTCGTGAAGCGGATGCGCCCGCCCCACATGGTGAAGATCCAGTTGAAGATCTTGACGCCTGTCGGGATGGCGATCAGCATCGTCGAGATCCCGAAGAAGGCGTTGACCGCGGCGCCGGCGCCCATGGTGAAGAAGTGGTGCGCCCAGACCCCGTAAGACAGCACCATGATGGCCGCCATCGACACGACCATCGAGGTGTAGCCGAAGAGGCGCTTACCCGAGAAGGTCGGCACGACCTCCGAGAACACGCCGTAGGCGGGCAGCGCGACGATATACACCTCGGGATGGCCGAACAGCCAGAAGAGGTTGACATACATCATCGGCATGCCGCCGTGGCTCAGGGTGAAAAACGCGGTGTGCGCCAAGCGGTCGAGCAGGGTCATCAGCAGGGCGACCGTCAACGGTGGGAAGGCGAAGAGGATGAGCACGGACGTGTTCAGGGCGGCCCACGCGAACATCGGCATACGCATCAGCGTCATGCCGGGGGCGCGCATGCGCAGGACCGTCACCAGGAAGTTGATGCCGGTGATCGTGGTGCCGATCCCCGAAATCAGCAGCGACACCAGCAGGTAGTTCGTCCCCACCCCGGGGTTGAAGTGCAACTCGGTCAGTGGCGGGTACGCCGTCCAGCCGACGTTCGGGGCGCCGCCCACGACGAAGGCGAGGTTGAACAGGGCCGCCGCGAAGGCGAACAGCCAGAAGCTGACCGCGTTCAGCCGCGGAAAGGCCACGTCCCGCGCGCCGATCATCAGCGGGATGACGGCGTTGAAGAGGGCGAAGATGAAGGGCATGGCCATGAAGAAGATCATGATCACGCCGTGGGTGGTGAAGACCTCGTTATACTCCTCCGGTCCGATGAAGGGCGCGTGCGGCATCGCCAGGTTGACGCGCATCATCAGGGCGTCGACGCCGCCGCGAAACAGCATGAGGATCGCGGCGATCAGGTACATGGTGCCGATCTTCTTGTGGTCCACCGTGGTCAGCCAGTCGCGCCAGAGCCAACCCCACTTGCGGTGGCGCGTCAGCCAGTAGACGAGGTAGCCCATGCCGAGGCCCATCATCACGTCGGCGCCGATCTCGGTCGGCCGGTGCGTGTTGGGCGGGAACAGCGTATGCAGCAGGTACGGAACGAACGCCGGCGCGGTCATCGCTTCCCGGGCCTCCTTGCACAACGCTCAGATCGGGTGCCGCCGCTACGGGCGTCCCGCGGGCATGGTGCCGCCGGAGCCGGCCATGCCCATCTGCATCTGCCCGTAGCCGCGCACGGCCGGCACGTATTGTCCGCCGGTCAGGGTGAAGCGGTGGGTGACCTTGGGGAACGATCCGGAAGGATAACCCGAATAGGTCGCCGTCCCGGTCGTGCCGAAGGCCCGCAGTCGGCGGTAGGCCGCGGCCGTCAGGGCCGGATCGGACCGCCGCGTCTGGCGCACCCAGGAGGAAAAGCCGGAAGCCGACACCACCTTGACCGAAAAGAACATCTTCTCAAACTGCAGGCCCGAGAAGTTGGAGCTGTGGCCCCAGTACACGCCGGTATGGTCGGCCTGCAACCACAGCGGCAGCACCTCGCCCGGCATCGTGTATTCCATGCCGCCGAGTTGGGGAACCCAGAAGGTGTTCATGGCCGAGTCGGCGGTCAACTCGAACAGCACCGGCTTGCCCACCGGCAGCACCAGGTGGTTGACCGTCGCGACGTGTGCGCTCGGGTATTCGAAAAACCACTTCCAGCTCAGCGAAGTCACGTCGACGACCAGCGGCTTGCGCGCCTGGGGCACCTGGGCCAGCGCATACGTCTGGCGCACGGTGGGCACGGCGATGATCGCCACGATCAGGACCGGGATGATAAACCAGATGGACTCCAGAATCCGGCTCTGGTGCCAGTCCGGTACGTACGGCGCCCGCCGCCCCTGACGGTCCCGGAAGCGCACGGCCGCAATGGCGAGCAGCACGCAGACGAAGAGAATCACGACCGCCATGGCGCCGCCTGCCAGGAGCATCAACCGCAGTTCGCTGTGCCCCACCGGCCCGACCGGGTGCAGCAACACGTACTGCCGACCGCAGCCGGATGCCAGCATCCCGAGCGCGGCCACGACGGCACCGGCCAGGATGCGACGCGCGGACGATCCGCCCGCCGGCCCAATGGATCCCCGAGACCACCTGCGCTGCGTCACACCAGAACTCCCCCGCACGGACGGCTCACCTCTGCCCACGGCCTAAGCCTACAGAACAACTGTCCCTCGGCCGCAGGTGCGAAGGGACCTCATGCCGAATGCGGTCGGACGGGGTAAATAGGTCCATTCCGGCCTTGACACGACGAGAAGGATTTTTCTGCCGGCCTGGCCGTCCGCGATCAGCGCCGCACTTCAGCCTGGAACCGCATGATGGAGAAGCATGGATACGACGGCGGATCCCCAGCCGGGCGGCATTCTTTGCCGGCACACCGACCGGAGCCGCGGGTGGGCCCGGGAGCGGTACACGGGGGCGGACCCGGATGGCACATCCCAGCGGCGCGTGGCAAACGACCACGGCCTGTCGCGGAAAGGACGGAGATCGCTGCCAGAAGGCCGTGGGTAAGCAGGGCCTTCCGGCGGCCAGCGCTCACGGCGTGATTGCGCGCCATGCCCGTCCGCGGTGCTTGGCGGCGATTCGCGCAGTCTGCTCATCCAGGGGACGCATGAGGTCGCAGCGTGGCAGGCGATCCAGGGCGCGGCGCCCAGGCGGCCGCCGGGGCATACCGGAGGTCTGGGCTACGCGCCTCCCGGAACCAGCCGCCAGACATGGAACGCCCCAGGGGCAAGGCGTAGCGGCAGGGTGAGACCCGTGCGGCTGGCGGTTGCGGGAATCGTCCGACCGCTGGACACGTCCACCAGGTGGTAGCGGCCGGCCGGCAGACCCAGCCCGGCCAGGTCGATCGTCAGGCTGCCGTTGTAGGCCAGGGTCGGGTTGGTCCCGGCCACCGTCAGCCACGCGGTGCGGCGCGCGGCGTCCACGGTCGGTACGATCTCCACCCGCGACGAGGTGGGTGGCCGCAGCCGGGCATAGGGGGCCGCGTACCGCGCCAACTGCGCCAGGTGGGCGACCACATGCCCGCCGCCGCGCGCATACGCCGCCAGGGCCGCACCGTGGTCGCCGGTCAGCGGTAGCACCGCCTTGAAGGCCGAAAGGTGGGCCACCCCGGCGGCCAACTCGCCACTGGTGACCACCGTGAACGCCAGTGGACGCTGCCGCCACATCGACACCAGGCGCGCATGCAGCCCGGTCAGGGCGGAGGGGTTGTGGTAGATCCCCCGGTAAGAGAGATACACCGCCACCGGCCGCAGCGGGTAGGCGCCGCGCAGCTGGCTCAGTAGCGGGATCGCGTGGGTGTACACCGGATAGCCCACCTGGTATTCCCTGCCGCCGCCGTACAGGAAAAAATCCATCCCGGCCCGGTTGGGGAACTCGAATCCGTAATGGCCCATGAACCCGGCGATCTCAGCGTGCAGGCCGGTCGGCCGCGGGGTCCACTCCTCCAAAAGCGGCACCCCGTAGGCCCTTGAGAGGGACGTGAACAGCAGGGCCAAACCGGCGTGGTCCGCGTCGTCCAGCACGACGGTGCCCCGGTACTTCTTCGCCAGTTGAAAGAACGTGTCCGGCCGGTCGAAGGCCGAGCCGAACCCGCCGAAGCCGCCGCCCCAGTAGTAGTAGAGGGGGGCGTTGGTCTCGCGGCGGTAGATGGCGCTGAGTTGGCCGTAGGTCTCCTGCACGCTCCAGTTCCGGAAGTGCTGGTAGACGCTGAACAGCCTCTGGCCCGGCACCGCGGCCGGCACCTGCGTCCAGGCGGTGAAGTGGGTGCCCTCGGCGTGGTTGAACGCGGCCACCGATGTGTAGGCGGTCGGCAACCACTGGTGGAAGCGGGCGACATCCTGTGGGGCGTAGCCGTTGACGCCGGAGCCGCCCGGCGGCGGGCCCCACATGTAGTCCAACCAGCCGTAATCCAGAAAGGCCCCGCCGAAACCGGGCGAGTGCCGGATGTGCGCGACGGTGTCCTTGACGTACGTGAAGTAGCTCTGGCGGTTGAAGCGACTCCACCAAGTCGGCACCTGCGAGACGGAACCGTCGCTTCCCACGTCGTACTTCGTGATCCAGGAGGCGGGGTTGCCGCTCCACACCGAGTACCAGAAGATCGGAATGACCTTGACCCCGGCCTTGGCGGCGTTGGTCAGATCCGCATCCAACAGCGAGAACGAAAACTTGCCCGGGGCCGGCTCGACCGCCGACCACTCCATATTGATCTCCGCCCGGTGGATCCCCTTGGCGGCCATCCTGGCGAACGTCGCCTCGGACCACGGCTGGGCGGGCTGCAGGGTGGCGAAGGAGACCGTGGCGTACACGACCGATGGGTGCGCCGTATAGAGCGGCGAGGAGCGCGACAACCGCAGATAGAGATAGCTGGGTGCCCCGGGCCCGGCCAGGGTGTTGGTGTCGAACACCTCGGCGCTCTTATGCCGCACGGTGGCCACGTGGTACAGGCTGTCGCCCTGCCCCCCGCCGGCACCCACCTGGGTGAGGCCGTGGTCGGCGTTGCTCGGACCGATCGCCTGCGGACCCGGCTGGCCGGCAAAGACGATGCCGGCCTGCGCCCCCGCCTTTCCCGGTGGCCGCAGGCTCAGCACCACCTGGTGCACCGCCACCCCGACCGCCCCGGACAGCCGCAGATCCGCCCCGAAGTTCTGCCGTCCGCCCCAGGCCACGTCGGCCAGCTTCCAGGTGTGCACCTGCCAGTGTGCGGATGGGAAGACGGCCGGGCTGCTGTCGTATGCCCCGGATACGGGGGCCGACGGGTTGGACGAGTTGTAGTCGATCTGCAGCGACGCCGGACTCGGGGACCACGCCAATTGGGCGGCCCAGACCGGCTTGCGCGGCAGCGAGGTGTTTCCAGGACTGCGCAGGCCGCAACCCGCAGCAGCAACGGCAAGGGCGGCCACCATCATGACGGCGGCCAACCGCCGGGCGATCGCCGGCCTTACGCGCACGGCCCCATCCCCCTCGCACCGGTCGGCCGCGAGGCTTCGCCGCCGTGATGGACGGCGCCTGCCGCCCCCATGTCAGCGCCGCCCAAAGTTTGGTTTGCGGCGGCGCGCTACCCGGCCGCGCCGCAACGCGCCGCGGGCACCTCTCCCACCCGGCCGGGGCGGCCACAGACAGCCCCCGCGCCGCTGCGGTAAGCTTGTGCAGGAGGCGCGTTGACCGGACCACATCCCGCCAGTCGGGTCGGTCGGAAGGGGTCGGTCGCTGATGGCTGCGCCCGCCCAGGATCCGCACCATCCCGCGGTCTGCCTGCTGGTCCGCCGTCAGGCCCAGCAGGTGGAGATATCCGCGGACTCAGGCGATGTCTGCG
The DNA here is from genome assembly GCA_021806565.1 of Bacillota bacterium. Lineage (GTDB taxonomy): Bacteria > Bacillota > Sulfobacillia > RBS10-35 > JAJYVN01 > JAJZXK01. The sequence continues at coordinate 15,071 of JAJZXK010000054.1, read as the reverse complement.
ACCTGCTCGGCAGGGAGGGACCGCTGCGCCTCCAAGCGGGACGAGCCGCCATCACCATCGGTCCCGACGGGCACACCTCGGTCGGGGCGAGCCCGGCGGCACTGCGGGCCGTCCAGGAGCGAGGTCCGTGGGCCGTCTGCACACCGCACACGGCGGGGGTCGGCTGGCCGCTGACCGCCCCAGAAGGCTGGGAACGGCTGGCGCAACACCTGCTCGCCGCTGCCCAAGCCCCTGAGGACCACACCGCCCTGGTGGACGCGGCCACCGATGTCTGGCTCCGGCCCGGGTTCGAGACGCTGCTGTCGCAGTCCCAACTGCGCTTCGTCCCGTTCCCCCACCAGGTGGCGGCCGCGACGACCGTCCTGCGGCGCATGCGGGGCCGGGCCCTGTTGGCCGACGAGGTCGGGTTGGGCAAGACCATCGAGGCCGGGTTGATCCTGACCGAGTTGTACCTGCGCCGCCAGGCATCGCACACCCTGATCCTCGTCCCCGCCGGCCTGGTCGACCAGTGGAGTGAGGAGCTCGATCGGAAGTTCTCCCTGCCCTGCCTGATCCACGGAAGCGCGGCCTGGCAATCCGCCGCCGATCCCTGGGCGGCGCCGATCGTGCTCGCATCGCTGGCGGCCGCCCGCCGCAGCCCGCACAGCGCCGCCGCCGCCGCGGTGCCATGGGATATGGTGATCGTCGACGAGGCCCACCGCGTCAAAAACCCGCGCAGTGCCTCGGCCCAGTTGGTCAAGTCGCTGCAAACCCGCTATCTGTTGCTCCTGACCGCCACCCCGGTGGAAAACCGACTGGACGAGCTGTACCAACTGGTCAATCTGCTGCGACCAGGACACCTGGGCACCCCGACGCAATTCCGCCGCCAGTACGGGGCAGCCACCTCCGCCGAGACAGTCCGCAACCTCACCGCTTTGCAGCGCCAGATGCGGGAGATCATGGTGCGCCACCGCCGCAGCGAGGTCGCGGTCATGCTGCCGCGGCGGCTGGCCGAAACCCGCCGGGTCCAGGCCGCCCCGGGGGAACTCGAGTGGTATCAAGAGGTTTCGGCCCACGTGCGGACGGCCAGCCAGACGGCGGCCGCTTCCGAACGCATGGCGCTACGCAGCCTGCAGCGGTTGGCCGGCAGCAGCCCCACCGCACTGGCGCGCGGGTTGCAGCGGATGGACCGCCCACCGGCCGCCCCGCCGGGAGGTGTGCCGCAAACCGCGAAGCTGCAAGCCCTGATGACCATCCTGGAGCACCATCTGCGCCGGAGTGAAAAGGTGGTCGTCTTCACCGGGTTCCGCGCTACGCTGGACATGCTCGCGGCGGCCCTGGCCGCGGCCGGCGTAGACGCGGCCGTGTACCACGGCGGGCTGGGTCGGCGAGACAAGGACGCGGTCGTGTCGACCTTCCAGGGCCCGCGGCCGGTCCTATTGACCACCGAAGCCGCCGGTGAGGGCCGCAATCTGCAGTTCTGCCACGTCATGGTCAATTTCGACCTACCATGGAACCCCATGCAGATCGAACAGCGGCTGGGACGGATCCACCGTATCGGACAGGAGCACGACGTCGTCCTCCACAACCTCGTAACGCGCGGCACCTTGGAAGACCACATCCTCTCCGTCCTGGAGAGCAAGATCAATCTGTTCGAGTTGGTCGTCGGCGAGTTGGACATGATCCTCGGCCGGATCGAGGACGATTTCGACTTCGAACAGGCCGTCTTCGCCGAGCACGTCCGAAGCCAGGACGACGCCGAGTTCGCCGCACGGATGAACGAGTTGGGCGACCGCCTCGTCGAAGCGCGCCGGGGCTACCTCAAGGGCCGCGCCGACGGAGATGCCTGGCTGCCATCGGATGATCAATCCGGCGCACGCTAAGACCGCCTCCGCTGAGTGCCGGGGCGCATCGTGGACGCCGCCCGCGAGCCGCGGAGTTCGTTGAGGGCCGGATCCGCGCCCCGCGCCGCCCGGAGCGTTTCAGGCGCGGTCTGCCGGGATGCCACACGGCCACACGAAGGAGGGACATGGCAACGGCCGCGCCGCGCCAGGTCGGCGGCCGGATGCCGCAGCTTCGTGAACGCAGCCTACAGCTTCTTCCTGCACTGGCTAGAGACGCGCGGCGCGGCCGTCGAGCAGGGTCCGGACACCGCCCTGGTGCTCGTGCCACAGGACCTGCTTGACGCGCTACGGGTTCCGGAGAGCCTGACGGTCACCTCAGACCCGGAGGTCGCCGCGGAAGACGGCGCCCTGCTTCTGACCCCGGGCCATCCCGCCTTGGAACACGGGGTCGGCGAAGTCCTGGAACAGGGCGATGCAGGCATCGTCTGGCTTCCGTGGCCCCGCCCCCTGCCGCCGACGCCGGAGACGCTGCTTTCCAGAGCGCGCGAAGCGATTGCCGTCGATCACGGGCGGATCGATGCGCAGCGGCCGCCTCAACCCGTCTTCGCCCCGTTACTGTCCATCGGGGCCCTGTGCACCCATGTTGTGGACGACCGCTTCCAGGAGCGGATCAATCTCTGGGTGGACGGTCGCAATGGACGGGAGCTCGATCCCGCCCGCGTACGCGCCGTTCAGACGGTCGCACCGTTGCGGGGACAGCCCGCGCGCCACCCCATCCTGTTTCCCGACTTGGATGTCGCCCTGCCTGCGGCCGACGCGCTCCTGGAAGCGAAGGCCACGGAACGCGGGCGGTCGCTCAGTGGCCAGGTGGCCCCGATCGCAAAGGCGGAACGGGCACGTGCCAGCGCCTACTACGAGGAACTGCTCACCTCCATCGCGCGTAGGCGGCAGGGCGCCCCGCCGGAGCGGCAGGCCCTGCTGGAGCGCCAGGCCGAGGTGGCCCGCGCGGAGTTGCAGCGGCGCCTGAGGGAGATCGAGGAGAAGTACCGGCCATCCCACAGCCTGCGCCGCTTGCGCCTGCACCTGGTACTGGCCCCCGCCCTCTACCTGCCGCTATGGGTCCGGCGCGGAGACCGCCGCTACCCCTTTGCCCTCTGCTGGTCGCTCTACACCAGTGCGTTCCTGCCGGTCCCCTGCCCCCGCTGCGCGGCGGACGCCCCGCTGGTCGCCGGGCGGTCAGAACTCGGCTGCCAGGAGTGCTTGGGCCCCACACGGACGGCGGCGCCAACCGTGTAGGACCTGCGCCGAGCCAACCCGAACCCCGACTCGGCGGCTCGGCACGGCGAACGCCTCGCCGCGTCCGGATCCACTCGACAGGACGTGATCTCCTGGCTCCGTCCCCGGGGACCGGCCCTTTCGGCCGCCTTCCCCCACGGACGAAGGTGGCCGAGCGCACCACGCCCCGCAGCTTCACAATGGGAGGAAACATGCCCACGTCGCGCGATACGGACCCGAGCGCAAGTCTCTCCAGGCTCGAGGCGGATGTGCTGGATTTCTGCCGCAATCGCGGCTGGTTAGCGGACGAAGATCCCAAGAGCCTGGCGATAAGCGTTGCCATCGAAGCAGCCGAGATCATGGAGATCTTCCAGTGGAAGCGCCGGTCGGATTCACTCACCCCACAGGAACGGCAGGCACTTTCCCTTGAGTGTGCGGATGTCTTCTGGTACCTGCTGCGCCTGTGCGCCGCCGAGGGTATCGACCTCGCCCACGCACTGCGCGAGAAGATCGAGATCAACACAATTCGCTTTGCCGAGACGTCGGAGGTGCGGGGCGGGTGAACCGACCGGAAGACCGAGGAAGCCGCTGTGGGCCGCGTGCCCGGGATTCCGGCGGCCGCGCGGCCGGCGGGCAGGATGCCGCCCCTGGCCCCAGGGGTGAAAAAGCATGAGCCTTGGCTGGCCCCGCGAACGGTCCCGCGGATGGAGCTCCACCGGGGTCGCTTGCCGTTGTGCTATCCGAGATGCCGGCCCCGCTACGGCCCCCCGCTGAAGCCGCCCCCCCCCGCCGCTTGCCGAGCCTCTCGACCGGGATGCAGGGGAGCGGGCGACCCGCCGTGGCATCCTCCCTCCCCCGAAGCGGCCGTCCGTACCGCGTGGCGGCCACCAGATGGATCCCTCCCGCCGATGCCTTCGCCTGTACGTGCGTGATCCATGAAAGCCCTTGTGTCGCGGCGGTCCGCGTGTGGGTGTGGGTGTGGGTGTGGTCGCTGCCGACGGCGGTCAGCATGTGCGGAGTTCACCGCGACCACCGAGACATATAGACCACATCGTTTGCGGGTGGAACGGCCCGCGACCGGGCTCGGATTCGGACCGGCGGTGGCGGGACTCCTGGGAACCGGCCCTGGAAAGCCAATGGACTGGTAGGACCTTGCCGCGACGGTCGCGCCATCCCCACCACGCCCTTTCTTCCGCGCACGCGTCTACCACCCGAGCGCCCCTTTCCCGGCCGGTATGTGCGAAGGGTATTCCAGGGCCGGATACGCCCGGGGCAAATACGGCATGCTTTTCCCCGGCTTCACGAGACTGGCCGCGACGGGTGACTCTGGCGCGCGGACAGGAGGCACCAAGAATGGCGGACACAGCGTCACCAGACAACCAAACCTCCCGGAATCGGTACGCCGCATCCACGGATGCGGCCAAGACCGAGGCGAGGCAGCACACGGACGCCGGGCGCCAGTGGCACGCCCGGCGTGGCGGCAACGCGCCGGCGTCCGTCCAGGCCACCCGGAACACGACGCTCCCGGAGCGCGGTTTCCCGCACGTCGATCAGTGGAAGATGACCCCCGTACACCACCTCGCCGTCGAGAAGCGCGGCGGCTACGAGGAGGTGGCACAGGGTTACCTCACCGACGACGAGGTCCGCGCAGAGGCGGCGCGCTGCCTCTTGTGCAAGCACCCCACCTGCATCTCCGGCTGCCCCAACAACAACCCCATCCCCACCTGGCTGGCCCTCGTGGTCGAAGGGAAGATCCTCGACGCGGCGGTGGCCGACTACGAGAAGGACTCGTTGGCGGCTTGTACCGGCCGGGTGTGCAACTGGGAAGAGCAGTGCGAGGGTTGGTGCGTGCTCAACGCGGACGGCGAGGGCGTGCGCATCGGCGCCGTCGAGCGGTACATCGCCGACCACGCCTTCCGCCACCGCGAGGAGTTCGACCGCTTGCGGGCTCAGCGCGCCAAGGAGGAAAAGGACCAGGGCTATTCCTCATACACGCGGCCGGATGTCTCCTCGTACGCCGCCGCCGTTGAGGCGTACGGCGGAGCGGTGCCTGGCTACAGCGAGGAGCGGCACACCTCCCGGATGCTGGGCGGGGCCCTGGTGCCGGGCTACGAGCCGGACGAGTCCCCACCGGAAGACACCGCGCTGACCGGCCGCCGGGTGGCGATCGTGGGGGCCGGCCCATCGGGTCTGACGTGCGCGGACTTTCTCAGCCGGCGCGCGGCCGAGGTGGTCGTCTTCGAGTCCCAATCCCACCCCGGAGGCCTCCTGGCCGATGGTATCCCCGAGTTCGTCCTGCCGCAGGAGGTCGTCGACCGGGAGATCGACCGCATCGTTTCCCAAGGCGTCGCATTCCGCTATGGGCACGTCCTGGGGAAAGACCTGAAGCTCGACGATTTGCGCCAGGAGTTCGACGCGGTGTTTGTCGGGGTGGGCGCGGAGGTGGCCAGGCAGTTGGACGTTCCCGGCGAAGACGCCAAGGGAGTCCTCACCGCCCAGACCTTCCTGCGCCAGGCCAAGCAGGCCCTGCTTCCCAAGTCCGACCTCAACCCCCCGCAGGTCGGGCGGCACATCCTGGTCATCGGCGCCGGCAACACGTCCATGGACGCCGCGCGAACGTCCCTCCGGCTGGGCGCCAAAGACGTCACCGTCGCCTACCGGCGCACGCGGGCGGAGAGCACCTCCCGCGACATCGAGATCGACCTGGCGACGGAGGAGGGCGTGCGTTTCGACTACCTGGTCAATCCCGTCGCGTTCCTCACGGACGACCAGGGCCGGGTACGGGCGGCGCGTCTGGTGCGCATGCAACTCAAGCAGGCGGAGTCCGGCGGCAGACCCCGGCCGGAACCGATCCCCGACAGCGAATACGAGGTGCCGTGCGACATGGTGCTCCTGGCGGTCGGATACTCGGTGCACGGCATCGACCTGGGCCATCCCGAGATCCTGAACCGGGATGGCACGGTGCGCACCCACGGGGAAGGCGGAGCAACCGACCTACCCGGGGTTTTCGTCGGCGGCGACCTCGTGCGCGGTGCCTACACCGTGGTCCATGCCATCCGCGACGGGCGGATGGCGTCCGACGCCATCGGGCGCTACCTGCTGCGGCAGAAGGCCTCCCCCGCTCAGAAAGAACCGGGAGAGGCCGACACGAGTAGGGACACCCGGCCCGCCCGCTGAAGTTGAACCGGTTCGGCGCACTCCGCGACACCTGGGGAGCGGGGGCCAGGTGCCGGGGACGTACACTTCGTACAGTCGGGAATCCCGAAGGCGGCCCCTCAATCAGCTGCGAACGAGTGGGAAGAAGGTCTTGAAGGTGCCCCGCTGGCCCGGCCGCCAGCGGTTGGTACTGGTGGAGGCGCAACAACGGTCCCGCCCTACCCGGCCGCACCGGACCCGTCACCGACGAGCGCGGACCACACGGTGGTCCAGCCCGGCGGCTCGCAGGCCTTGTGCCCCACGACCTCCGAGGAGTGGTTACTCCTCCGCTGCATCTGCGGCCGGACCCCGCCGCCCCGCTGCAACCACAACGGCGTGCAGACTACCCATCGCGCCGTGAGCGCAGGGCCTGCCTGCAGACCTTGCAGAACCGAGCCCTGCCCGGAAGCACCGCCGGTCGGATGAACGAGACGTTATCCGGCCCGAAATGCCTCCCGCAAAGGGCAGTTGTACCAGAAACGGAGCCACACAAGTGCATGACGCCACTCGGAGCCAGGAGGTACCCCTGCGCCCACGTCCGAAGTGAGTTCACCCCCGGCGCCCTCCGGCTGGGTGCCGTCCGTGGCGAGGGGGGGGCCGCGGCCGCGCCGCTCACCGCGAAGGCGGCCTCAACCGCGTAACCCATTTTCGGCGTTTGCAGCCGCTTCGGTATGTATCTTTCGAGCAATGCGATGCCGTCTACGGGATTGCGCAGCCCCAGGTACCGCACCAGCGCCACCAGGTCATCGATGTCGCGCGGCCTCGCCGCCGCCGCCTTCATGGCGAATAAGTACTGTGGATCGACCACATAGACGGTCAGACGACCGTAAACCGCCCAACGGCTGTGCGGGGGTGTGCCTCCGTAGAAGAAGCCCTTGACGGCGTCGTTGAGCCACGACGCCGTCAGGCCGAACTCCCGCGCCACTTCCAGTGCAGCATCGCGCACGGCCGCAGCATCCCCGCCGATGAAAGCATCCACGTCCTGCGTAACATCCCGGTTGGCGATGGTCAGCATCATCGCGGCGCCACCCGCAACCATGATCTCGCCATGGATGTCCCGCTCTGCAAGCTTGCCGCCCAGAGCCCGCAGATTAAGTTCGATTTCATCTCGTGTCACCGACCTACACCCGATCCAAGGCGTTGTCGCCGCAGAAGATGTTCCGAGCCTTGAACGGGGGCGGCGTCAAGAACAGCGACGAGATCCGCAACGCCCCCTCCGGGTACAGAAACCACGGATCAGGGAGGATGTACTCGGGGCGCAAGACCCAATCCGGGCGCTCCACGCCGAAGCGGTGGGAGAGCCAGTCTGTGCTGGCCGCCAGGAATGCTGCCCAGCGAAGCGCCGCAGGGTCGGCAACGCGTGCCGGGGGGGCCGCGACCAGAGCGGCGCGCACCGAAGTGTCGGCGGCGTAGAAGGAGTCCAAGAAGTTACCGACCGCCGTCCACGGAGACTCACGGCCGTCCAGGAGCCGTTCAAAGGCATCGGCCACGGTCGTGGCACCTGTCATGCCGCCAGCCATGCCCGCACCCTCCCGCGCGCGCCCCCTTGCGGCGGACCCGATTGGCGGCGCGCCCCCAGTCTACCCCAGCCACGGATACCGCCGCACATCGGCGATGTTCGCCGCAGCCCGCGCCACGGCCACCCGGAATAGGACGCGCCCGGAGCGCGGCTTCCCGGACGTCGATCAGTGGAAGAGGACCCCTGTGCACTACCTCGCCAGCGAGAAGGGCGACGGCTTCGAGGAGGTGGCCCAGGGCCCCATCACCAACGACGGGGGTTTCGCCGACGGACTACGCTCCTGGCGCGCTCTGACGCGACAACCTTGGCCGTACGGATAAACGGCCGCCGGCGCAGCAACCGTAGGTACTAGAATTTGGATCAACTAGTGCCACGGGTAGGCCGCGAAGGCGGCTAACATGACAGCAACCAGATCCCTGCGCGGTGCACAAGTCTTGCGACTGATCGGCGCAACCGTCTGTCCCAGTCTGTGTTTCAGTGCGTGCTCTGCGGCTTCGGTGGGCCAGCAGACCACATCGCGGCGGTCAACATCGGCCGTCGGGGCGCCGTCATGCGCCCGTACGCCACGCCCGCGCAAACGGGGTGATTGGCAAGCCCCCGGCTTTAGCCGTGCGGGTCATGACAGCCACCGCCTCCCCCGGAGTCGACGGCCGGGCCCGCTTCAGGGCCGGCGCGGAGCACCGTCGCGGACGCGGCCCTCACTCCGCGTGGCGCAGGTCGGCCTCCACCTGCTGGCGGGTCAGCGCGATCTCGGGATCCTGGCGGTACTCGTCGTCGATCTCCTGGGCGGGGCCCTCCCCGGACGGAAGCGCATCGCCCGGGCCGAGGGTCTCCCCCCTGGCCTTGCGGGCGTGCCAGGCGCGGGCGATGGCCTGGGTGTTGCCGGCCATACGCCGTCCCACGGCACGCGCGTATCCTCCGAGCGTCGCCCAACCGGCGGAGGCCTCGTCGGGCTGTTCTTCGCCGACGGCGCCCGCCTTCAGCGCGGCGGCCACCCAGCGGCGCGCGATCTGGGTGTGGTAGGTCTCATCCGCCCAATCGTAGTCCTGGTACATGGCGGCCAGCCGGTTGCGGGCGACGTCCCGGCACCACTCATACTCCTGCCGCTTGCCGGGGGGATAGCGCATGGAACCCTGCTCCACGTTCAGTCCGAGGTGGGCGTAACGCTCCAGCGGGCCGACCGAGAGATACGAATACCCGGGGCCGATACGCAGCGGCCACTCGCGGATGTCGCGGCCGAGGCTGGTGATCACAGCCTGGCCCAGCATGCTGTGGCGCGCTTCGTCCCACATGTGCCGCACGAGTTCCAAGAGGCCCTCCCACGGCAGGCCGTCGGCCGCCTGCGACAGCTCATAGACGGCGCTGGCCGGGTTCTCCGTGGCCGCAAGCTCGTTGAGCCGCCCGCGCATCATCATGATCAGCTTCTCTTCCGTCGTCTCCGGCGCCGGGTCGCCCGGTTCGTGGAACTGGAAGTGGATGGTGAAACGAGGGTCGCGGCGCGGGTGCCGCGAGATCTGAAAGCGTTCCTGCGACCGCGGCACCTCCGCCGCACACCGGGCCTCCCGGCCGGTCACGCCGCCGGCCGCCGCCAGGAAGGTCCGCAGGTGCGACTGCCAGGCCTGGGCGCGCTCCACCGCGCCAGCTTCGGGACTCAGCGGCAGCCCCACCGCGGGGTCGCCGCGGGCTGCGGCTGGCGGGTCGTCGGCCGACGCCGGCGCAAGCGGAGCGGCCGACGCCACGGGGGAAGGGGCAAAGCCGCCAGCGCTCTGCGCGGCATCGAGTGCCGCCCGCGCCGCCGCCGCTCCGGCGACCTCCGTGATGGCCTCCGAGGCCCATGCCAACTGGCGGGCCTCTTCCCGCACGATGATCTCCAACTCGCGCGCCGTCGGGAAATCCGCGACGGGGTTGGTCGTGTCCAGCTGCCAGAGATAGGCGGCGAGCAGGGCGGGTTTGATCACGCCGTGCACCCCGGCCAGCAGTTCCACCGTGTCGGCGGCCCGCTCCACCTCGTCCATGCACGCGGACAGCGCCGGATCGGGGCACTCCTCCAGCACCCGCTTAGAGGTTCGCATCGTCACGATCCGCCGGCGCAGGGCGTCGGCGTGCTGACCGTCCTCCCAGGCGTGTCGGCCGAGGGCGTGCTTGCACTCCAGGATGGCCGTACCCGGGAAGTGGCCGCACTCCAGCAAACAGAGCCGCTGCTCGATGTACGCGAACCGGCGCAGCAACGCGACGTTCTCCTGCACATCCAGACCAGGTCGCTCGGCGTCGGGAATACCGGCATACGGGCGCACACCACACACCTGCCTTCGCGCTGACCCGGCGCGCCGTCTCCGCGGCGGGGAGCCTGCGCATCACTGCACGCCGCCGCATCCTGAAGGGTGGCGGCAAGGGGGGGGGCCAGAGACGGAGACCGCCGGCCGCCACGACTGGCCGGCCCGCGCCGCGCCGAAACCACCGTCCATGCCTGCGACGCACCTGGCTCTTCTGCCCGACATCGTAGTCCAAACGGACGGTATGATGTTGGCCGAATGTCGCTGGTTGGTGCGGCGGGTTGCGCCTCCGGTCTGGGATGGAAAACCCGGACTCCGGCAGCGGCGCCGCGGCGCGAGCGGGCCAGCACACGGGCAAGCGCAAGCACGGTCGACGGCCACGCGGGTGTGGCCAAGACGGCCGCGCCCCGCCGCACGGGCGGGACGCGGCACGAAAGCGCCAAGACTCCAGCGCGGCGCGCACAGCCGGCCTCCAAGCGCCGAGGGAGCCGGCCAAGGGTGCGCCGGGAGCGGGTCGCGGCCGGCCCCTAACCGGCGCCAGCGGGCGGCAGCAGCAACACCGGTGAATCCAGGCCGATCCTGCCCGCCATGGCCGGCACCGCGACGTCGGCCTCCACATACAGGGCCTGCCAGCGCCCGTCGAGGGCCGGGAGCTCGCCCGACCAGCGCGGGCCGTCCGCCAACGGCTCCGCGGTCCAGGCGGCCTCACGGAAATCCTGCCCGTCCGCCTGGGCCCTCCACAGCCGCAGCGGACCGTCGACCTCCGCCGCGGCGTGCAGCCGGACCCGGCCGCCCGACACCGCTCCGTCCAGCCGCACCCGCGGCAGGGGGCTTTCGGCCGTCACCGCCGCGTGCAACCGCAGCAGGGCGCCCAGGACGCGCGCTGGGTCGCCGAGGCCGTGGCCGCAATTGGGGAAGTAGACGACGGCCGTCTCCCCCGGCAGCTCCTCCCGGTAAAGGCGCAGGGCGTCGACCGGCCAGTAGGGGTCGTTGGTGCCCAATAGCAGGCACTTGGGCTGGGTGAGCCGGCCGCGGTAGGCATAGGGATCGACCATCTCCGCGAGTTCCCACGCCCGCGGGCCGCCGTCGCCCATCGCCGCCGTGATGCGGTGGACCACGTAGTCCCCGATCTCCGGACTGAGGCCGGGCCCAAAGACCTCGTACTGCCGACGCAACTGCGCGTCCAGATTCAGGTTGTCGTACACCAGCGGCGCCAGGCCCGCGACGCGCCCGTCGACCGCCGCGGTGAGGTAGGTGGTCCAGCCACGCTTGGAGGCGCCCGAGACGATGAAACGCCGCGCCGCGACGCCGCGGGCTCCGGTCCACTCCTGCAGGGCGTCCATGGCGCGCACCGCCGCCTTGGTCATCGGCAGCAGTAGCGGCCAGTCCGCGGCCTCCTGGCCCTGACCGTCCAGGAAGCGCTCGAAGGTGGCGGCGATCAGGGCGTCCTCGCTGAGTCCCTCCAGCAGCGGCTGGTTTGGAACCTCACACAGCATCGCCACCGGGCAGCGCGCCCGCCCGGCCAGCGCCTGCAGCAATCCCCACTCAAAGGCGTGGTCCCCGTTGCCCGTCACATACAGCCAAAGCGGAGCGTCCGGCGCGACCTCGCCCGGAACCGCGGCATAGAGCCGGTGGGTCCACTCGATCCCGCGCCAGACCTGCGAACGCAGGCGGAGGGTCTGGGCGACCCCTCCGCCATCCGCCGCCGCGGGCGGGCCGTCCGCATCCCAACGCGCGCCGCCGTCCGGGGCCGCCACATACCGATCCAGCCCAGTCCTGCGCGGATGCTGCTGCGCCCCAACCCCAGCCCGCATACCGTCCCTCCCGTTCAGGGCATCACGGTGAACTCGGTCTCCTGCTCACCGCACACCTTGAAGTCGCGGTCATACGCCCGCACGACCACCCGGTACGATCCCGGAGGCGCATCCCAGGGAACCGAGGACGCCAGGGCCCAGGCCTCGCCGCTACGGCTGAGGAATTCCTCCAACCCCTCTTCGGGAACCAGCAGCCGGATCGAAGACACCGCGTCCGGCCCGTCCGCCGCCACCTCCACCCGGACCGAATCCCCGGGCCTTCCCTCGCGCCGGTCCCAGTTCACCCGCAGCGCGACACCCATCCAACCCGCCCCCTTTGAATACGAGCGCTCCCCTGGCCACCAACACCCAGCATCACCAGGACCCCTGAGGACCTCCCGCCACCGGATCGTACGCACCCGGGCCGCAGATGCCCTTGACGAAGGCCGCCGCACAGGCCCATGCGTGGCGGCGCAGGTCGTCTTCCCCCACCTCGCCCCGGCCGGCGATCACCAGGCCGCCGACGACCAGCGCCCAGAGCCCGTGGCTGACGACCTGCGGGTCGACCGGCCCGGCCTCACCGCGCTTCTGGGCCTCGTGCACAAAGGCCTCGACGGCCTCCAGCAAACGCGCCCCGCCGCGCTCCGCAGGCGCCGACAGGGCGGCCAGTAGCTCGGGTCGATCCAGGACCAGCAACCGGAACAGCACCGGATCCCGCGCGTAGCCCTCCCAGACGGATTGCAGGAACGCCTCCAGTCCGGCCAGCGCCGGCAGCAGTCCGTCCCGCACCTGCGCAAGCCCCGCCTCCGCCACCGCCAGCAGCCAGCCGAAGAGCTCAGCGCCGAGCGCGGCGGCGATCTCATCCTTGTCGGCGAAATACTGGTACAGCGTGCCCTTGGCGAGTTCCGCCTCGGCGGCGATGTCCTCGACGCGCACCGCGCCGTAGGGCCGCTCGGCCAGCAACCGCCGTGCCGCGGCAAGGATCTCCTGCCGCCGTGCCAGTCGTTCCCGGGCCCGCCGCTCCTCTACGCCCGTGGGTCCCGCCTCCTCTGGAGTGTACTGTCGGTCGGTTCATGACCGATAGTATAATCACGGTGGTTGGGGACGCAAGGGGGACGCGACGGGAATCCGTCGGCCCGAATCGACATTCCCTCGCCCATACCCCCATCCGGGCTTGTCGCCAGGCCTCGGTGCAGAGACCCTCGTCCAACCGCGGGGCCCTGTCGCCCGGCGCCTCGGCCGCTTTGCTCCGCCCCCCGAGAGCCCTCGCCGCAACCGGCCCGCGCAAAGCGGCACGCAGGCAGCGCGGTGGTTACTCGGCAACCGCCGCCCTGCCGCACACCGGCGGCGAACCGGCCCTCGACACGGCTACAATGGACTCGGACGCTGGCGCCGGTCCGCCCGCCGTCCGTGGGATCAGGCAAGCACTCCGCGGGGATGGGCAATCCCCGCCATCGGGGCTGTATCCGGCAGCGGGCGGTAGCCGGCGCCGCCGAGCCATCTCACACCGTTCGGCGCAGGTGCCGGCCGCGGCGGGCGGGTAGCGGAGCAACCGACAGGCGTGGATGCCGCCCCGCACCGCAGCTTTCGGCGCGACGCCCGTCCTGGCGGGCCCGCAAGGTCTGGAATGCAACCCTTGAAACGGGGAGGGCGTGGCGCATGGAGATCCAGAGGGTCGGGACGCGACCGTCGACCCGGGGGTCCGCCGAGTACTTCACCGGGGTGGTGCGCATCGACCCGCTCGCTCGCGCACCGGAACCGGCGCGGGTCGCCTGCGCGAGCGTGACGTTCGAGCCGGGCGCGCGCACCGCGTGGCACACGCATCCCCTGGGCCAAACCCTGATCGTGACCGCCGGCTGCGGTCACGCACAGCGTTGGGCAGGCCCCATCGAGGCGATCCGGCCCGGCGACGTGGTCTGGTTCGCGCCGGGCGAGAAGCACTGGCATGGCGCGGCGGAGACCACCGCCATGACCCACCTGGCCATCCAGGAAGAACTCGACGGCGTGCCGGTCCACTGGCTGGAGCAGGTAAGCGACCAGCAGTACCGCGGGACGGAGGCGTGAGCGGCGCCGGCACCCGACGGGCAAGCGCGGTGGCGCGGTCTGTGTCCGCCAGCACCGAGGAGGCTGGCGCGGGGACTATAGAGAGTCGCGCGGTGAACGCAGGCGTCCCAGGTTGGCGGACCGGATCGCCGCGCACGCACCGCACGACGGCGGCTTGTACCTGCGCGTCCCGGGCCTGCACGCCGACCGCTATGCGCGGCCGAACGCCGAACTGGTGCACAACGTTCAGTTGCCCTCCCTGTGCGTAAGTCGCGCAGGGGGCGAAGGAAGTTACCGTCGGTCAGGGGATCCACGCGTACGACCCATCGCGCCTGCTGGTGGTCTCGGTCGCCCTGCCGGGCTCGGCCCGCGTCGTGCGCGCCAGCGCGTCCGAGCCGTACCTCGCCCTGCGGCGGGAACTCAACCCCCGCCGCATCGCGGAAATCGTGGTGCTCGTGGTGCTCGTGGAGCTCGTGGTGAAGGTACATCCGCGCGGCCTGCCTCCTGTCCCGGAAAAGAGCGCCGTCTACGTCGCCCGGGTAGACCAGCGCATCGTCCGCGCAGGGACCGGGCTCCTGGAATGCCTGGCGGAACCGGGCGACGTGGAGTTGCTTCCCAGGGACTCGGACGCCGCAAGAACCAACCGGAGCAAGTCATTGGAGGATCGAGACAGAACCGCGGCGGGACGGGCAAACGCCCTAACCCCGAGTCGGCTGTGCTCTGTTTGGTGGTCCCGACGGCGGCGGTCGCGGCCGGCCGGTCTTGCGGCGCACGCCGCGGAGGAGGGCGCGCAGGCATGCAGTAGCGCGAACTGGGAAACAGCGGCCTGCAGGTCTCGGCTCTTGGTCTCGGCTGCATGTCGATGAGTTGGAGTTACGGCCCACCCGGGGATAGGCGCGAGATGCTTGCGCTCATCCGGCGGGCGGTCGATCTGGGCGTCACGTTCTTCGACACGGCGCAGGTCTACGGGCCGTTCACCAACGAGGAGCTTGTTGGGGAAGCGCTTCAGCCGGTGCGGGATCAGGTCGTCATGACCCCACGGCTAAAGCCGGGGGCTTGCCAATCACCCCGCTTGCGCGGGCGTGGCGTGCGGACGCATGACGGCGCCCCGGCGACCGATGTTGATCGCCGCGATGTGGTCTGCTGGCCC
>JAJZXK010000053.1 GCA_021806565.1 Bacillota bacterium | reverse complement strand
GCCCTCTCCCCGCCGCACTTCACCGCGGCCGACCGCTTACATCGCATCGAGTGCCCACCCCGTGGTTCACCCTCCAGAACGTGAACGCCTGTTATGGGTAACGGTAAGCCAATGGCTCCGGCAAGACGACGACGATCAACCTCATCAGCGGCCTTGCTGAACCGACCAGCGGCCACGTCCGCGTGCTCGGCCTCGACCCGCGGCGCCAGGCCCACGCGGTGCGCCGCCGCCTCGGGGTGGTGCCGCAGGAGACGGCGCTGTACGAGGAACTCACGGCGGAGCGCAATCTCGCTTTTCACGCCGAACTCTTCGGCATACCCGCGCGCGAGCGCCGGACCCGCATCGCGGCCATGCTGCAACTGGTGCGGCTTGAGGGCCGCGCGGGCCACCGGGTCGGCACCTTCTCCGGGGGGATGAAGCGCCGCCTGGCCATCGCGCGCGCACTGCTGCACGACCCGGCGCTGCTGTACCTCGACGAGCCGACCCTCGGCGTCGACGTGCAGGCCCGCCGCCACATCTGGGACCACATCCTGGCGATGAAGGCCGAGGGCCGGACGGTCCTTCTGACCACCAACTACCTGGAGGAGGCCAATGCCCTCTGCGACCGGTTGGCGGTCATCGACCACGGCAGGCTCGCGGCCCTGGACACCCCGGACGCGCTACGGGCGCGGTATGGCACGGGCGTGGCGGAACTGGACCTGACGGCCCCGGCATCCGAGGACCTGCTGCGGGGACTGCGGGCCCTTTCCGGCGTCGGCGCCGTGGAAGCGGTGGCCGTGGATGAGGGTGTTGAGGGCACGGACCCGGGCGCGCGCCTGCAGGTGCGGTTTGCTCGCGGCTCCCGGCCATCCTTGGGGCGGTGGCCGCGGCCGGCATCGGGGTGCGGCACCTGAGCCTGCGGGAACCGGCGCTGGAGGAGGCGTTCCTGGCGCTCACCGGAAGGGGTTTGCGGGATTGAGCGGGCTTGCCCAGGCGTGGGCGATCTGCCGCAACGAATTGGCGCTGGCGCTGGCCGAGCCGTTGGCGACGATCCTGTCGATGCTGGTGCCGCTCAACTTTCTCGTCCTGTTCATCCTGTTCGCGGTGGGCGGCGGGCGGGTGCCGGTGGCGGTCGTGCGCTCGGACACGGGCGTGTATGGCCAGGCGATGGGGCGCTCGCTCAACGGCGCGCTCACCTTCGACCTGCACCCGGTCGCCTCGGCCGCCGCTGGACGTGCGCTGATCGCGCGACAGGACGCCGTGGCCGTCATCGCCGTACCGCCGGGGTTCTCGCGGGCGGTTGCGGCCGGGGGCACGGCAAGCCTGCGGCTCACCCTGGACAATCTAAACCAAGACTTCGCCGACGACGTGCGCCGCGCGCTACCGCTGGCGATCCTGAACTTCTACCAGTACCACCAGCCCGCCCAGCCCGCCCACCTGCCGCGGGCGCTGCCGGTCACCTGGCGGGAGATCGACACGTATCCGCGCACTGTCGGCTTTCTGCCATACCTCGCGGTCAGCATCCTGACGGTGGCCACCCTGCTGGGCGGGCTGCTGCTCGGCGGCCGTGGAGTGGCTGGCGAATGGGAGCGCGGGACCATCAAGGAATTGCTACTGTCCCCGACGCCTGGCTGGGCAGTTGCGGCGGGCAAGATCTCCGCCGGCTTCTTGATCGGGATCGTCAGCGTGCTGGTGGTGCTCGGCGTGCTGCTGGCGATCGGCGTGCGGCCCGACACCTGGGCCGGGTTGCCGGGGGTCGCAGCCGTGCTTTGCGTGACGCTGCTGGTGTTCCTCAGCCTGGGGGTGGCCGCCGGCAGCCTGCTGCGGCGGCTGAACGCCGTCGCACCCCTGGCCTTCGGGCTGGGGCTGCCCCTGTTTTTCATCAGCGGCGCGTTCGGGCCGATCGCCTGGGGCGGGGAGGCGGCCGCGGCGGTCGCGCGTCTGTTTCCGGTCGCCTACGCCGACGCGGCCTTCCAACATGCCTTCCACGGCTACTGGCCCTTGGTGGGGGGCGCGCCGTTGGTGTGGGGGGTCCTGCTCCTGTGGGCGGTGGCGGCGGTGGCGTGCAGCGTATGGGTGTATGAGAGGTCGACGTCCGCGCACTGAGAGGGGAGGGCCGGTGATGCTGCGGTCGATCTGGGCCATCGCCGCCAAGGACCTCGCCGTCTGGGTGCGCAGCCCGGCAGTGCTGGCCGTCACGGTGCTGCCGTCGCTGGTGCTGGTACTGGTCCTGGGACTGCAGTCGGTGGCGGTCGGGTCCATGCCGGTCGCGGTGGTGAACGCCGACGCGCATGGCGCCGCGGCGGCCGCGATGGAGCGGGCGGCGTTGTCGTACAGCGGGTTTCGCCCGCAGGTCATGACCGCGCCCGCCGCGCGGAGGGCGATGCGGAGCTTGCGCGTGGCGGCGGTGCTGACCATCCCCGCCGGATTCTCCGCCGACCTGGCGGCCGGCCGCCAGGCGGCGCTTGACTGGCGGGTGCGCAATTTCAATGCCGACACGGCCGACGACCTGCGGCGCGGCCTGCCCGACGTCGTGATGGCCTTCCTGCGCTCGGGCGCGGCGGGTCCCGATCCGGTGCACATCGGGGTGGCGGAGACCGACCTGCACCCGCGGGACGTGTCGCTTGTCGCCTTCGAGATGGTCGGGGTGCTGGCGATGCTCATCCTGCAGGCGGGGCTCGTCAACGCCGGCTTGGCGGCGGTCCGGGAGTGGCAGACGGGCAGCGTCAAGGAGTTGCTGCTTTCTCCCGTGCCGCGGATCGGCGTCGTCCTGGGCAAGGTGGTTGCCGGGGTGGTCGCTGCCGACCTTGTGGGCGGGTTGGTCATCGCGGTCGCGGCCGCGGGGGGCGTGATCGGTGTGCCCGGGCCTGGCGGCGCGTTGCTGGCGCTGGCGGCGGCGACCCTGCTCGCGGTGTCCGCGTCGGCCCTGGGCGTGGCGCTGGCGGCGGCGCTGCGGGTGCAGGAGCGCGTCATCGCGGTCTCCATCAACCTGTCCTTCTACCTGTTCTTCTTGGGCGGCGGCATCGTGGCGCCGGCCTACCTCCCGGCCTGGCTGCGGGGTGTCGCTCGCGTGATTCCGGTGACGTACGCGGTCGACGCCCTGCGGGGGGCGCTCCTGTATGGGGCGGCCCCGGCGGCCGGCCGCGATCTGGCGGTACTCGGCGCGTTCGCGGCTGCGGCCCTCGCGGTGGGCGTGCCGGCGCTGCGGCGGGGCCTGGCGCATTGAGCGCCGTAGGGGGGTGTTTTCCCACGCGCACCACGGCGTTATCGCAGGCCTGCCCTTGCGGGCGGCGGGCGAAAAAGCCGCTGTTGCTGCGGTGGCACGAATGCCCGTGCGGGGCGAGCGCGCAACGCGACCTCTACAGCGCGCAGTTGGCAAGGTTTGTGTGCGAAGGCGAAGATGGGACGTACCTGCTCGACGCGGGCCGGGCCGCAGAGGCTTGGCCGGGTGCGGAACCGCTCCTGCGTGCGGCGTCCGAGCAGGCCGAGAAGCAACCCGCGAGGGGACTGGTGCCCCGGTCCCACCCCGGAAGGGGACAGAGCGGGTCGCACGCGCCAGGGATGCTTGTGCCGTGCCCTTGGGGGCAGGCACTCCAAGCGGGGGCTGAGAACCAGGATGGTGTACCAGGGCAGTCCCGAGCCCGAGAGAGCCTGGCAAAGGCCGAAGCAATGCATTCCAGAACCCCCCGGCTGTAGCCGGGGGGAGGTTCAGACCTTCGCGCAAGCGGCGGATGATCCGCTGCGGCAGCGCCTGCGTGGGCCCCAGGGCGGCACGGCGCGAGCGCGATGCGCGCCGTCGTTTCCCGTGAACGCCTGAGAACCTGGGGGATCGACCGGCCCCGTGGCCCCGCGCCGCGTCTTGGCGAGGCGAGGTCCGAACCGCACCGTAGCGGACGCACCGGGAGGCGGGTGCGCATGCCGGAGCCGTGGGTGGTGCCGTTGGTTTCCTCGGCCGCGAGCCCGCAACAGCTGGGTGGCAAGGGCTTCGCCCTGTGGCGCCTGGTCGGCCAGGGGCTTGCGGTGCCGCCGGCCTTTGTCGTGACCACCGCCGCCTACAACGCCTTCCTGGCTCGCGGCGGCCTGGCCCAGGAGATTGTGGCGGCGTTGCGCGGGCGGAATCTGGAGCGCCCGGCGGATTGCGGTGCGGTGGCGGCGGCCGTCCGCGCCCACTTCATCTCCGACCACCTGCCCGCCGAGGTGGCGGCGGCCATCCGCTGTGCCCACCGCGATCTGGTGCGCGCCACCGGAGACGAGACGCCGCTGGCCGTCCGGTCGTCCGCCACGGCGGAGGACCTTGCTTCCGCCAGCTTCGCCGGTCAGCAGGAAACCGTGCTGGCCGTTCGCGGGGAGGCGGGCGTGCGGTCCGCCGTGATGCGCTGCTGGGCCGGCCTGTGGAGCGAGCGGGCCTTGGCCTACAGCGCGCGGCTCGGTGTCGATCCGGTGCAAGTGCAACTGGCGGTGGTCGTCCAGGTCCTGGTTCCGGCGGAGACCGCCGGGGTGTTGTTCACTGCGGACCCGCTGACCGGTGCCCGGGATCGCGTGGTCATCAACGCGGTCCACGGGCTGGGCGAGTCCCTGGTCGCCGGCCGCGTCACCCCCGAGACGGTGGTCCTCAACAAGCACACTGGGCGGATCCTGTCCGTACTGCCGGGCGACCAGTCGACGATGCTCGTCGCCGGACCGGCCGGGACCGAGAGCGTGGCGGTGCCCCCGCGCCGGCGTTCCCAGCCCGTCCTGGCCCCGGAGCACGCGGCGGAGTTGGCCAGCGTGGGGGGTCGTCTCCAAGAGGCCTTCGGCCTGCCGCAGGACATCGAGTGGGCCGTGGCGCGCGGCCGGGTGTGGATGCTGCAGTCTCGTCCCATCACGGTCGCGCCGCGGCCCCCGGCCGGGTCGGAAGCGCTCGACGACTGGCCCGAACCGGTGCACCGGTCGCCCCACCCCTTCGACCTCTGGACCAGACTGGACGTCGGCGAGCGCTGGCCGGAGCCGGTCACCCCGCTTACCTGGACGTTCTACGCGCCGCTGGACGACGCGGTCTTCCGGGGTGCGTTCCGCGATCTGCGCGGGGCCGCGCTGGACCGGATCCAGTGGACCCGGCGCTTCTGCGGGCGGGTCTACCTGAACGAGGGCGCCCTGGTCCATGTGTGCGAAGCGGCCTACGGCATGCCGCCGGCCATCGGCCGCGCCGTCCTGGCCGGCGACGTGCCCGCTGCGGGAGCGCCGCCCGGCCGCTGGCGCCTGTCCCGCTTGCTGCTCCGGCTTCCGGGCGCGGTGTGGTTGACCGGACAGCGGCTGCTCGCCGAGCGCGGATTCGCCCGCCTCTTTCCCGAGATCGACGCCTGGGTCGGCCGCTTCCAGACACGGGATCTCGGCGAGAGCCTCGATCGCGCGCTCTGGTGTGAGTTGACGGAGGTGTGGGCGCCCCGCTGCGCGCGCGCCTTCCAAATGCACGCCGACATCAGCATCCACGCGGCGATGGCCGCGGGCATCCTGGACGGGTTCGTCCGGCGTTGCGCCACACCGCGGCCGACCACCCAGGAACTCCTGTCCGGGCTTTCCGGCATGCTCAGCGCGGAAGTGCCGGCGGACCTCTGGGTGCTGGCCGCTGCACTGGCGTCGCTGCCGCCGCCGCAGGTGCGCGGGTCTGCCCGCGATCTGCTCGCCCAACTGCGTGCGATGCCCGCCGCTCGCGCCTGGTTGGAAGAATTCGAGGCCTTCCTCGCGCGCCACGGGCACCGCTGCGCCAACGAGGCGGAACTGCTGCAGCCGCGCTGGAGCGAGGCCCCCGAGGACGTGCTGGAAGCCGTGCTCGGCTTTCAGCGTACGGGCGGGTCCGATCCCTCGGTGGGTGCGCAGCGGCAGCGCCGGGCCCAGGCCGAGGCGGCCGCCGCCGCCGCCTCGGGCCTGCCGCCCGGACTCCGGGCGCCGTTTCGCGCCGTCCTGGGGCGGACGCAGCGTTTGGTGCGCCTGCGGGACAACGGCCAGCACCACGTCGTCCAACTCCTGCTGCCGGTACGGCGAATCCTCGCCCACCTGGGGGCGCGCTGGGCGGACCGCGCCTGGCTGGCGCGCGCCGACGACGTCTTCTTCCTGGCGATGGAGGAGATCGCCCGCACCGTGGATGCCGGGTCCCCGCAAGCGGCCGGGGTCGACTTGCGGGGTATCGTCGCGGGCCGTCGCGCGACCTACGCTCGCTGGTCCGGCACCGCGGCCCCCGATGCGGTCGGACCGGACGGGCGCGGGCTGGCGCCGGCATCCGAGGCGGCTGGCGGGCGGTACCTGACGGGGGTCGCCGCGAGCGCCGGCCGCGCCCGCGGCCCGGCCCGGGTGGTGGCGAGCCTGAGCGAGGCCCTGGCCCTGCCGCCGGGGAGCATCCTGGTCACCAGGGCCACCGACCCGGGGTGGACGCCGGCCTTCCCGGTGCTGGGCGGTCTGGTCCTGGAGATCGGCGGCACACTGTCTCACGGCGCCATCGTCGCCAGGGAGTATGGTCTGCCGGCGGTGGTCGGCGTACCGCGTGCCACCGAGCGGATCCGTGACGGGCAGGTCGTCACCGTGGACGGCGGCGCCGGGCGGGTCGAGTTGGAGGCGCCGCGGGGGCAGGAACCGGCACCTGGCGGTCTGCCGACCGGTTGAGGCGGCCCGGCGCCCCGATGGACCGCCTGCGGGAACTGGACGCCGCGACCGACCCCCCTTACGTGCCACAGCACTTCCTGTTGCCGCCCCGCGCCATGGAGGCGCTTGACGGCATGCTGGCGGTCGGTGTCGGCGCCGCCGACCAACTGGCGCGCGTGCGCGCCAGTGTGGAGCAGTATCGGGCGGGCGCGCGTGTTCCGCTCAGGTAGTTGAACCGCCGGGCCACGGGGTGCGGTCCGCGGGAGGCTCGGGCCGCACCGCCCCTGCCGCAGGGGGAGCGGTGCCCCCTGCGCGGCGGCCCGCGCTTTTCCGGCGTGCTCTGGATCTCGCCGCGGCCGTTCTCGTGCAGGGAACTCTCGGCGGGCAGCCTCCGCATGCTCGGCCAACCGGCCAACTGGCCGGCACCGCGCCTGGCGGCCTCGCCCTACTGCGGTCGCTGACGGCCGGACAGCACCTGGGTGGGACCGGTAGGTTGGCCGCCTGGACTGAAACGATGGCTCAGAGAGACTGAAACAAGCGTCCGGCGCGGCCGAAGCCCGCGGGTCGGCGTCACCCCCAGACCCGCCGACCTGACCGCGAACCCATATTTTTGTCGCGGTGGTGATGCGCACCACATCGCGAGTGGGAGGCCGACCGACCCGTTGCGCCTCCGCCTGGATACCGGATCCATGTTTGCGCTGCGCCGCCCTCGGCCCGACAGTGCACTCCGGGCGCGAGGCCACGGTTCGGTCAAGGAGGACAGGAAGCGATGTGGGCGCGTTTACAGACCATGCGGACCATGGGCCAAGCGGCCCGGACGATGCTTCTCGCCCTGGCGTCGGCGGCAGTATTGGTCATGGGGACCCCCGCGCTGGCCCTGGCCGCCGCCGCGGTCCCTGCCAGCGCCGTGACCGCGGCAGGGCAGGCGCCGACGGTGCACATTTGGGCCACCGGTGTTAACGTCCGGCGTGGCGGCAATGCCTGCAACAACAATCCATCCACGGTGAAGTGTTCCGACATCGTCACCCGTGCGGGTGTCGGGTCCTATCCCGCGCTCTGCCAGCAAAGCGGGGAGACCATCCGCTACGGCGGCTACTCCTCCAACTGGTGGACATGGATCCGTGCCAAGGGAACCGCCGGCTTCGTCAGCAACGTGTTCCTGACCGGTCCAGCACACATGGCCAACGTACCCAACTGCATCAAGTCCCTGCCGGTGCACGTTTGGGCATCGGGCGTGGACGTCCGCAGCGGCGGGGCGGCCTGCGACAGGGCCCCGTCGATCGCCCAGTGCTCGGACATCGTCACCCGGGTCAACCCGGGAGCGTATTCCGCGAGCTGTCAGCAAGGCGGGCAGACCATCACCTACGGCGGGTATTCCTCAAACTGGTGGACGCGGATCACTGCCCACGGGACCAGCGGGTTTGTCAGCAACGTGTTTCTGACCGGCCCGGCCCGCATGCCCAACGTGCCCACCTGCTCGGGATCGACCCCTCCTCCCCCGAGCGGCAACTGCGGAGCATCCAATCACTGCACGCCGAGAACCTTCGCGACGGCCATCCTGCGTTATCCGGGCATCCGCGGCCGTACGTCCTCGGCGAACTACTACGCGGTGATGACCTGGGAGCGTGCGGAGGGCGGCAACTGGAGCAATTCCGCTTCGTGCAACCCAGTCAACACGACCCTTCACGAGCCAGGGAGCACCCCCATCTTCGGCAATCCCGACGGTGTCCAGGCCTACCACAGCGGTTACGGACACGCGTGCTGGTACTGGGGCATCAAGGCAACGGGAGACACGCTTCTCAACGGCTACTACGGCGGCATCCTGCACGTGCTCCGGTACCCCGCGTCCTCACTGTACCGCCAGTGTGTCGACCTCGCGCACGCGGTCGGTTCCTCCCCCTGGGGGACCGGGGACTTTGCCGCAGACTGCTGACCGATCAGGGGCCGGGGCGGCTCATGCCGGTAGAGGCCCATGGGCCGCCCCGGGGTGTCGTCTGTGTGTGGCTGGGGCTCTCCGAAGGGTCAGGTCTCGGAGAAAGGCTTGCCCATGCCCTGGGGGACGCCCCGGAAGCACGCACGGCTCGCCGCCAGAGCGGCCATCGCAGCTTTGGCCAGAGCCCCGAGCGCGAACGTTTGGCGGCGTTGCGTCCCGCGGCCGGACCGGGCCCACAGGCCAGCGGGAGCATGCGGCTCATCCCGGTGCGGTCCGCTCGGCGGCGAAGCGTCGCACGTAGGTGTCGCTCGGCGGGCTCAGGTCACCGGGCAGCGCGGCCATGGGGAAGAACTGCGTCTCGGAGACTTCACGCCCGTCGCCGTGCGGCTCCGCGTCGCCGATCGCCGCCCAGAACACTGCCGCCACGTTGTGCACCTCGTCCCCGTTCGGATACCGGTGGAAGTAGCCTGGACCGGAAAAGATGCCGTAGAAAACGAGCCGATCTACGGTCAGCCCCGTTTCTTCCAGCAGTTCTCGGCGGGCCGTGTCCTCGACGGACTCGCCTGGTTCCATCATCCCGCCGGGGACGCCCCAGAGTCCGTTGTCGGTCCGCCGCTGCAACAGGATGCACCCGCGCCCGTCGAGGGCAAGTACCGCCGCGCCCGGCATGATGAGCGGTCGGTGGCCCACCAGAGTCCTCAGTTCCTCCACATAGCCCATAGACCGAGTTCCGTTCCTCTCTTCATAGCCTTATAGCCTTTTGTTTCCGGCCGCTGGCGCGGTCAGTTGCCTGCTTGGAGATTCTTGCTTCGTTGCGGCTGGTTTCGCCAGGCGGTTCTCCTGGCCGGAGCCCTCCGCTCCACAGACGTTTTGTGTCTCCGGGGAACCCCCGGCGACAAGTCCGGTCCCGGACCTGTTTGAGCGTCTGTGTTCTTACGTGCCGGACGCTGTTTCCCGGCACAGCCGCCAAAACACAGCAAGGTGCGGGGAACGGATCTTATGCCTATGTTTCGCCACGAACGGCGATACCGCCTGCAGCTACTGGCAACCCCCCTGGCGCCCGCCAGGCGCCCACCACGCAGACCCAGGTGGGAAGCGGGGTGGGTGTGACCATGGCGACCCGATAAGAGTGCGCAGCAGCCCCGTGCACGCCGGATTCGCACCGGATCGGCCGACCCGCTGCGGGGCGGCCAGCCCGAACCGAAGCCGTTGGGACAGAGGGCATCCGAACCATGCGCCCCGCAGTCCACCAGCCCTCCACACTCCCGCATCCCCGCATCCGCAATGCCACCTCAGGGACGCTTGAGGAGTCTCAAGTAAAAAGCGCCGAAGACCAACACTATTCCGACATTCACCAGCAGACGCTCCCATGGCCGCCCGCGGAAGAGCAGGAAGTCGACGCCCACGACCACGGCCACCATCAGCACGACATAAAGTACGATGGTTCCTTGTCTGCCCACTTCCATCGAATTCCCCTTCCGGACACTGAGCGGCGCGCTCGAGTGGGAGCGTGCCGAAAACTCGTTCTGCATGACGGGTGGGAATCCTTGGCTCTGTGCAACGGAACGTGGCCGCAGCGGTCGCACCACCCGGAGGTTTCGTGGGGAGGCAGGGGGCGGAGCCATCGGCCCCGTCCTTGTCCACGTGCCTGCTGCGTCGGCACGCGAACCTCGGGGAACCGCACGAGGGTTGCGAGCGTTACGCCCGCCCTCTGCCGTGCGCAGGCGTCCGCCGGCCAACCTCGTGGGGCGCGTCATGGTCGCCCAGTCCAGGCCGGCGTTGAGTCTCCGCCCCCACCATCTTATGTGGTCGGCGCCTGGCGCTGCATCGCCGTCCGCACCTCGCCGCCCGGCGCCTCGAAGGGACGTCCCGCGCCGAGGATATGGCACAACATGGCAGCCGCGCCACTTCTGGGCTCGACCTCTCGAAACGGTGTATCCAGGGCGCATCCCAGGGCCCAGCCACGGGCCAACGCTGGCGCCGCGTGCCGCTGCGACCACGCTCCGGTTTGGCTGCATTGGGATGGTGAAACCCACGACGGTGCCATGCCCCGTGTACCCGGTTTGTATCCCAGAGGCACCGGATCGGCATCGGAACGACCCGGACCCGGCCAACTTTCTCAGAAAAGAAAGAGCCCCCGGAGCTCGCCGCCCCAAGGACTTTTCCTGTTCGACCCATGTGCGCTGGTGGAAAATGATGGTGGAGATGAGGGGATTCGAACCCCTGACCTCTGCGATGCGAACGCAGCGCTCTCCCAGCTGAGCTACATCCCCGATCCGCCCCCGGATTGTACGCGGTGCTCCGGGCGGCCGTCAACGCGCGGTTGCACCCGCGGCACGGTTCCGGGAACGCCCTCGAGGGGCCGGTCCCCTTCCGCCGCGTGGTGGGGTGCCCACGCCGCCCCGCCGCGGCGGGAAGCCCGGCCGAAGGTGCGCGCGCTCGCCCCCGGCGTCCGGACCGGTCCGGTCCAGGCGCCTTCTCGGTGGCCGCAGGGCTATTTGTGCGCAACCCGCCCCCACAGTGGCAGGAACCAGGTGGGTTGTGGTGTATGGTGGGGCAAAGTGGGGCGCAGTGGTGGCTGCGTGGGACCGGATGGGAGACCAAAGGGGGGTGGGCGGATGGCCAGCTTGATGGGCGAGTTCCGGCACGCTATCGACGACAAGGGCCGCCTGACCTTGCCCGCCCGCATCCGCGACGGTCTCGGCCAGATCTTCGTCGCCACCAAGGGGCTCGACAGCTGCCTGTTCCTTTTTCCGCAGGCGGAATGGGAAGGCTTTGAGGCACGGGCGCGCGCCCTGCCGGTCACCAACCGCGATGCGCGCGCGTATGTCCGCCTGTTGTTTTCGGGGGCGAGCGAGTGCCGCGTGGATGCCCAGGGGCGGGTGCTGCTGCCGGCACCGTTGCGGGAGTACGCGGAACTCGGGCGCGAGGGGCTCGTGATCGGTGTGCTCAACCGGGCGGAGGTCTGGGCGCCGGAGGCATGGGAACGCTATCGGGCGGACACCGAGTCCGCCAGCGGCGAGATCGCCGAGCGCATGGGGGCTCTCGGGCTATGACGGCCTCTGGGGCGGCGCAGTTCCGGGGGGTGGCGCGGTTGCGCGAACGGGGCGCATCCGGTCGGTCCGACCGGCGGGACGCGGCGGAGCAGCGGGTGGCGGGTTCCGGCGGCGCATCGCCGCAGTCCGGCTTTGAGCATCAGCCGGTGATGATCAAAGAGGTGCTGGCGCAACTCGCCGTGGCGCCGGCGGCCACACTCGTCGACGCCACCATCGGTGGCGGCGGGCATGCCGAGGCACTGCTGGCGGCTTTGGGGCCGGAGTCCGGCTGGCTGATCGGTGTGGACCAGGATCCGGCCGCCTGTCGCGCCGCGGCGGACCGCCTGGGGCCGGAGGCGGCGCGGCGCGGGGTGCGCTTGGACATTGTGCGGGCCAACTTCGGTGAGCTTGAAGAGGTCCTGGACGATCTCGGCCTGGATTGCGTGGACGGCGTGCTGTTCGACCTCGGGGTCTCCAGCCCCCAGTTGGACCAGGGGGAGCGCGGTTTCAGCTATCGCGAGGACGCCCCGCTGGACATGCGGATGGATCCCTCGCAGAGTACCACGGCCTACCATTTGGTCAACGGGCTGGACGAGGCGGAACTCGCAACCCTGATCGCCCGTTTCGGCGAGGAACGGTGGGCGCGGCGGATCGCGCGCTTCATGGTGCGCCACCGTCAGGAACGTGGCCTGATCACCACCACGGGGGAACTGGTGGCGGTGATCAAGGCGGCCGTGCCCGTCGGAGCGCGGCGCGGCGGTCCCCATCCGGCGCGGCGCACCTTCCAGGCGCTACGCATCGCCGTAAACAATGAGATCGGCGTGCTGCACGCCGGCCTGCATGCCGGGGTGCGGCGGCTGCGCCCCGGCGGGCGCATGGTGGCGGTGTCCTTCCATTCGCTGGAGGACCGGGCTGTCAAGTCGGTCCTGCGCACCTACCAGCGCGGCTGCGTGTGCCCACCCGACTGGCCGGAGTGCCGCTGCGGCCGGTCCCCGCTCGTGCGCCTGCTGGTGCCGCGGCCGCTGGTGCCCAGCGCCGTGGAGTGCGAGGCGAATCCGCGGGCGCGCAGTGCCAAGCTGCGCGCGGCCGAGCGCCTGCCGGGGGATGTGCCGCCGCAGCGCGATCTGGATGTCGACACCGACGCCGCCTGGCTGCAGCCGAGGCTGCGCCCCGTCAGGCCGCCGGACGGCAGCCAGGCCACCGGTGAACCGTGGACCTGGGTGCCCTCGCTGGCGGAGTCGCTCTGGCTGGATGCGAACGCCCGGAGGCACGCGCCGGTTCTGGAAGGCGAGAGGGGGGAGTAGGGATGGCGGCGATGCAGCCCGGGGCCGAGCCGACCGCGTGGTGGGCGGAGGCCGCCGAGGCGGAACCGGCCGTTGTCGCAAGCCGCGTTCGCGTCGCACGGGTGCGGGCGGATGCCGAGTCGGAGCGGTACCTGCGCAAGGGATTGATGGTGGTCGTGGCCTGCGGCGTCCTGCTGTCCGCCACGGCGGTGGCCGGCGTGGTTGTCACCCAGCAGGGTCTTCACCTGGACACCCTGCGCCAGCAGGTGTCCCTGGCCCGGGGCCAGGACCGGCATCTCCAGGCGCAGTTGGCGGCGCTGCAAAGCCCCCAGCGCATCGAACACGCCGCCGTCGAGCGTCTGGGTATGCAGCGTCCCGCCGCCTACGTGGCGGTCGCGGCGGCGCACATACCGGCGGCCCCGCCACCTGCGCCGGCCGCCACGCGCCAAGCGGCGCTGCCGGTTCCGAGCGGACCGGCACCGGGCGGCGCCGTCGCCCTGGGCCGGCAGATGTGGGCCTGGTTGCGCCTGGCAGGGCGACGCGTGGGCGTCTGAGTCGCCTCCCGGGCACCGGTCAGCAACCGGGCGCCCGAGGGGGATGCGGCATGGGTGGGGCCGGCACGGGGCTGCGGCGGCGCGTGGTCTGGATCCTGGTGATCGCCCTTGCGGCCTGCGGCGTCCTGGCCGTCCGCTTGGCGTGGGTCCAGGTGTGGCGGGGTCCGGCACTGTTCCGGAGCGCTGCCGCCATTCGGACGCGTATGATACCGGTGCAGGCGCGGCGCGGCGCGATCACTGACAGCCAGGGCCAGATCCTGGCCGAGAGCGTGGGGGCGGATTCGGTGTACGCGACCCCCGCGCAGGTGGTGAACCGGGTGGCGACCTCCGTGGCGGTGGCGCGCGTGCTCGGTCTGGACCCGGCGTGGGTGGAGCGCCGCATCTCCCGGCGGCTGGCGACCGTCTGGGTCGCGCGCAAGGTCAGTCCCGCCCAGGCCGTGGGCGTGCGGCGGCTGTCGCTGCCGGGGATCCATCTGGTGCAGGAGTCCCGGCGCATCTACCCCATGGGGATGTTCGCCGCCCAGATCCTGGGATTCGTCGGCATCGACAACCAGGGCCAATCCGGAGTCGAGCTCAGCTACAACCGTGCCCTGAGCGGCCGCCCGGGGGCCATCATCACCGAAACCGACGCGCGCAACCAGCCGATCCCGCTGGGCGTGAACCGCTATCTGCCGCCGGTCCCGGGGGACACGCTGCAGCTGACCCTCTCGGCGCCGCTGCAGCGTGTCGTCCAGCGTGAACTGGATGCCGCCGTCGTGGCGGCGCACGCCGTCTCCGGCTACGCCATGATGATGGATCCGCGCACCGGCGGCATCCTGGCCCTGGCCGCCTGGCCAACCTTCGATCCGAATCAGGCGCGCCAGGCCGACCCGAGCCTCTGGACCGACCCGCTGATCAGCTTCGCCTTCTCACCCGGCTCCGTCTTCAAGCCGATCACTGCGGCTGCGGCCTTGCAGGAGGGGGTGGTGACACCGCAGACGTCGTTCGTGGACAGTGGTAGCCTGCGCGTACCCGGCGCGGTGATTCACAATTTCAACCAACGCGGCCTTGGCCCGACCACGTTCGCAGTCGGCTTTCAAAAGTCGGCGAACACCATCTTTGGCCGGGTGGGTATGATGCTGGGCGTGGAGCGTTTCTACCGCTATCTGACGGCGTTCGGTTTCACGGGCCGCACGGGGGTCGACCTGCCTGGCGAGGCCCGCCGCCCCAACATCCTGGTGCCGCAGGCGCGGGCGACCCAGTTGGACCTGGTGGAGGAGTCCTTCGGCCAGACGCTTGCCGTCACGCCCCTGTCGGTGCTGACGGCCATCTCGGCGATCGCCAACGGCGGCAATCTCATGTGGCCCCACATCGGCATGGCCCTGCGCGCGCCGGATGGCACGGTGGTCCAGCGCATCGACCCGCGGGTGGTGCGCCGGGTGCTGACGCCGCAGGTCGCTTTGCAGGTGCAGGAGTTGATGACCTCGGTGGTGGAGCAGGGTAGCGGGCGCCAGGCCAAGATCGCGTGCTACGCCGTTGCGGGCAAGACGGGCACCACCCAGAAGTATGCCGGGGGACGCGTGGCCCAGGGGCGCTACATCGCATCCTTCCTCGGGTTCGCGCCGGCGCGCGGGGCACGGATCGCGCTGTATGTGATGATCGACGAGCCTCAGGGCCTGTATTATGGCGGTCAGGTGGCCGCACCCGCCTTTCGGGCCATGATGGTCGATGCGCTACGCGTTCTGCACGTCGCCCCGTCCTGTCCCCCCGGGGTGCGTCCGCAGGAGGCCGCCGTCACCAAGCCGCCGACCGTGGCGATGCCGGACCTGGTGGGGCGGGACACGACCGCCGCGGAACAAGTCGCGGCCGGCGCCGGTCTATTCCTGCGGGTGGAGGGTGGCGGTGCGCGCATCCTGCGGCAGGTGCCGCCTCCCGGGACGGTGGTCCAGCGTTGGTCCACCGTCCTGGGCTATACCACGGCGGCCCTCGCCCTGCCCGAGGTGAGCGTGACGGTGCCCGACCTGCGCGGGCTACGGCTGGGCGAGGTGGTCGCCGAACTGGGGCGCAGGGGATTGCAACTGCAGGCCCAGGGCGCCGGGGTGGTGGTGGGCCAGGACCCGCCACCGGGTGGCAGCCTGCACCCGGGTGAAACGGTGCGGGTGGTGTTTGGGCCTCCACGGGAGAGCAGGCCGGCAGCCTAGTGGGGCGGGAGTCGCTGGCCGGGAGGGGTGTGCGGGTGCGTCTCGCCGATCTGGTGGCAGGATTGCCGTTGTCTCTGCTGCGCGGTGACGACGCCGCAGAGGTGCGCGGCGTCGCTTACGACTCGCGCCGCGTGCGGGCGGGTGACCTCTTTTTGGCTTGGCGCGGTGCCCGCCACGATGGGCACGACTTCGTGTCCGACGCGCTCGTGGCCGGTGCGGTGGGGGTGGTGGTCGAACGCCCGGAGGCGGTGTCGCCCGCCCTGCCGACGGGGATCGCGGTGCTGCGCACCGACGACGCCCGGTCCCTGGCCGGGCCGCTGAGTGCGCGCCTGCACGGCCATCCCACCTCCCGGCTGCAACTGGTGGGGGTCACCGGGACCAACGGCAAGACGACCACGACCTGGCTCTTGCGCGAAGTGCTGGCCTCCATGGGGCCGGTCGGGGTGATCGGCACCGTTTCCGCCACGGTGGGCGGGCAGGCCCGGCCCTCGCGGCTCACGACGCCGGAGGCGCCCGACCTGCAGGCCCTGTTCGCCGAGATGGCGTTGTCCGGCGACCGCGTCTGCGCCATGGAGGTGTCCTCCGTGGCCCTGGCGCGCCGGCGGGTGGAGGCGTGCGCCTTTGACATCGCGGTCTTCACCAACCTGACTCCAGACCACCTCGGTCCGGGGGAACACCCGGACTTCGCCCACTATCGGGACAGCAAGCGGCGCCTGTTCGCCACGGTCGGCCGGCCGGTGCCGGGGGCGCCCGTCAAGAAGGGGCCCACCGGGGTCGCCGTCAACATCGACGATCCAGAGGGAGAGGCGATGGCCGCACTGGCCGCTCCCGCGGTGCCGGTCCTGCGCTTCGGCTTCGGTACCGGGGCGCAGGTGCGGGCCGAGGCGGTGGAGGTGGATCGCAGCGGTACGCGCTTTTGGATCCGCCACCCCGGCGGCAGGCAGCGCTGCAGCCTGCAACTGCGCGGGCGCTTCAACGCATACAACGCCCTGGCGGCTTTCAGCGTCGGCCTGCTTTGCGGGATCGATGCGGCCGAGGCGGCGGCCGCCCTGGGTCGCCTGGCGGGGGTGCCCGGTCGCCTGGAGCCCGTGCCCGGAAACCAGCCCTTTACGGTGTTGGTCGATTACGCGCACACGCCCGACGGGTTGGAGAACGTCCTGCGTACGGCGCGCGAGATCGCCAGGGGCCGCGTGCTGGCGGTCTTCGGCTGCGGAGGGGACCGGGATCGCGCCAAGCGCCCGCTGATGGGGGCGATCGGGGCACGCCTGGCCGATCAGGTCTGGCTCACCTCCGACAACCCCCGCTCCGAACCGCCGGCGGCGATCGTGGCCGAGATCGAGGCGGGTGCGCACCCGGTGGCGGGCGCCTGCTACCAAGTCGAGGTGGACCGCCGCCAGGCGATCGCCGCGGCGATCGCCGCGGCCGAGCCGGGGGATGTGGTGGTCGTAGCGGGCAAGGGGCATGAGACGTACCAGGTCGTGGGGGATCACACGGTGCACTTCGACGACCGCCAAGAGGCTGCGGCCGCCCTGACCCGTTTGGGGTATCGCTAGATGGGTCCGGTACGCCTGCGCGGCTGTCCCGCCGACGGCTGCGGCATCGGATCGCTTTCGGCCGCCGCCGCGGTCGTCGGCGGCCGCGTGCTTGCGGGCGCGCCGGATCTGCGCCTGGAGGGTGTGGCGGCCGACACGCGCGCGGTGCAGGTGGGGGATCTTTTTTGTGCCCTGCGCGGTGAGCGGGTCGACGCGCACGAACTGCTCGGGCAGGCCTTCGCGGCCGGTGCCGCTGCGGCGCTCGTCGACCGCGAGCCCGGCGACGCGTGGGCCCTGGAGGGGGTGCCGGCGGGGAGGGGCGTCGTCTGGGTGCCGGCGGTGCTGCCAGCGCTGGCTTCGCTGGCGCATCACCATCTGCGGGCGGTGCGCGCGCGGGCACCCCTGCGCGTGACGGCGGTCACCGGTAGTGTGGGCAAGACCGGCACGCGGACGTTGATCGCCGCGGCGCTGGGAGCCGGCGGCACAGCGGTGCTCAGTCCGGAGGGGAGCTTCAACACGGAGATCACCGTGCCGCTGGTCTGTCTGCGGGCCGGTGAGCGCCATCGGTACGCCGTGCTGGAACTCGCCATGCGCGGCCCAGGGCAGATCACCCAGTTGGCGGCGATCTGCCGCCCAGACGTCGGGGTGCTGACGGTCATCGGCGAGAGCCACCTGGAGCTGCTCGGTTCGGTCGAGGCCATCGCCCACGCCAAGGGCGAACTGCTCACCGCCCTTGGGCCGGGCGGACTGGCGGTGCTCAACGCCGACGATCCCTGGCAGCGGCGGTTGGCGGTCACCTGTCCCTCGCCCGTCTGCTGGTACGGCGAGGGCCCCGGGGCGGAGGTGCGCGGCGAGTCCCCGGAGGTGGACGCCGATGGCCGCTGGACGTTTCAGGCTCTGGTCGGCGGCCGGCGCCGGCGGGTGCGCTTGGGACTCCTCGGACGCCATCAGATGCATGCCGCCCTTGCCGCCCTGGCCTGCGCCCATCACGCCGGGGTCGACCTGGAGGCGGCCGTCGCAGCGCTGGCCGGCGTAGGGCCCTTCCCGGGGCGGCTCGACCGCCGCAGCGCCGGGCGGCTGTGGGTCCTGGACGACGCGTTCAACGCCGCGCCGCTTTCGGCGCTGGCGGCGCTGAAGACGCTCACCACGCTGGCGCCCGCCGCCGGGCGGGCCGCGGTGCTGGGTGACATGCGGGAACTTGGCCCGGCCTCCCGCCAGGGCCACCATCAGGTGGGCGAAGCGGCGGCCGCCGCCGGGCTCGCCTTCCTGCTTGCGGTCGGCCCGCTGGCCGGCGACATCGCCAACGGCGCACTGCGGGCGGGCATGCCCCCGGAGCGCGTGCACCTGGCCGACGACGCCGCCGGTGCCCTGGAGGCCCTGACGCCGCTTTTGGCTGGGTTGCCGGACGGGGCGACCGTCTTGGTGAAGGGATCGCACGCCGTCGGTCTGGATGCGATCGTGGCCGAACTGGCGTCGCCAAAGACGCCTTAGGCCCAGGAGCGACCATGGCCCGGCGGCGAAGGACGGGGAGGCGATCCCGCGACGATGGGGGACTTGGCACCGCTGGTGGCCCTGCTCGGCGCCCTAGCGCTGGTGACCTTGGCCATGCCGGCCGGGGTGGGCTGGCTGCGGCGGATGCGGCTCTTACAGGTGGTGCGCCAACAGGGACCTGCGGCGCACCTCGCCAAGGAAGGCACCCCCACGGCCGCCGGGGTGCTGCTGGTGCCGGCCGCGTGCCTGGCCGCATGGGCGGTGGCGCCGCGGGACCTGTCGGTGCTGGTCTGCCTGGCGGTGGCGGCCGGGCACGGCGCCCTCGGGTTCGCCGACGACTGGCTCAAGGTGGTGCGCCGCCGGCCGGGAGGGCTGTGGGCCCGGCACAAGCTGGCCGGGCAGTTGGTTCTGGCCGTACTTCTGGCCGGCTATGTCCTGGCGCAGCGCCCCGAGGCCGTGGTGGCGGCCGTGCCGTTCCTGCGCCCCCACCTGATCCTGCCGCCGTTGGCGTTTGTCGCGCTACTCCTGGTCGCGCTACTCGGTTCGACCAACGGCGCGAACTTCACGGATGGTGCCGACGGGTTGCTGGGCAGCACCGGCGCGGTGGCGCTCGGGGCCTTGGGGGTGCTGCTCTGGGTCGAGGGCCACTTCGGGTTGGCGGGGGTGGAACTCGCCTTTGCGGGGGCGCTGGTCGGCTTCCTGCGTTGGAACTGGCACCCCGCCCGGGTGTTCATGGGGGACACCGGATCGATGGCGGTCGGCGCGGCGTTTGCGGCCGGGGGCGTGGTGGGCGGGCTGACGCTCTACCTGCCGCTGCTGGGCTTCTTCTTCCTGCTGGAAGTGGTGTCGGTGATGGCGCAGGTCTTCTGGTACCGGCGCACCGGCAGGCGCCTGCTGCGGATGGCGCCGCTGCACCACCACCTGGAGCTCTCCGGCTGGGGGGAGCGGCTGCTGGTGCCGCGGGTGCTGGCGTTCGCCGCCGCCTGCAGCGCCCTTGGACTGCTGGCATACTGGCGCTGAGCCGGAGGGGGGCGTTGGCCATGGCGCGACCGGCTGCTTTCGCACCACGCCGCGGCGGTTGGGCCGCGCGCACCCGGACGGCGGTCCGTACGGGTGCGCCGGACTACATACTGCTGCTGGCGGCGGCGGCCATCCTGACCATCGGCCTGGTGATGATCCTTTCGGCCAGTTCGGTCACCGCAGGCGTCCAGTTCCATGACCCCTACTTTTTCTTCATCCGGCAGTTGATATGGTCGACGATCGGCTTGATCGGTTTCCTGGTGGCGCTGCGGATCGACTACCACGTCTGGCGGCGCCTGGCGCCGATCGGGCTGGTGGTCAGCTTCGTCCTGCTGACGGCCGTGCTGGTCCCCGGCATCGGCCGCTCGGTCAGCGGCTCTCGGCGCTGGCTCGGGGTCGGCGGTCTGGCGCTCCAGCCGTCCGAGGTCATCAAGCTCTCGATCGTCGTCTACATCTCGGCCTGGCTGGCGGGCAAGGATCAGCGCGACATGCGCCACTTCCTGCGGGGAACCGGGCCGGTCCTCGGCCTGGTGGCGCTCGCCTGCGGTTTGATCCTGGCCGAGCCAGACCTCGGCACGGCCGGGGCGCTGCTGGCGACGTCCATCGTGCTCCTGTATGTCGCGGGGACGCCGATGCTGCAGTTCGGGGCGATCTTCGGGCTTGCCCTGCCGGGGTTGGCGCTGGCGATCGCCACGTCCACGTATCGCCGCCAGCGGTTCCTGGCGTTCCTCAATCCGCAGGCC
The DNA here is from genome assembly GCA_021806565.1 of Bacillota bacterium. Taxonomy (GTDB): domain Bacteria; phylum Bacillota; class Sulfobacillia; order RBS10-35; family JAJYVN01; genus JAJZXK01. Next base: position 3,936 of record JAJZXK010000053.1, on the reverse strand, counting down.
CACCCGCTGAGTTCCGGGTACCACATCCTGCAGTCGCTGTATGCGCTGGGGTCGGGAGGGCTGTTCGGGGTCGGCCTCGGCCACAGCCGGCAGAAGTATTTCTACCTCCCCGAGGAGCACACCGACTTCATCTTCGCCGTACTCGGCGAGGAGTTGGGGCTGATCGGCGGCCTGTTGGTGCTCGCACTCTTCGCGGTGCTGATCTGGCGCGGCTATCGCGCGGCGACGCGCGCCCCAGACCTCTTCGGCTGCCTGCTGGCGGCGGGGATCACCACCATGCTGGCCGTGCAGGCCGTCGTCAACATCGGCGTGGTCACGGCGCTGCTGCCGATCACCGGTATCCCGCTACCGATGGTGAGCTTCGGGGGCAGTTCGCTGGTGTTCACCATGATCGGCCTCGGCATGTTGGCGAACATCACCCGCCAATCCCGGGCCTAACAATGGAGGGGGTGGGGGCCGGTGCGACTGTGCGTGGCGGCGGGTGGTACCGGTGGGCACATCTACCCGGCCCTGGCCATCGCGCGCGCGGCGGTGGAGGCCGGCGTCGTCCACGAGGTGCGGTTTGTGGGGGCGCGGGGCGGCATGGAGGAGCGGTTGGTGCCCGCCGCGGGCTTTCCGCTGCACACCCTGCCGGTGCGCGGTATGGTGCGCAAGCGTCCCGCCGAGTGGGTGCGCGCCGCCGCCGGGCTCGGAGTTTCGGTGGTGCGCGCCGCGAACCTGTTGCGCGGCTTCCGTCCGGACGTCGTCCTGGGTACCGGGGGGTACGCGGCCGGTCCGCTCGGCGCCGCGGCCGCCATGTTGCGCATCCCGCTGGTGCTGCAGGAGCAGAACACCGTACCCGGGGTGACCAACCGCCTGCTGGCGAGCCACGCCGCGCGCATCGCCATCCCCTATCCGGCGGCGGCGGCCCGCTTTCCGAGCGGAGCGCGCCTCGTGGTGACCGGCAATCCGGTCCGTCCCGAGTTGCTCGGCGTGGATCCGCTTGCGGCGCGGCGCCGGCTCGGCCTGGAACCGGGCGGGCGCGTGGTGCTGATGGTGGCCGGCAGCCGGGGTTCGGCGGTGTTCGTGCGCTGGTTGGCCGACCTTGCCGCCGGGCTGCGGGATGGGACGCTGCTGTTTGTCAGCGGGGGCGCCCACCACGAGGCGGCGCAGGCAGCGGCCGCCGGCCGGCCGCGGGTGCGGGTCGTCCCCTATCTCGAGGCGATGGGGGACGGCCTGGCGGCGGCGGACCTGGTCGTGGCCAGGGCCGGGGCGATCTTCCTGGCCGAACTCGCCGCCGTCGGCCGGCCGGCGCTGCTCGTGCCGTCGCCCCATGTCACGCACCACCACCAGGAGGTCAACGCCGAGGTGTTCGAGCAGGCCGGTGCGGCCGAGGTGCTGTCCGAGATCGAGACGGACGGGGCCATCCTGTGCCGGCATGTGACGGCCCTGCTCGCGGATCCGCAGCGGCGTCAGGCGATGGCGGCGGCTGCCCGCTCGCTGGCGCGCCCGCGAGCGCTGGCGGACCTGGTGGGCCTGTTGGCGGAAGCGGCGCGGTCAAGGGGGAAGGCGCGCTGAGCGGCGATGTGTTGGGCGGCGCACTGGGCGGGCGGATGGCCGGCGAGGTGCGGGCACACGAACCGCTGGGGCCGCATACGACCCTGCGCATTGGGGGGCCGGCGCGGCTGTTCGCCTGGCCCGCCGATGTGCCGGCGGTGGCCGCCGCGGTGGGGTGGGTACAGGAGGCGGCCCTGCCCTGGCGGGTGTTCGGCCTGGGCAGCAACCTGCTGTGCCCCGACCACGGCTTCGGCGGGCTGGTGCTGGACCTGGCGCGGGCTTGTGGCCAGAGTTCCTTTCACGGTGAGCGGTTGGAGGTGGGGGCCGGCGTGCACCTGGCACCCCTGATCCGCGAGGCGGCGCGTCGCGGGCTCGCGGGTCTTGCCGGTGTCGCCGGGGTGCCGGGGACGGTGGGCGGCGCGCTGACCATGAACGCCGGTACCGCCGCCGGCGACATGGGGCAGGTGGTGGAGCGGGTCGACGCCCTGGATCCGCGGGGCCGGCGGGTGGTGTTGGGCCGCGACGAACTCTGCCTCGGCTACCGCGAGAGCATCCTGCAGCAACCCGGTTGGGTGGTGCTGTCGGCGGTGCTGCGCCTGACCCCGGCCGACCCGGAGGCGGTCCGCGCCGACCTGGCGTCCCGCGCCCTGCGCCGACGCCAGACGCAGCCGCTGGAGTTGCCCAATGCCGGGAGCATCTGGCGCAACCCGCCCGGGGACCATGCCGGCCGCCTGGTCGAGGCGGCCGGTTGCAAGGGCTTGCTGCGGGGCGATGCGCAGGTGTCGCCCAAGCACGCGAACTTCATCGTGAACCTGGGCTCGGCCCGGGCGGCGGATGTGCTGGCGCTGATGGCGGCGGTGCGGCGGCGGGTCCTGGCCTGCGCCGGCGTCCGCCTCGTCCCAGAACTGCGCTGGCTGAGCGGCCAGCGGGAGCTGGCCGCCTTACTGGAAGGCGACGGCGGCTGAGGCCGGGCCCCCATCTTCCCGGTGCCGCGGCCCGGTTCAGCCCGAGGTCTGGCCGGAGTTGGTGACGGCCGCGCCGATGGCGGCCACGTCCCCGTTGGCGTCGCCGACATAGGCCAGGGGCGCGGAGGCGGAGTTCGCCGGCGGCGCGGAGGTGCTATAGGTTCCGGCGATGGCGGTGGGGGTGCCCCCGGGGCAGCCGGCCAGCGACCAGTGGGCGCCGCCGTCGCTGCTCACCAGCAGGCCGCGCGCGCGGACCCCAACCAGGACGGTCGCGCCACCGCCAGCGGTGGTCGCCAGGGCGGTGGGCCGGCCGCCCGCGCCGATGGCGCCGAGGGAGACGCGGTGCCACGGACCGGCGGCCGTCGCCGCCTCGGCCAGACCCGTGCCACCCAGCGCCCAGATCCCCGCCCGGGCCGGCACGACCGACCGCGGGTCCCGTAGCGGGCTCTTGACCGCCTTCCAGTGCCCTGCCTGTCCCCGCCACAGGCCGCCACCACTCCCGACCAGCGTCGTGGTCACATGACCCGGCTTGCCAGCGCCGATGGCCAGGATCGCCGCCATGCCGGCCGGCGCCGGTCCGGCGGGCGACCAGAGCGGCAGCGTGCCGTGGACGGTGACGCGCAGGTGGCGGACGTAGAGCCGGTTGCCGGCCAGGGCCCAGCCGCCCGCACCCGGAGGGTACAACGGCATGGACAGCGCCTGTACCGCTCCCTGGACGCCGTTGGCCGCCCGCCAGTGGACTCCGCCGTCGTGGCTCACCCGCAGTCCGAAGCTGCCGCCGGCGTACCAGGTCCCGTACCGGCCGATGGCCAGGGATCGCACCCCCGACAGATGCCCGGCGGGGGTCCAGCGCTGGCCGCCGTCCGCCGTCGCGTAGAGGGCGGTCGGGGTGGCGGCCAGGGCGATGGCGCCGTCGCCGGCGTTGGTGGCCAGACCGACGATCGGTCCCGGAAGGTGCGCGACCCGGGTCGGGTGCAGGGTGAAGCCCGTGCGGCAGGAACTGGAGCCCGCCTGCCCCGGCGGGGGGACGCGCACCGCGAAGTGGACGCTGCCGACGGCGATCCGCCACTGACCGGGCAGGCTGAGGGCGGCGGTGCGCAGGACATAGCGGCCCGGACCGCTGCGCTGCAGGCGGAGCTGGCCGGCCAATCCCGGCACGTCCAGGTTCGTGGCGACCACCTGCAGCGTGGCGGCGGTCGCGGCCGGGTCCGTCAGTTGGATGACGTTGGTCCCCGCCTGCAGCGGCGCGATCTGCAGTTGCAGGCGACCTTGGGACCGCGCCGGCGACCACACGACCCCGCCCAGGTGGGGCCTTCCCGCGGCCGCGGCCGCCGCTCCGAGGGCCGGCGCCAGCAAGATCGAGCCGGCCAGTCCGGCGACGGTGGCCGCGCGCAGCGCCCGGCGCCGGCGTGCGCCGGGTCGGCCCAGCAGGACG
>JAJZXK010000191.1 GCA_021806565.1 Bacillota bacterium | reverse complement strand
CCGGCCCGCCGCCGCCGGCCGGGTGCTGGTCGTCGCCTTTCAGCTGTATGTGGTCGGTGTGCCGAACGACGCCACCACCGTGAACTTGGTCCAGGAGTTCGTGGATCAGGCCTTCAACGCCCGGCATCGGGGTGTGCGGGCGCTGTGGCAGTTCGCCAACGGGCCGCCGGGCGCCACGGTGACCGCGGTGCTTGCCGGTGCGGCGACGGCGCCCTTGCTCTTGGCGCACGCGGGGTCGGTCTGGCCGCAATACCAGCCGCTTTTGGCCCCGCTGGACGGGAAGCTGCGGGCGGCCGGCGTGCCGGGGCATACCTGGGCCCCCGGGCAGTTGGCGGCCTTCCGCGTCGGCGGCAAGCTGTATGCGCTGCCGAACAACGCCGCGTCCGAGGCCTACCTGTACCGCCAGGACATCCTCGACGAACTCGGAATGCGCTACCCGCAACCCGGTTGGACGTATCAGGACGCGCAGCGGTTGTGGCGGCGCTGCAGCGGCGCAATGCCGGGTGGCGGCCACCGCTACGGCTGCACGGTGCCCTTCGGTCCGGGCACGGCGCTCAATCCGGTTCCGGAAGGGTTGGCGGCGGTGGTGCACGGCTTTGGCGGCGCGTACCGCGACGCGGGCCACACGCGCTGCCTGCTGGATCTGCCGGGCAGCATCCGCTGCGGCCAATACTTCCTCGATCTGGTCTGGGAGCAGGCGGCCACATCCGGGGACGGCTACCCCAACCCCGGCATCTTCGACGGCAGCGTCGTCTTCACCCAGGGGGCCGAGCCGACGATCATCGAGGCGGTCCAGCGGCTTGGTACCCAGGCCAAGTGGGACTTCATCCCCCATCCGACCTTCCCGGTGCGGCGCGTCGGGATCCTGCACGACAACTTCTACGGGATCAACGCCCTGTCGCCCCACCAGGACCTCGCCTTCGAACTGCTGCGCTTCGCCGCCATCGACGCGGTCTGGACCCGCTTCTACATGCGCCAGGCCCTGGCTCCCCCGGGACAGGTCGGGTTGCTGGAGGAGTGGCTGGCCGTGCTGCGCTCGGTGGCGCCGCCGCTGCGGAGCAAGAACCTTGAGGCCTGGACGCAGCCGACCATCGATGGACTCGGCCGCTACGACTACGAGTTCTTCCACTATCAGCCGCAGAACGTGGCCGGCGTCTTCGCCCGTCAGTGGCCGGCGTTATGGAGTCACCAGGTCGGAGTGACGGCCGGTTTCCGCGCCATCGCCGACGAGATCAACGCCCTGGAGGCGGCGGGCCGCGGCAAGCCCCCCGTCACGGTCGCCGAACTGCAGGCGGCCGCGTTGCGCGAGCGGCGCCGGACGGAGGGGATGTTCGCGGCGGCGGCCACCGGATCAGGGACGTAGTGGCGCCGCGCCGGCCGGAAGGTGCCGCCCGGATTCGGGCGGGTCATGAAGCGGGCCGGGGAGCGGGCCCCGGGTCGGCGGACAGCGACGAACCGGGGCATTGGGAGGGGGAAGAACCGTGGACATCCGTGGGAGGCTTTCGGGTGGGAGGGCTCCGCAGGCCGGGGATCCGCGGCCAAAGGCGTGGCGCTGGCCGCTCATCCCCGCCGCGCTGTTTTTGGTCGGATGTTCCCATGTGGCGAGCGGCGCCAACGGTACGGGTGCGAAGGCCAAGGCGACGACCTCCGCTTCTGCCTACACCCGCAACCTGGCGGCCTCGCTGAAGGCGGCTACCGGCGACAAGCACCCCCGTTGCGGGTTTCCGTTGACCCGCTGTTCGGCTTCGGCCGTCGGACATGTGAGCGGCCACCAACCGCAGCCGAAGACCATCGGGTCGTTCGTGGAGGTGTCCCTGGCCAAGTACTTCCAGTCCGACGCCATCCTGCCCCCCGGCAACGCCCCGGCCAAGGCCGCCGGGACCGCCAGCACGACCAGCACGGCCAGCACGGCCACCACGGCCAAGACAGCGGCCGGTAAGGGCAAGGCGGCGGCTAAAGCCAAGACGTCCAAGGCCGCGACGCACGCCGCCATACCGGCGGGAGCACCCGCCTCCACGGCCAAGAAGGCGGCCGGTCGGAAAAAGGGCAAGGGGAAAAAGACGGCCGGCAAGACGGCAACGAAGAACGCCGCCACGGGGGCCGGCAGCGCGCTGTCCCCCGTGGCGGCCAACCCGCTCGCCGCCGCCTGCTCCTGCGCCGCCAAGGGTAAGTACAAGCTGAGCCACGCCGGTTACGGGCTGGGCCCCGGGGCGATCCCGGAACCGTTCGCGCCCAGCACCGGTACCTGGACCGTCTCCATCACCGGCTATGGCCACACGGCGAAGGTACCGTTCCTGGTTCCGGCCGGCGGACTCGGGGTCAAGGACGCCCTGGACGCCGAGAGCCAACTCATGCTGAAGGTGCCGGCAGGCCACTACCTCGGGGTGTGGCTGCTGGAGGCGGGGATTAACGGGGGTGGAGGACCGACGGACCTGGCGGCGGTCTACCGCGGCGGCCACACTGGCGACTATCCGGTGTACTACCAACCGGACTGTGCCCCACAAAGCACGGCGGCCCCGCAGTTTCTGGTCTTTGCGGCCCCCTACTTCCTGACCCCCACCGGCACCAACGGCAGTTGCCGCTACCTGTTTGCCGAGCCGGTGCCGATCAACCCGCACCACACGCTGACCGAGTTGATGCTGCCCAGCGCCAAGACCGGGGAGACCAACCGGCTGGTGGTCATGGCGCTCACCCTGCAGCGGGCCTCGGGGGCCGCCGCGGCGTCCAACTCCGGCGCCACCCCCGGGACGGGTGCGCCGGCAAAGAAGGCGGGGTCTGCGGCGTGAGCGCAAACCGGTCGACCGCACCGAGCTCGGGCGGACGGACCGTCCGCCGCCGGGACTGCTTTCGGGCCGCCGGTGGGTCGGTGTGCGGCCTGGTCGCGGCCGGCTGCGCCGGTGCGCGGCCGACGGCCGCCGTGCCGGTGGTGACGTTGATTGCGGCCCTGGATGTGACCTCGACCATGCGCCTGGGCACGGTGCGCGAACGTACGCAACTGTATGAGCAGTCCCTGCACGGGTTCACCGCCGCCCGGCGCGGTGTGGCGGTGCGGATCGTGCCGTACGCGCCGACCCCGGTGAACGCCGCGGCCATCCTTGCCGGGACGGCGCCGGACGTCTTCGCGGACGTCGCCGGTTCGTATGCCACCTATGTTGAACAGGAGCTGCTCCTGCCGCTGGACGCTTACCTGCAACGCGACAACCTGCCGACCAGCCTGTGGTCGCCGACGGTGATCGACGCGCTGCGCACCCCCGGGGGCTTGTTCGCCATGAGCCGGGGAGAGGACAGCTATCTGTATGCGCTGAACCTCAGCCTTTTCGACCGCCACGGCATCCCCTATCCTGCCACGACCTGGACTCAGGACGATCTGGCGCGGGTGGCCACCCACCTGACCTCGAGCCGCGGCGGCGTCCACCGCTACGGGCTCTCCCTGCAGGGAGGGCCCGGGGGTTTTCTTGGCGCCCTGGGGGCGGCGGCCGTCGGTTTCGGCGGGTCCGTGAGCAACGCGGCCAGGGACCGACAGACCCTGACCTCCCCCGCTTGCGTGAGGGCTGTGGAGTGGCTCGCCGGCCGCCTGCTGGGCCCGGGGGTGGCGGTGAGCGGCAGCATCCGCGCCTCCTTGCTCAGCGGCAATGTGGCGATCCAGGAGATCCAGCAGGTGGATCTGCTCAACCTCTATCAGCAGTGGCGGGACAACTTCAAGTGGGTCCTGTATCCGCCGCCGCGGTTTCCGGCCCGGCGGGCGGGCGGTGCGGCCGCCAACTTCTGGGCCGCTGCGGGGAGCACGCGCCATCCGGAAGCCGCCTGGGCCCTGCTGCGCTGGCTGTCGGCCGAAGCGCCGTTCCAGCGCTTCTTCATGAAATCGTTCCTGATGCCGCCGGCCCTCAACCGCCTGATGCCACAGTGGCGCGCGGTGGCTGAGTCGGTGGTGCCCGGCCTGAAGGGTAAGGGCATCCAGTGGTTCACGGCCAGCACCGACGGTGGCTGGGGCGTGTCCGCTCCGTGGTTTGCCTCGGCCAACGCCCAGGTGCAGCAGATCGACAGCGTGGTCTGGACCGAGATCCTGACCCACAAGGTCTCGATCCACGCCGGCCTGCGCCAGGCCGACGCCCAGACCAACGCGGTCCTGGCCGCCGCCGCGCGCGCTCCGGCACCGTCTTTGCGTCAGCGCCAGGCCGCCAGCGCCAAGGCAGAGCGGCGGCGGACCGCCATGTTTGCGGCGGCGGCCGGCCGCCCGGTGCCGCCGGCCGGTTGAGCCCGCGTGGGGCAGCGGCGGGGAGGAAGCCCACCGGACGCGGAGAAGGCCAGCGGTAGCAGGCTGAGCAGGGGGGGGCCAGCTCGGGATTGAGTGGATGGTTTGTGGAAGATCAAACCGCTGATATGCGACTGGCGCTGCGTCATTCGGAGACATTGTACCGCGGCCGCAGCCCCTATCAGCAGATCGCCGTCTACCGGACGGCCCAGTTCGGGCGGATGCTCGCCTTGGACGACGTGATCATGGTGACGGAAAGCGATGAGTTCGCCTACCACGAGATGCTGGTGCATCCCGCGCTGTTGGCCTGCCCGCGTCCGCGCCGCGTCCTGGTGGTCGGCGGGGGCGACGGCGGGGCGGTGCGCGAGGTGCTTCGCCACCCGGCGGTCCAAGTAAGTATTCGGTGAACCGCGTTGTGGCGATTGAGCGGAGCGGTGCGGTTAGGGGTAGGGGTTAGGGGTTAGGGTAACGGAGCAGTGAGTATCTGGCGGAAGCGACGGTCGAGCGGGTACAGGTAG
>JAJZXK010000052.1 GCA_021806565.1 Bacillota bacterium | reverse complement strand
CGCGCACCACGGCGTTATCGCAGGTCTGCCATTGCGGGCGGCGGGCGGAAAAACCGCTGTCGCTGCGGTGGCACGCATGCCCGTGTGGGGCGAGCGCGTAGCGCGACCTCTACAGCGCGCAGTTGGCGAGGTTTGTGTGCGAAGGCGAGGCTGGGACGTACCTGCTCGACGCGGGCCGGGCCGCAGATGCCTGGCCGGGTGCGGAACCGCTCCTGCGTGCGGCGTCCGAGCAGGCCGAGAAGCAAGCCGCGAGGGGGCCGGTTCCCCGGTCCCACCCCGGAAGGGGACAGAGCGGGTCGCACGCGCAAGGGATGCTTGTGCCGTGCCCTTGGGGGCAGGCACTCCAAGCAGGGGCTGAGAGCCAGGATGGTGTACCAGGGCAGTCCCGAGCCCGAGAGAGCCTGGCAAAGGCCGAAGCAATGCATCCCAGCCCCCCCGGCTTTAGCCGTGGGGAGGTTCAGGGCAATCTCTCCTCGGAGGGCACACAGTACGTCTGGACTCTGCCAACCGGATCACCGGCTGCACCCACTTCCACCGCGAACCGTGGATCGCCCCCGCCACCCGCTACTCCTGCGGCCGAACCCCACCACGACCAGGACTTTGCACGCATCGAGTGTGCATCCCCCGCGGCGCCAACATCGGCCTGCCTCCCGCCGCTCACCAACTCTCGGCGAGCCCGCAGTTCGAGGTCGCCGATCCGCACCTGCTCCGGCAGCGGCGCAGCGGCGGCTGTGGTCACAACAGCGCGCCCACCCGGGCGGAGCCCTCGCCGGCGGTCGGGATGCCATCGCCTCAAGCGGCCGACGGCCCCCAGACGCGCGCCAGCGACCGACCGGCACGCGGAACGGCACGCGAGCAGAATTCACGCACCAGTGGATTGCTCCCCGCATACGCTGCGCCAGTGGAGCGGGGGACGAGCGTGCGGGGGAGCACGGCCCCCCCCCCATGAGGAGGGGCGAGAACCGTGTCGGATCAGATCGTACCCGGGCCGTGTTGTCCTGAGATCGGATGCCCGCCACCCAGCAGCATCGACTGCATCCAGGTCAACAAGCTCTACGACTTCTGCTTCCAAACCATCACGCGCGACAACATCTGCTTCGATCTGCCGGCCAGTTGCGGTGAGGTTCCCCCGGGCAGCACCGCGGTCGGCACCGTGACCTCGGTGACCTGCACCACATCGAGCATCGTGCCGATCCTAAACTCCAGCGGCCAGCCCACCGGGTTTGCCAACGTCACCCTGCTGGTCACCGTGACCGAGTCCATCACGGTGACGGGGCCGGATGGCACAACCCTGTGCACCTTCAGCGGCCAGTTCTCCTTCTTCACTTCGATCACCATCTGCGCGCCGCACGGGGTGAGCATCAACTGCCAGGCCCCGGCCACGGCGGTAGGCCCGTGCGTGATCCTCAACGAGGACGTCTGCTGCAACGTCAGTGTCTGCCTGCTGATCGAGTCGGTGGCGCTGGTCAACCTGCTCGTGCCCAACTACGGCTTCTGCGTTCCGGCTCCGTGTGTCGTCGCGCCCGCGGCCCCCTTCACCTGCCCGCCGGTCCCGCTGTATCCGCCGCAGTGCGTCACGCCGCCGCCCACCACGACCCCGACCCCGCCGCCGATGGAGTCTCCGATCAACGGCCCGCTTGGTGGTTCCGCGGGTTAGGAGAGGCCGACGCCTTCACCCGGCGCCCCGAGTGGGGCGGAAGACGACGCCCCCCTCGCCGCCGCCCGAAGTGGCGCTCAGGCTGCCAGCGCCCGGTCCCCTACCGCGTCGTCCGGCCGCGCGAACCGGCGGGTATCTCCACCCGGTTGCGGGCCGGCTCCGTCCGCAGGTGGGCCCCCCGGGCCACGATCCAAGGCCAGCAAGGAGGGGCGAGAACCGTGTCGAACCAGATCGTACCTGGGCCGTGTTGTCCTGAGACCGGATGCCCGCCACCGAGCAGCATCGACTGCATCCAGGTCAACAAGCTCTACGACTTCTGCTTCCAAACCATCACGCGCGACAACATCTGCTTTGCGCTGCCGCCCAGTTGTTGCGAGGCGCCCCCGGGCAGCACCGCGGTCGGCACCGTGACCTCGGTGACCTGCACCACGGCGGGCGTCGTACCGATTCTGAACTCCTCTGGCCAGCCCACGGGGTTTGCTAACGTCACCCTCCTGGTCACCGTAACCCTGTCGTTCACCGTGACGGCGCCAGATGGCACAATCCTGTGCACCTTCAGCGGCCAGTTCTCCTTCTTCACCTCGATCACCATCTGCGCGCCGCAAGGGGTGAGCATCAACTGCCAGGCCCCGGCCACGGCGGTGGGCCCGTGCGTGATCCTCGACGGCGACGTCTGCTGCAACGTCAGCGTCTGCCTGCTGATCGAGTCGGTGGCGCTGGTCAACCTGCTCGTGCCCAACTACGGCTTCTGCGTTCCGGCTCCGTGTGTCGTGGCGCCCGCACCCCCCTTCTCCTGCCCGCCGGTCCCACTGTATCCGCCGCAGTGCGTCACGCCGCTGCCCACCACGACCCCGACCCCGCAGCCGGTGGAGTTTCCGATCAATGGCCCGTTTGGTGGTTCCGGGGTGTAGGAGCGGACCCCGCCTCCACCCGGCGCCCCGAGGGGGGCGGAAGACGACGCCCCCCTCGCCGCCACCCACGCCCCCACCGCGGCAACGGTCGCCCCGGCGTGCCGGGACCTCACGACGGCCGGAGGCCCCCTCTCCCATCCTCGCACTGCGTGTGCGCGGTGCACCGACCGACCGCGCGAACGCCGTGCGGCCGGTCCGACGGTAGTTGACCTCCCACTGGCTGCTGGACGTGGTCGTCCACGGCCGGGACCTGCCCGTCCTGGGCTCCGGCGCCGGGCGGCGATCCCCCTACCGCTGGAGTTTGCGCTGTATGCGCTGCCGACCTGGACCTTGTTCCACAGCCCGGCGCTGTGGCCGTTGCCCATCAGCGGTGCCGCCTTCCCCCTGCTCAACGTACCGACGTTTATCGGGGTGCCGCGCCGCACGAGGGTTGAGTCCGGCCCTACGCGCTACTGGTGCTGGCCGGGTATGCCGCCATCGCCTGGACCCTGCACGGCATGGTGCGCTGAAGCGGGACCGCCCTCCCTCCGCCGGAGTGGGCTCGCCCCACGCCGGCCGCCGCCGGTCGGAGGTTCCGGCGGCGACCGGAAACGGTGGGCGCCTACGCCGCGCCGCGGGGTCATAGCCCGGGCAGATGAGCGGCGTCCGGTACGCCCGCCCCGGTGCAGCGGTCGTAACCGGGTCCCGCCGCGTCAAACGAGGTCAGGCCGGCCAGGAGCAACTCCGAGTTGGTGTTCTCGCCCTGGGTGATGTCCCGCGCCGCCCGGTAGAGGGCGTCGTGGGTGAGCCAGCTACCGGTCGCCTGGTGGTAGAGGGCGGCGATGGCGGCGGTGATGGGTGCCGAAGCGCTCGTGCCCCAGATGGAGATGCGCGAACCGCGGTCGACGATCTGAAGCGGCCCGGCGAACGCCGCGACATCGGGGGTGGTACGCGTGCCCAGGCCAAGGTGGGATTGGTAGAGCGGGGTCGCGACGAAGGAACTCGCGCCGCCGCCGCCGCTGGCCTGCGGCAGCGTGTTGGACTGGTTGTAGCCGGGTGCGGCCGGGTCCAGCGTCTGCCCACCCCAGGCCTGCTCGCCCGAGGTGACGTCGCCGACCACGGCAAGCTGCGTCCCGCCCACCGCGATGCAGGCCGCCTGGGTCGCCGGCCACGAGGCCTGGACGCGGGGGTCCAGAGGGAAGCCCGAGTAGGCACCGCTATCCCCCGCCGAGACGAAGCAGAACACCCCCTGGTCCGTCAGCCAGCGGTCCAGGTCCTGCGCGTAGGATCCGGCGTCGGCCCACTGCCGGCCGGTCGCCGGATCGCTGATCGGGCCCAGGGCCCCGATGTCCAGGTCGCCCGCCCCCAGGCTGATCGACACGATGTGGCAGCCGTCCGCCGCGGCGGCCCGTACCGCCCCCCAGAGGGCCGGCAGGAATCCGTCCAGCGGCGAGGACGCGTCCACGACGTAGGCGTGCAGGCGAGCCCCTGGCGCGAGCGCCCCCGCATACTGCAGGTCCAGGTCGGTCTCGTCCAGGGCCGAGGGCGTGGAGCGCGCCCCCGGCATCACCGTGGCGGCCGCCGGACGGTTGAGGTCGGGGCGCATACTGGATGTCGCCCAAAAGGCGGAGTCGTCGCGGGCACTGGGCAGGGCGAACTCCACGAAGCCGATCGACTCGCCCTGGCCGTAGTGGCCCTGCTGGTAAAACGCGTCCAGATGATAGAGCTGCGCGACGTCGGCCGGCGAAAGCGGCGTCACGCCGCCGGGCGAAGCGCGCCGCTTGCGAAACGATCGGGCCGTGGCGATGCGATGGTTTGGCACTGGCGGTCCCTCCAGACACCGCCAGCGTATGGGCCGCCCCGGTCAGGCGTTCCCCGGACCGCTTGCCTGCGCGGGCGGCTCGCCGCGGGGGGCCTGGCGCAGTTCGTCCCACGAGCCGAGCAGGTGCTGCTCAAGACCCAGCCGCGCCAACACCTTCGCCACCAGGAAGTCGACGATGTCAGAGACTTCGGCCGGCCGGTGGTAGAAGCCGGGCATGGCCGGCAGGACGATGGCACCGGCTTCGGCCAGGGTCGTCAGGTTGCGCAGGTGGATCAGCGAGAGCGGCGTCTCGCGCGGCACCACCAGCAGAGGGCGGCCCTCCTTGAGCGTGACGTCGGCGCACCGCTCGAGCAGGTCGCTGGAACGGCCGGAGGCGATGGCCGCCACCCGGCCCATGGTGCAGGGGATGACCACCATGCCGTCCAGCGGCACCGAACCGCTGGCCAAGCCGTCCAGCACATCGTGGATGGGGTGGTAGCGTAGCGCGCCGGCGTCGGTCCCCGGGGCGAAAAAGCGCTGGATGCGGCCGGGGAGCCCGTCGGGCCCGGTGTAGCGCGGGTCGTCCCAGTCGAGCTCGTGCGACAGCACCGCAAAGCCGGCCGCCGTCACCAGCAGATCGACCCGCTGGCCGGCGGCGCACAGAGCACCGACCAAGCGGCGGGCGTAAGCCGCGCCGCTCGCACCGGTCACCGCGACGCAGTAGCGACCCACACCTCAGGCCCCCTCCAGCAACCCCGGCAGACAGGACAGGTCTTCGCCCTCGGCCCAGGCGCCCTCCGGCCGCGGGCCGTCGGTGCCCCGCCGCAGCCAGACGGCGCGCAGGCCGGCGGCCCGCGCCCCGGCGATGTCGCGCTCGGCGCTGTCGCCGACCATCACGGCGTCGGCCGCCCCGGCCCGGACCCGCTCCATGGCGTACCAGAAGATCTCCGGCTCCGGCTTGCCGCGGCCCACCATCCCGGAGATCACCACCGCGTCCAGGAGGGGCAGGAGCCCGCTCGCCGCAAGCTTGCGCCGCTGCAGGTCGCGATCGCCGTTGGTGAGCAGCACCAGGCGCAGTCCACGCCCGCGCAGTGCGCACAGCACCCCCAGGGTCTCGGCGAACGGCCACTGCCGGCGGCCGCGCTCGGAGACGTAGCTCTCGGCCAGTTCGGCGCAGAGGTCCGGGTCGCGCACCCCGGCCACCGCCAGGCCCGCCTCCCAGGCGGCACGGCGGTAGGCGGGCGCAAAGCCGCGCAAACCGACCGTATCCGCGTCGTCCCCGGCGGCGAACGACGCCCACAGCCCCTCGTGCGAGGAGATGCCGATGCGCTGGCAGTACGCGGCGTGGGGGCTCTCCCGCCAGAGCCGGCGGCCGGCGGCCAGGACGGCGGCGGCACACACCTCCATGTCCAGGGACCGCAGCGCACAGGCGTCGGCCAGCGTGGCGCGCAGGGCCGCCGACGTGGCGGCGCGCTCATGGATCAGGGTCTCGTCCAGATCGAGCAGGACGGCCCGCACCGGCACCCCTCCATCCCCCTTCCAGCCCGATGGGCATCCCCGTGGGAGCGGGTCAAGCGCGTGGAACGCATGCCACCCGGAAAACCCGTGGGAGCCCGGCAAAACCCGACCCGATCGGGCCGTGAGCGGCGCGCAAGCCCGCATCAGCCTCCATGCAGCGCCGAAAGACCGACCGCGACCGAAAGCGCGGTCCCGGAAAGCAGCGCGAACGAGACCACCGTGTTGAAGCGCGCAAAGCCGACCGGCACGAGCGCGCGCGTCACCGCCCGGTGCTGCAGCAGCAGGCTGGCGCCGGCCACCGCCACCGCCGCCCAGAACGGCCAGGGCAGGCCCTGCAGCCGCGCGAAGACGACCAGCGTCGCCAGAAAGAGCACGTGCGCGGCGCGGGCGATCCACAGCGTCGCCGGCACGCCCAGATCGGCCGGCAGGGAGTGCAGGCCGTGTCCGCGGTCGAAGGCGACGTCCCGTAGCGCATACAGGCTGTCAAAGCCCACATACCAGATCCCCGAGGCGAGCCCGAACAGGATCGGCCCGAGCGTCAGGCGGCCGGTGACGGCGATCCAGCCGGAAAAGGGCAGGAAAAACCCCAGCGCCGCCAAGGCGAAGTGGCAGCCCCACCCCCAGCGCTTGGTGAAGGAGTAGACGACCAGCAGCCCGAGCACCGGCGGCAGAAGCAGGGCACACAGCGGATTGAGCGCAAAGGCCGCCAGGGCCACCAGGGCCAGACCCGCCACCCCGATCACCAGGGCGGCGCGGGGCGCCACCAGACCGGCCGGCAGGTGGCGTCCGGCGGTCGCCGGGTTGGCGGCGTCGACCTCACGGTCGATGAGGCGGTTGAGCGCCATGCCCCCAACCTTGCCGCCCGCCACCGCCGCGGTGATCCAAAACACGACGTGCGCGGCCGGCCAGCCGCGGGTACCGAGCATGGCGCCGGCGTACGCCAGCGGCAGCGAGAACAGCACCTCTTCCAACCGCACCATATCCGCCACCAGACAGCCCTGTCGCCAGAGACCGCCCCGTGCTTCCAGCCCGGAGAGCATCAGCGTACCCCTCCTGGAGACGTCGGCCCGCCGCCTTCGCCGCTCCAATCCGGGGCGGCACCCGGCCGCCGCGCCCCGGTCGGCCCCGGATCCGCACCCAGCCCGTACTCCGGCCAGCGCGCAGTCACCCGCTCCACCACGGCGGGATCCATGGCCAGGGGCTCGGGCCAGGCGCCGCGGCCGGGGGCCGCGCCCGGCAGTTCCTCCGGCCACTTGCGCGTCCCGTCCAGTACGAGCTTGCCGCCATAGGAGAAACCCTGCAAGGCGTGGTCGAGCACCGAGCCCGGGCCGCGGGCCAGGAGCACATCCCGCGCCGGGTCGCACTGCGCCAGCGCGGCCCACCATGCCTCCGCCGGCCGGTGGACGTCGACCCACTCGTCCACCACCACGATCACCTTGGACAGCGACAGCAAGCCCATGCCCATCAGGCCGTACGCCACCTTGTATGCGTGGCCGGGGAACTTCTTGCGCAGGGCGACGAACACCAGGTTGTTGGCGACGCCCTCCGGAGGCACGTGCACCGCGGCGATCTCCGGGAACGTCAGTTGCAAGAGCGGCAGAAAGAGCCGCTCGCTGGTGTCGCCCAGCAGCCAGTAGTCCTCCATCGGGGGCCGGCCGACGACGGTCGCCGGATAGATGGCGTCGCGGCGCATGGTGACCGCGCTGACGCGCAGCACCGGGTACGGTCCGCCCGGATCGTAAAAGCCGGTGTGGTCGCCGAAGGGGCCCTCCGGACGCAGCTCGCCGGGATCCACCGTGCCCTCGATCACGATCTCGGCGTGGGCCGGCACCTCCAGGTCCACGCTGACGGCCGGACACAGTTCGACGGGCGCGCCGCGCAGGAAGCCGGCGAACGCATACTCGTCCAGACCCTCGGGCAGCGGCGCCCCGGCGGCATAGATGGAGGCCGGGTCCCCGCCCAGGGCCACCGCGACCTCGATGGGCCGGCCGGCGGCGCGCGCCTCGGCATAGTGGGCCGCGCCGCCCTTGTGCCGTTCCCAGTGCAGCCCGAGTTCGCGCGGACCGTGCAACTGCAGGCGGTAGACGCCGACGTTGCGCCGCTTGGTCCGTGGATCGGCGGTGATGACTTGGGGCAGGGTGATGAAGCGGCCCCCGTCCCCGGGCCAGCAGCGCAGTAGCGGGAGGCGGCCGAGATCGACGCGGTCCCCCTGCCACGTGACCTCCTGCACCGGAGCCGCGCCGCGAAACCGCCGCGGCGGCATCGACGCCAGCGGCCGCAGTTCGGGCAGCAACTGCAGCAGCCCGCGCACCCCGCGCGGCGGTTGCTGGGCGGCGCGCAACAATCGGGAGAGCCGCGCCGCGAGCTCGTCGACGTCCGCAACGCCCAGGGCCAGCGCCATGCGGCGCGGGCTGCCGAACAGATTGATGGCCAGAGGGAACTCGGAACCGCGCACCTGCTCGAACAGCAGGGCCGGCCCGCCGGATTTGACGCAGCGTTCGGTGATCTCGGTGACTTCCAACTCGGGGTCGACCGGCGCGCGCACGCGCCGCAACTCGCCGGCCCGCTCGAGCGCGCCGATGAACGACCGCAAATCGGCGAAGGCCAAGCGGGCACCCCCCAGCCGCCCATCGTAGCAGGGGCACGGCCTTTAAGCCATCTTTATAACCATGCGCTACCGTGGGGACACCTCCAGCGGCGGTCGGGTGCCACCCGGACCGGCAGGTCGTTTGACGACCGCGCTCCGGCACGGATAGCATCCCAGCCGATGGTGCTTATGTGCCTTTTGTGGGTCCTTGGGTGAGGAGGGACGCAGGTGGAGCAGCAGCCGGTGCTGGACGTCATCGGGGTGACCAAGCGATACGGGCCGAGCCGGGGCGTGCAGGATGTCTCGTTCCGCGTGCGGCGCGGCGAAGTGGTCGGCCTGCTCGGGCCAAACGGCGCAGGCAAGACGACCACCTTGCGCGTCATCACCGGATACCTGCCGGCCTCGTCGGGGCGAGTCCAGATCGACGGGCACGACCTCTGGGACGAGCCCTTCGAGGTGCGGCGCCGCGTCGGCTACCTGCCGGACAATCCCCCCCTCTATCCCGAGATGACGGTGTGGGAATACCTGTCGTTCATGGCGGACATCCACGAAGTCCCGCGGGCCCGCCGGGCCGCCAGGATCGAGGAGATCGCCGAGCGGCTTGAGTTGACCGACGTGCTCGGGCGGCTGGTCGGCCGGCTCTCCCGCGGCTACCGCCAGCGGGTCGGCCTGGCGCAGGCGGTCGTGCACGAACCGCCGCTACTGGTCTGCGACGAACCGACCGTCGGCCTCGATCCGCACCAGGTGGTGGAGATGCGCGAGTTGATCCGCAGCTTCAGCAAGGAGCACGCGGTGCTCTTCAGCTCGCACGTGCTGAGCGAGGTCCAGTTGCTGTGCAACAACATCGTCATCATCCACGGCGGCAGGGTGCAGGCGCAGGGCAGCCCCGCCGAGTTGACCTCGCACCTGCACGGCGGGCTGGCGCGGGTGCGGGTGCGCGTCAAGGCGGCGGCGGATGAGGCCGCCGAGGCGTTGCGCGGTCTGGACGGCGTGAGCGGCGTCGGCGTGGAGGAGGAGGCGGCCGCCGCCGGCGGTGTGGCCCGGCTGCTGGTCGAAGGCGGCGGCGGCACGACGGCCGACGACCTCACCGACCGCATCTCGGTGGCACTGGCCGGCCGGGGCTGGCCGGTGCGCGAGTTGCGCGTGCTGGAAAACACCCTCGAAGAGCTGTTTCTCGAGTTGACCGAGACGGAGAAGGCGGAGAAAGCCCAGGCGGCGCGGGCGGCGAAGGCCGCGGCGGCCGGGGGCAAGGAGGGAGCGGGATAATGGGCAATTTCGGCAAGTGGTGGGTGGTGGCGCGGCGGGAATGGCAGGTGGCCTTCCAGGCGCCGCTGGCCTGGGTGCTGCTGGCGCTGTGGATGTTCATGGGCGGGCGCTTCTTCGTGGGCTCGCTCTTGGGCTCCCGGAGCACCGACCTGACGCCGGTGTTCTGGAACCTGGCGGTCCTGCTCATCTTCATCGCGCCCCTGCTGACGATGCGGCTCCTGGCCGAAGAACGGCGCAACGGCAGCGACGAGTTGATCCTGACCGCGCCGGTCTCCACCGGCCAGTGGGTCCTGGGCAAGTATATCGGGGTGCTGTTCGTCTGGACGATGTTCGCCGTCGTCAGCCTGCTCTTCCCGCTGGCGACCTCGCGCTTCGGCGCCGTGCAGTGGGGGGTCGTCGCCTCAAGCTGGCTCGGCATGTGGCTGTTCGGCGCCGCCACGCTGTCCATGGGCCTGTTCGCCAGCTCCCTCACGTCCAACCAGGTGGTCGCAGCCATGCTTTCCTTCGCGGTCGTGCTGCTGTTCTACGGCTCGACCTGGGTGCCCGGCCATGGCTTGGTCGGCCAACTGATGACCTACATCTCGCTGCCGTCGCAGTTCAACAACTTCACGCTCGGCCTGGTCTCGGTCTCCCACCTGATCTATCTGGTCTCGCTCTGCGTCGGCTTTCTGTTCCTGGCCGTGCGGGTCGTGGACCTGCGCCGCTGGACCTGAGGGACGCAGGCTCGCGCCGATCCTGGTCCCTGGGGAGGGAAGCGCTTCGTGGCGGACATGGACGAAGGCACACCGAACGATCAGGAGCAGAATACCGGCGAGTCGGCGGCGCAGCCCACCGGCCCGCGTAAGCCGGGCGGCCTGCGCGGCGCCCTGGCGTCGCGCGGTATGCGCTGGGGCACCGCCACCGCCGTGTACGTCGGGGTGGTCGCGGCCGCGCTGATCGGGGTCAACCTGGTCGGCGCCCACATCCCGACGCAGTGGGACCTGACCTTCAACCACAACCTGACGCTCTCGGCCGCCTCGCGCAACATCGCGGCCAAGGTGACCCATCCGGTGCACATCATCGCCTTCGAGCGGCCGGGCGGCACCACCGGCGCCAAGGTGAGCGCGCTACTGCAGCAATACCAGACGGCATCCCACGGCAAGATCACCTACCAGGTGGTCGACCCGGCGGCCAACGCCGCGTTGGCGGTGCGCTACCACATCAAGAGCTACGACACGGTGGTGCTGCAGTCCGGCTCGCACACCCAGACCGTGTCAGGAAGCAGCCTGACCACATACAGCAGTAGCGGCCAGCCGCAGTTCAACGGCGAGCAGCCCATCACCAACGCCCTGCTGCAGTTGGCGTCACCGACCCAGATGACCGTCGACTTCCTGGCCGGTAACGGTGAGCCCAACACGGCCGGCGGCCAGTTGCCCGACGCCGTGCTGGCCCTCAAAAACCAAGGCTACAAGGTGGGCGCGCTCAACCTGCTGACCAGCCACGGGGTGCCGTCCAGCGTCTCGGCCCTCGTGGTCGTCGATCCGACGCAGGACCTGCCCACCAGCAGCGTCAGCGCCCTGAAGAAGTATGCGGCGGGCGGCGGCCACCTGGTCTTCCTGCTCGATCCGTCGACGAAGAACCTCAAAAACCTCACCGGGATGCTGGCGGGCTGGGGTGTCAAGCCGCAGAACGACCTCGTCGTCGACCCGTCGCATTCGAGCCAGTCGCCGGTGTTCATCGTGCCCAAGTATGGCAGTTCGCCGATCACCGCTCCGCTGCAGCAGGCCAACTACGCCACGCTGCTGCTGGGCGCGCAGGGGTTGACCCTCGGCAAGGCCCCCAAGGGCTACACCGTCACCCCCGTGCTGACCACCTACGGCGGCGGCAGCAGCAGCAATCCGACCTCGTTCGGCATCACCAACCTCAGCAAGCTGCAGACGACCGGCCTCCACTACACCAAGGGCCAGGACATCCCCGGCCCCCTGACCGTGGCCGCCACCGTCGCCGGCCCCAGTGGCAAAGCGCAGTTCCGCGCGGTGGTCATCGGCAACGCCGGCTTCATCGCCAGCGCCGCCCCGGGGCAGACCCAGGCGCCGATCAACATCCAGGGCAACCGCGACCTGTTCCTCAACAGCGTCGGTTGGGCCACCGGCCGCAGCCAGGGGATCACCATCCGGCCGCGCCCGAGCCTGAACACGCAGGTCTTCCTGACCTCCGGCAGCACGTCCGCCCTGGTGGACACGTTCGTCCTGGGCGTACCGCTGGTCTGCTTCCTGCTCGCCGCGGGCGCCTGGTGGACGCGGCGGCGCCTGTGAGTGAGCGGCCCGCGGTCCCAGGCTCCAAGAGCCATCCCGGGTAAGGAGGCGCGCCCCGTGGAACAGGCAGCGGCTGGCGGCAAACGGCGGGCGGGTTCAGGACGGTTCTGGCTCGGCCCGGTCGCGGGCGTCGCGGCCCTGGCCATCCTTGCCGGGGCCTACGCCCTGCTGGTACGGCCCAAGCACCAGACCAAGCCGACCCATTACCTGGTGGGCATCAGCGCATCCAGCATCCGCTCGCTCACCTTCCAGGCGCACCACAAGCAGCTCACGCTGTATCAACAGGCGGCCGCCAAGTCCGCGGCCGCCGGCACCACCTGGACCATCGGGCATCCAGGCGGCACGAGCGCGGACCAGACCCTGGTGCAGGGCTTTGTCAGTTCGCTGGTCACGCTGCAAGCGTCGCGCACCCTGGCGGCCAAGCCCACGGCGTCGCAACTGCAGGGGTGGGCGCTGGCACCGGCCCACGCCAGCGTGAGGATCACGCCGGCCTCGGGCAAGCCGGTGCTGCTGGCCGTCGGGCTCTCGACGCCGGTCGGCGGCTACTACGCCCGCGTGGACAACGCGGGCCCCGTCTATATCATCCACGGCATGGTGCCCGCCGAGATCTCCGCCGACCCCAAGGCCTGGCTGCCGCCGCCCTCGAGTTTCACTTCCTCCTCCGCGTCCTCCTCCTCGTCCTCCTCCTCGACCGCCCCGCCGGCCGGCGGCGCGACCTCGACGGCGTCCTCCACCGCGCCCGCGGCATCCGGTGCCACACCCTCCACCCACTCGACCACGACCAAGGGCACGGCCCGTTCCAGCACGTCGACCGCGAAGGCGACCACCACGACGAAGAAGGCGGGATGAGACGAAGGCAAGGGCGGCGATGAGGCTAGGTGGATGACGGCGGATGGCGCATGGCTCATCCGGACCGGTCATGAAGGACGAGGGACGCAGGCCCAGGGCGGATGAAGGATAGATAGAAACAGGGCACGCCCGCGACCCCGCCGGGATCGTGGGCGTGCCAGCACTGTCCAGAATCCCCCGTCGCCAGCCGGCGGACGGGGCGATTAGCCGGCCAGGGTCTCCAATACCTGGCGCGCATGGCGGGCGCGGCGCTCGGCCCGATAGTCCGCCGCGTTCCGGCTGCCCTTGTCGCTGCGGCAGTCGCCACAGACGCAGTGCAACCGCTCCTCCTCCACGTGCTCCACGCTCAGATGCGACTCCGGATGGTCGTGGTCGAGATGCACCTCGTCGACCCGCAACACCCGGCCGCAGAACGTGCAGCAACCCCCACGCCGCAAGTACACGCGCAAAAGCCTGTCCGAGGCCGTATCGTCGTCCGCCATGCGCTTGCTGAGCCTCCCGCCCTTTGGGCCCAGCGGCAGCGGGGCCAGACCACCGATCAACCGGCGCCAACCCCAAAAATACCGCTGCACACAGGGTTCCGGTAGCGTTCGCGCAGCAAACGCCGTCTCCTGCCGTCGGCCGTGGCGAGCAACAGCCTGCTCCGGCCGCAGGCGGCACCACGTCCGCGACGAAAGGTAACCACCGGGCCCCGCGGCGTACCCTGGCCCCGCACGCGGCCGGGCCGCAAAGGGAGGTGGCCCCCTCGGGGGTGGATGGCACACAAGTTCGATCCGAGTCGCGCCGACCGATTGCTGTCCCCGGATCGCCTGCGCATCCTGCCACCCGATGTGCTATTGGATGAACTCGCGCCGCGCGCCGGCGAGGTGGCGGCGGACATCGGCTGCGGCCCCGGGTTCCTCACACTGCCGCTGGCCGAGCGCCTGGCCCCAGACGGCTGGGTATGGGCGTGCGACATCGCGCCAGAGATGCTGGTCCGCCTGCGCGAGCGGCTCAGCGCGGCGGAGTGCCGCAACGTCGCGCCCGTGCTCAGCGCCGAATCCCTCGTGCCGCTACCGGACGGGGGCTGTGACCTGCTGCTGCTGGTCCACATGCTGCATGAGCTTGAGGCACCAGAGGCGTTCTTTTCCGAGATGCGCCGGCTGCTGCGTTCCGGCGGCCGCGGCCTGGCCGTGGACTGGAGCCCGGAGCCCAGCCCCTTTGGCCCGCCGCTGGCCGTGCGTGTCCCACCAGAGCGGGCCTCGACCTGGATCAGCGCGGGAGGCTTGGCCGTGGAGCATGTCGCGCCCGCCGGTCCGCACGCCTACGCCATCCGCTTTCACAAACCGTAAGCGGGCCCGTGGACGCGCACACCGCCCGGCCACGGGACGGCGCACGGCGGATCACACCGTGCGCCATCCACGGCCGGCAGGCAGGAAGGCCGCCACGACCAGCCCTTCGATCACACAGCTGTGGTCGTCTTCGATCTCCAAGCCCTGCACCCGCCCGGCATACGGCACCGCGTCCACTGCCACGAGCGGCACCCAGTCCAGGCCGGCGGCGTAGACGGACCGCTCCTCGTGCAGCACCACAGTGCCGTCCCCGTCCTCCCTGGGGCGGATGTGCTCCAGAGGTTGCGGCCGCACCGACTCGCGCAGGATGGCCACCGTGTCCCGCGGCCGCAAGTCGTCCACCCGCCACCACCGGGGCGGGTCGTCGTCACGCCGTCCGAGCACCGGCTGGTCCGCGCTTGCCCGCAGCACGTGGTTCGCTTCCGTCGCCAAACGGCACAGCGCTCCGCTCAGTGTGCACGATCCGGTGCGGACGACCAGCCGCAAGCGCCCCCGACCGCTGACGACCGCGTCCCCCACCTCCAGGTCGGCCAGCGGCCGGTACCCGAAGGCCGTGAGCACCCGCTGGCCGGGTAGAAACCCCGCCACACGCCCCACCCCTTCCCAGCCATGTTCTGGAAGCAGCATATCCAGGAACGCATGTTCCCGTCAAGGCTCCCGCGGTCCCTCCGAAGCGACGGTGCGGCCGCTCTCCATCAGCCGTTCCAGCTCTTCCTTGAAACGGTGCACATCCTGGAACTGACGGTACACGGAGGCGAACCGCACATAGGCCACCGGATCGACCGCCCGCAGGCGCTCGGTGACCAGTTCGCCCACCTCGCGCGTCGGTACCTCGCGCTCATACCGCCCGCGCAGGTCCCGCTCGACGTCCGCCACCAAGCGTTCCAGAACGGGTATGGCCACCGGGCGCTTCTCGCAGGCCGTCGTCAGTCCGCGGAGGATCTTCTGCGCGCTCCAGGGCTCCCTTCGGCCGTCCTTCTTGATGACGACGAACGGGGCGGCCTCGATGCGCTCATACGTCGTGAAGCGGCCGCCGCAGGCCAGACACTCCCGGCGGCGGCGGATCACGGCGCCATCGTCGGCCGGTCGCGAATCGAGTACCTTGCTGTCTCCCCTGCTGCACTGCGGACAACGCATCCCACATCTCCGGCCCGGCGAATGCGCGGCCCCCGACCCCAGTCGGACCTGCACGCACCGCGCGGCCGGGTCTTCCCCTTTCGGCCTTGGATTTACCCATTACAGGTGAAAGGCGTGCCATCGGCGGTATCCACCCGGGTGCTTCGCCGTACACCCCACCAATTCCCACCGACGACGGAGCGCATCCGCGTGGGGAGCAAGACATCCGCGGTCGCCGACGAGCACCCCATCAAGGGCACACCACAGGAGCCGTCCGAGTCACCAGGTTGCCACTGGCGTACTCGGCATCCCCTGCGTCACAGCATCGCGTCCACCCACCAAGTGCGTCATTGCCAGACGCACCAACGTCAGCGGCATGGCTGCCGCTGTTGACGCCAGAAGTACTTGGCGACCATAAAGGCGAAGGGAGCAAAAACGACACACCAGGATAGCAGGGCCAGATCTCCAGTCGCGCTATTCGCTGCCGACGGCGTCGCTGCGCCGGACATGAAGGCAGGCGCTACCAGAGTGGGTACGGCCAGCAGTCCGTTGACGATGCAAAGCCGACGTATACCGGTCGAGAGCCTGTCACCATTCGCGAAAACTGGTGCTACGCACAAAGTGGACAGGCACATGAAAGCATAGCCCAGCATGTCCACGGCGAAAAGCGCCGTTCCCGGTGCGAAAGCGAAGGGTCCCCCATCGGGCGCAGTGCGAACAGCTGTTAGCTGAAGATAGTAGGTCATAGACACCAACACGGCGTAGATCGAAGCAAAAGACACCCCGAGTTTAGCCCACACCCTTTTGTTCTCATGATCATCGTGGCAGTTGATGCTGACCATCATTGCGACAAATGAGGGAGCCAAAAATAGACAGACCGCAAAACTTGGCGTCTTGGCGAATCTTCCGAAAATCCCCCCCAGCAAGAGCAGCCCAAAAACAACTACCCAGAACGTCACCAACGAAGCAGACCAGAACCCCAGTCGTTGAGTATCTTTGTCGTCCACATTGGCCCCCCGGCGTCCGCATTGGTCGTGATCCTGATGAAGTGATGTCCGCGTTCCCCAGTGGGGTCCTCAAAGGCAGCCATCCAGCTCACGCCGCTTGATCCCACAAGAGCGCACCGGGCCTGTAACGCCACCACGAACGAGGGAACGAAGATTCCAAGGCTGTTTCAATGCCCTACTCGGCATTCCTTGCGTTGCACTTGGAGCGAATCGAGGAAGTTACCGACCACCGTCCAAGGATGCTTCCCATCCGAACAGAAGCCGATCAAAAGTTTCGACGAGAGTCATGACGCCTCTCTTGCCGCCCCGCCCCAGGCCTCCGCCTGCCAGAAGAAGCCCCGGGCGCCCTTGCCACCAGCGTGTGGCGGCAGGGGCGGGCACCGCCGTCCCAGTCGGGGCCGCGATGCCGCTTCCCCTTATGCACGTTGTTCATATGATCCAGCGCCGCGCCCCTATGGTGGTCAGAGACGCGCCGGCGCCGCTGAGGGCATCCTGGACGCGTCGCACGGTGAAATCACTGATGGGACGAGGCAGCGAGGCCGAATCGCAGTAGAGACACTCGGAGATCTCCGGGCAAGACGGGCGGGGAGTCCCCTCGGCGACGGGATGGCAGAAAAACACGAAATGGAGCATGTCGTGTTCGGAATCGTAATAGACCCCGATGAGTCGCCCGGCCTCCACCATCAGACCGATTTCCTCGCGAACCTCCCGCATGGCGGTGGCGGCGGCGGACTCGTTCGGTTCAGAAAAGCCACCCGGAAGTTCCCAGTTGCATTTCCCGTAGGTATGACGGACCAGCAGCACGCGGCCAAGCTCGTCACGGATCACCGCCGCAGCGCCCAGACGCCTTGCCGTCGAGACGTCTGCCGGCATCGGTAGTCTCACCCCCAACGGCCACCCCGGGGAGCGCGTGCCGCGCCCAGAAGGCGTCCCCCGCGGTGTGCTCCACCTGCGAACGCGGCCGGAGTCGGCTCCGGTTCCCAATCGATCGATCGATCGGCCGGTCGATCGATGGATCAGCCGGCGCGAACGCCGGCACCGTCGCCGGGTCCATGACAACGACCGCATACCGGATCGACAACCGGTCGCTGACCTGGAGCGCGGAAACTTGGGAGCCGGCCAAGTGCCGGTAAGACGCCGCTTCAACCCTGCCCGGAGCAAGGACGCCGGCCGGCCAGCGCGTAGACGAGTCGTGCCCAACCGCACCGCCGCCGCCCTGCGGGCCCAGGAGTTCCTCCCCAACGCGGGCCGGTAAGCGCGGTAGGGTGGGGACGGGACGCCCGGCGCGGATCAGCCGTCAGCCCGCCGCGGCCCGCCGCCAGAGAGCGAGCAACTGATCGAGGCGCACCAGGCGGGCCGACGGCCCGAGTTGCTCCGCCAAGCGCTGCACATCCTGCGGGGTGAACTTCCACGCGTCCACGTAGAGGTTGACGAATACCGGCTGGCGCAGGGGCGCCGGCCGGTAGCCGCGCACCTGCAGCCCGCCGACGCGGACCGTGGCGGGGCCGGTGGGCTCCAGGGTGAGCGACAGGGGCCCGGCGCCGCGCAGCGGCACCACATAGCGCACCGTCTGGGCCGCCTGGCGCAGGTGGTAGGCGAGCGACACACCGCCGCCCGCACCGCCGCCTCCCAACACCAGGGTGACGTCTCCGGACCCACTCAGTTGGAACTGGACCCGCGCCTGCGGGTAGCCGGCGGCACGGGCCACGGTGAACCGCAGCCCCTCCGCCGCACCGGCGGGCGCGGCCCGAGAAAACACCGCGCCCATCCCGCCCGCAAGCAGGCGTGAGCCGGACGGGGCCCGCTTGCTGAGCCGGCCGCGCACGCCCTGGGCCAGGTTCGCCGCCGCGGCCTGCAACTTCCCGCCCTCGAAGGGCTGCAGCATGCGCAGGGCGCCGGACACGCTCCCCGGGGAGCCGGCGTTCTCCACGGCGACCGTACCGTCCAGGCGCCGGATCCAGGGGGTGCCGCCCATGCCGAGCAGCAACGCGCCCGGATGCAGGGTACGCGCATAGCTGGGCAGGGCGCTGCCGCTGGGCGGCCCGTAGTTCCACACCTCGTCGTAGCGGATGTCAGTGCGGGCGAGTAGCGGCTTGCCGATCGCCAGCAGCCGGGACAACCCCCCGCCCCAGTCGGCCGGGTAGAAATAGCCGGGTCCGGAAGGACCGGAGACGAACAGGTTCGCCGACGTCGCCGTCCGGTAGTAGTAGTGGAGGATCGTGGGCGCCGCCTGCGCCGCCCACGGCTGGACGGTGTAGGCGGCCGGGGCGTGCCGCCGCCCGGGGGACGCCCACAACTGCCGCAGGCGGTGCTGGTCGAACTGCAGGTTGTCGCCGTCGCTGAACTCCACGGAGACATACAGGCGGTCGGCCAGCTTGGGCAGCGCCGGCGGGGCCGTCTGGTGCAGTTGCTGAACCTGCGGGAAGGCGCCGAACACGGACAGGTTGTCACAGAAGTCCGTGGCCACGGTGAAGTGGTGGTAGCGGCTGGCCAGGCCGACCCCCGCCGGCTCGTTCGTCCACCAACCGAGCACGGGCGTATCCCCCGGCGCCGCCTGGAGGATGCGCTTGAGCAGGGCGCGCTGGGTGGGCCGGCGCGGGTGCAGCCAGAAGACGAAGCCGCGCGTCGCCACCGCATACTCCCGCAGGTTGCCGGCGATCCGGGGGCTGAGGCTGAACAGCAGTCGGTGCTGGGTGTGGGCCCAAAGGTGCCCCATCGCCCAGTCGTACGCCTGGACGCGGGAGGTCCAGTGCATCCCGCTCAGATCCCGCAGGACCTTCAGGTGGAAGGGGGCTCCCTCGAAGGCGGCCGCCAGCTGGGGCGTGACCAGCATACCCCGGTCGACGCCGGCCACCGTGGTCGCGACGTTCAACGACGCCGGGACCGCAGGGTCGTAGATCACCAATCCCCGCACCGTGCCGGGAAAGCGCCGGAGCACGGCGCAGAGGTAGCGCACCCCGGCCACGGCGGCCAGCGGCGCCCGCCCGCAGGCGGCGCTGCGGCTTGCCGGGACCACGAGCGTCCGCCGGGTCACCCCAGGCAGCGCGTTTTGTGCCCAGAAGGCGTCCCCAACGCTGTGTTCCACATACAGGCGCGGCCGCGGCCGGTTCAGGTTCCCTTCCAGCGACGCGAGCGCCGCCACCGCGGCCGGGTCCGTGACCCCGGCGGCAGGCAGGACCCACAACCGGTGGATGGTCTGAAAGCGCGGGAAGACCCGGGAAGCCGGCCAGCGCAACGCGGCACCGCACCCGGTCAACACCAGGGTCAACGCCACCATCAGCGCCGGCTGCCCGCAGCGGCGCACCATCCCCCGCGCATACCCCACGCCGACGCCCCCCTGACCGGAGTTCCCGTCCCCGAAAGCCGCGGGCACCCCATCGAGTCACACACCCGCCGCGACCCGCCACAGGAACGACCGTCGAGGATTTGCTATTCTCTGCCTGGCTGTGGGGGTCCCGCCCTACCGCCAACACCCGGATAGCGCACCAATGGCGCGGGCCTCAAACGGCCTGCGCCATTGGACGACTGCGGCGATCCGCCCGCGCCGCGCGGCCGCAAGACCGGCCCCGAACCACCTTGGGCCGCAACTCCGCGGAACACCCGCTAACGCCGACTGCGCCGCCGCGGCAGCAGGCCGAGCCCTCCGGCCACCGCGGCAAGACCACCGATGAGCGGCAAGATGCCGCCACCGGTCTTCGGGAGGCTGGCCGCGGGCTTCTTCGGCGTCGTCGCGGCGGCGGTCGTCTTGCCGCCAGCGCCGGTCGCCGCCGCCGCGCTGGTGTCCGCCACGAGGGTCACCGAGGAACCGAGAACGCACGTAACATCCGTGAAGTAGATGTTCAGGTTACCCGTCTGGTTCTGATAGCGGACCTGTACCTGCGGCGGGCCTGGCCAGGGTTTGGCCCCCACCTTCTCTGTCTCCGTGAACACCTTGGGCGTCGATGAAAGCGCCACCGGCGCGGTGAGGTGATCCCCGCCGTTGTTGCCGGTCCAGATGTCCTGCGCGATGGTTCCCGAACCCATGGCCTTGAAGCCGCAGCTGATGGTCTGCCCCGGGGACAGGTTGGCCATGGTGTAGGAGTACCAGGCCGAGCCCGGGCCGGGGGTGTGGCTCTGGACGTTGTTGGAGACCCAGTGGAACCACCACGTTCCATGCACCTGGACACCCGTCAGCGGCCCCCAGCCGCTGGGTGCGGCCCAACCTGTCACCTTCCCCCCTACACCGCTGGGATTGGCGACCAGGTTGCTCGCCGCCAACGCGGGGACTGCCGCCAGAGACACGGTTGCGAGCAGAGCCGTGCCGGCAAGAATCGCCGAACGCATGCGGACGCCGCGCACCCTCATGATTATTCCTCCCGACCTGCCAAGCGAAGCGATGTGCAGGGGTCGCTGGACGCGTGATGACGCGGACGGATCCCGACCGCCCCCTCCCACCGGTACTGCCTGTGAAATCTGGCATATCGCGCCACGGCGTTCGGCGGCCTCCGGATGGCTCCTGCCGGGAGCCGATCGGACCTGGTAGGGGACGTGGCATGGCCACCGGGCCCCCCAGGCGTGGGATGGTATGGTCGGCGCGCCACGCCGCATGCGTCCTCGCTGGTGGGGGTGGTAGGCGCGCCACGGCCCATCTCGGCGGCACGGTCGACGTTCGGGGACCGGTGCGGCGGCGTCCGCGCCACCGCTGTTCCAGCGTCCAACCCCGGGTTCCCGTCGCTGGATCGCCGGCGTTTCCGGTGCCTCGGACCTGCGCCGTGGGCCGGGGATGGCCGTTGGTCGTGGATGAACGGCTCCCCGAACCGGCCCGCGCCGGGCGCGCCGGTGTCACCGACGGACGCCGCGGCCGCGCACCGGGCGAACGCCCCTCCTACAGACCCAGGGTGGCGATCAGCGCCTGCGGGTCTGCGGCGCTCACGATCCAGGCGGTGTACGAGCCGGTCTGAAACGAGACCTTCACCCCGGTGGCCGGCCGGTGATGGACCATCGCAAAGCCGCGCTGGCCACCGCCGATGAAGGTCCCCATCGCGAAGACGCCGGGCAGGGCGGTTCCCGGCAGCCGCCAGCCGCGCACCGCGTCGATGGCGTCCTCCAGAACCGTCGCCGCCTCCACGGACGCGACCGGGGCGCTCAGATCGCCGTGGACACCCTCCAGCTTCTCAAGGGTCGTCAACGTGTCGCCATCCCGGACCAACTCGGCCATCCCGCGGCCACCTCCAGGGAAACCTTCAGGCTCGACCCTCCGGCGTCCATTCCGGGATCCGTACGGGCGCAGCGGTTGAAGGCCACCGCCGCCATCCCCACGATACGGCGCCGCTCACCCCGACCCCCCCCCTGCGGATATGGCGTTTCGATCGGGTGCGCCCGCCTCCCGAGATGGTGGACCGCGCGCGCTCCCTGGCCCGTTCAGCCCTTGGCCGCATGGGCCGGTGATGCATAGACGCCGACCCGCAAGCGCACGTCGGTGGGAAAGTGGTGGGTTCGCACCTGCAGTTGCGGCGTCGCGTTGCCGGACAACCCGGAGGTCGGGAGCGTGACCTGGAGGCTGACCGTCTGCGGCTGGCTGGTCAGGGTGACCGGCAGGCTCGCGATATCCCGCTCGCCGTTCCAGACATCGAGGTAGGCGACGCCGCTACCCCAGACCGTCGCCATGAAGGTATAGGTGGATCCCCGCTTCAGCGTCGACAGCGGAAAGGTAACCCAGTCGCCCTGGGCGGGGACGTTACTCACCTTGGCGACCGCCGACCCGAAGCGCGCCCGGTAGTGCGCCGTGGTCCCGGCGCCTGCGGCCGCAAGCGTAACCGCCTTGCCGTCCGGGCTGTTCATCGCGATCGCCGGGGTGACCCTCGCCGCAAGGTTCACCGCACCGCTCGGCGGCACAAACGTGGACCCGGGGAGCTCGGAGAGGTTTCCGGCCTCATAACCCGCCGCCCGCAGGTGATCGAGCACGGGCGCCCGCACGTTGCCGAACAGGAGGTTGCCGATCAGGGCACAATCCCCGCCGGCGTCGGCGCGCACATGGATGCCCACTTCCTGACCCGGCGTCTGGAAGATCCCGGGGTCGTTGCCCACGATGCAGTTGGACACGCTCACGTAACTGGCGCCGCCCTCGATGCGGATGCCGTCGGAGCCCCGCTGCGCGGTGTTGTTGCCGACCACCTGCACACCGACCAGGGAGACCCCCATGGCCTGGTCGGTGATGAGGATGCCATGGCCGCCGCAGTTGGCCGCCTGGCCGCCCAGGACGCTGACCCCGCGCGCCCCGCCGACGGTCAGCCCGGGGCCGGGGCGGTTGGAAAACCAGCAGTTGGAAAACGTGATCAGATTGCCCGAGCGCAGCAGCGCCCCGTTGGCGCTGGAATCGAAGTAGGTGTTCTCGAAGCGGAGGTAGTTGGCGTCCTCCACCAACAACCCATACGCACCCCGCAGGATGTCCGCGTCGGTCAGATTGAAGGCCCCGGCCGGGAAGTTGCGCAGGTGCACCCCCGCCCCACCGTTCACCTGCCCCAGATTGATGATCCCGCCCGCCAGGTAGCAGTCGTTCCCCCTGGGACCCTCTACGCGCACCGCGTCGTTGCGCAGGCTGTAGATGTTGAAGCCGCGGATGAATGTGGCCGTCGACTCGTGCACCACGATGCCGTCGTAGCCCTTGCCGGCGCCGTTGATGTAGAGATCGTCCAGGAAGACGGTGAACGAACGGTCCAGATACACCGCGGCCCCGGAGGCCACGGGCTGGGCCGCGCCGATCCTGATCTGGAAGCTGGCGAGGCGGCTGAGGGACACGGAGTGGAGCACCACCACGTTCCCCCCGCTACCGGTGGCCAGCAGCACGCTGGACGCCCGGTTCTCGCCGACCAGGTCGACATTCTGCAACAGTTGGATCGTGCGCACCGCGTAGGTGCCGGCCGGCAGCAGGACCGTGCCGCCGCCGACTTCGTGCGCCGCGGCGATCGCCTTCTGGATCGCCGCCGTGTCGTCGTGGTGGCCGTCGCCCACCGCACCGTAGCCACGCACGTCGAAGCCACCGCCGGGACGCGGTCCGGTGGCCGTCGCCGCAGCGCGCGCCGCGCGCGCCGGACCACATCCCGCCAGGGCCCATCCGGCCGCCCCCAGCGCCGCCGCGGCCACCCCGGCCCGTAGCGCGCCGCGCCGCCGTAGCGCGTCGGGTTCCTCCGCCGCCAGCGCCTCCGGCTCGCGTTCCGCGTCGTCATCCAAGTCTACAGGCCCCCTACACCGAGCCATCTCGGACAGGCGGGATCCCGGCCCACCGACCTGGCCGCGTGAACATGGGTATTCCAGCGGAGGTGGCGCTCCCCTGCCCGCAGGCGCAGACCTTCCTGCGCGACGGTGGTCACTTGCCCGGCGGAACCACTGGACCTGCCACCCCTCACCGGTTCAAACCCGCACCGGCAGCGGGCACCTGGTCGGGACACGCCCGGATTGCTTGGAGCCTCGGCCTTGGGTACCGTTGCGGCTGGAGGTCTGCGCGTGTCTTCTCCGGAGGCTGCACCCAGGATCTTCCGCATTTTGGCTGCCGGCGCCTGGAAAGGGAGTGGTCTACCCATTTTCGGGTGTCGGCGCAGGCGTTAGGCCACGGGGCCTGGCCCGCGCCACCCCGCGCGGGGGCTTTGAAGTTGAAGGCGTCTCCTCACGCAGCCGTTCCGGTCCAGAGCGGTACCACGAAGCGGTCCCTGGTGGATCTGGCCTTCCTGTTCGCCGGAGACACGCTCTCCGTGCTTGGCACCTACTTCAACCTCGTCGCCGTGGCCGCGCTCACCTTCTCCCTGACCCACGACGTGGGCGCCATGAGCCTGCAACTCGGCGCGGCTTCCCTCACCCAAATCCCGGCGCGACCCGTAGATGCCCCCGGCTTCAGCCGTGGGACAGGGGCGCGCCTCCCTCCCGTGTTCGCATGCAGCGAACGTGCTATACTATGGACATGAAGCAGGTTGTGCAGGTGAAGTTGCTCGCCGATCCCGAACAAACAGTCGCGCTTCTGCGTACCATGGAGGCGTTCAATGCCGCCTGCAAC
>JAJZXK010000190.1 GCA_021806565.1 Bacillota bacterium | reverse complement strand
TCTATGAAGCTCGCACCGGCCGGCGGCGGACACGCGGCGGGGCGGGCGAGGCGCGCGCACGTTCCGTTCTTCGGGCGGCGGTCCCTGCTGCGGGCGACGGCGGCCGCGGCCCTGGCTCCGGCCGCCTGGCTGCAGGCGGGCTGCGCCAGGCGCACCACCCCGCCTCCACTCGACGGCCGGCTGCGTCTGCTGGTCGGTGCGGGGAAACAGGCCAACGGCACCCTTTCGCCGAGGCTGCTGCCGTCCGCAACCTCCCTCGCCGCGGCGTACGCCCGCGCCTTCCCGCGGGATCCGGTGCCGACGGTGCACCTGGCACAGCCGTCGCTGTCCTCCGCCGTCGACGGCATGCTGGGCGGCCGGTCCGAGGGCTCGCCCGACGTCCTGGTGGCGGACCCGTCGATTCGCAACCTGCTCTACGCCCCGGCCCTGATGCTGGACGTCGGCGCCGGACTGCGCGCCGCGGGTCTCAGCGCCGGACTCTACCCATCCCTAATCCAGTTCTGCTCCCCTGGCGGCCGCGAGGTGCTCGTACCGCTCTTTCGCGACCCGCTCGTGGTCTTCTACAACAGCGACGCCCTGGCGCGCGCGGGCGCCAACCCGCCGGCCGACGGCTGGACGCTGGCTGACCTGGTCCGCATCTGCCAGCAGGTGCAACTGCGCCTGGTCGGCCGGGCCGTCGCCCTCGCCGCGGCGACCAGGCCGTTCAACCTGGAACTCCTGTGCGCCTTCGTCGCAGGCTTCGGCGGCAGCATGCTTGCGGCCAGCCCGACCCCCCGGCGCGCCGGTTACATCCCGCGGTTTGCCACGCCGGCTGCCCTGACTGGGATCCGCGCCCTGCACGCGCTCAGCGTGTATGAGCCGGCGATCCCCGCCCCGTCCGCCCTTGAACTCTTTGCGCGCGGCGGCGCGGTGCTGCTGATCGGCCACCACCGCGATGTCGCGACCCTGCAAGCGCGGATCGGCGCCGGCTTCGCCTGGGGGGCGGCCTCACTACCCGTCTTCCCCCGCGGCCGGGTGCAGCCCGTGCAGGCCGACGGGTTGGCCGCCGTGCCGCGCGACCCGGCCAAGCGCGGTCTGGCCCTGCGGCTGGCACTGTTCGCCGCCACGCCGGAAGCCCAGTACGCGGCGGCCGCGACCGGCACCGGAGTTCCCGCCCTGCGCGCCCTGGCGGGATCCACCCTGTGGCGGCGATCGGCCCCGCACCTGAATAACGACGTCTTCGTCGCCTACCCGGAGGCCGACTTGGTCGTGCCCCCACCGCTGCACGCGCTACCGGAACTCGCTGGCGCGATGGCGGCCATGCGCAGGGGAGTCCCGGCCGAAGTCGCGTTTGGCCAGGCACAAACGGCGGCGGAGCTCACCCTGGCCACCTGGCCGCGCACCTGAGACGCGCCGTATGCCCACGCTTCGGATGGGCCGGCGCGAGACCCTTGACGCCCAGAAACGCCCACCCTATACTTCCGACCCCGATCTCCCCGACCGGGCCGCGAGGCGGCATGCCCAGTGAGGGGGGGCGGTTCGCCGTGCCTGCGGGAGGGGTTCGCCTTGCGCCTGGAGCACCGCATACGCACCTCGGTGGCGCTGCGCACCGGCCTGCGCCTGACGCGCAACGGCTTCCGCCGCGGACTGCAATACCGTGGGGCCCATATGGTCAACAACGCCGCCAGCGCCATCTTCGGCGTCGTGTTCATCGCCATCTGGCGGTCGGTGCTCAGCGGGTCCGCGGGGCGACGCGCGGCCGCCCCGCTCCACCTCAGCGTCGCCTGGACCGCACACTACGTGGTCGCCTCCCAGAGCCTGCTGTGGATCACGGTCTTCCTTCCGTTCGGCCTCGGTCTCCCGGAGGCCGTGCGCAACGGCCAGGTGGTGGCGGACCTCACCCGGCCGGTGGGGCTGTGGGCCCTGCACATGGGACGCGAGGCGGGCGGCGCCGCCTACAACCTTGTTTACCGCAGCCTGCCCGTCGCCGCCGGATTGGGACTGATGGTAGGCCTGCCCCGGCCGCAGACCCTGCTCGGGGTCGTGGCCGCTCTGGCGCTGACGGCGGTCGCGGTCTGGAATGCCCTCTGCCTCAACTACCTGGTCGGGATCTCCGCCTTCTGGACCACCGAGGCGCGCGCGGCCCACAATCTGCTGGTCGCCCTGGTCTTCGCGCTGGGCTGCGCCGAGGTGCCGCTACGGGCCTTCCCCGCCCCGTTGCGGCCGATCCTGGTGTGGCTGCCGTTCGGTTCGCTGCTGTCGACCCCGGCACTGGCCTGGATGGGCAGCGTCGGGCTGCCGGCGGTCGTGGCGGCGGTGGCGTGGGCCCTGACGCTCTCGGCGGTCTGCATCCTGGCCACCCGGGCCGCCCGCCGCCGACTGGCGGTGCAGGGCGGATGAGCGTGCCGCAACCCGAAACCGCCCCCGGCGAGCCTTGGCCCAGGCCCGGGACTCCGGGTCCGGCCCCGTCCTGGACGCGGCTGTATGGCCGACTGCTCACGGTGAGCCTGCGCGCGCAGTGGCAGTATCCGGCCGACTTCCTGATCGGCGCGGCGACGACGGTCTTGCTCTCGGCGACGGAAATCGCCGGATTCGCGGTGATCCTCTGGCGATTCCACCACATCGGCGGCTGGGGACCGGCCGAGATCGCCCTGCTGTATGGTCTGACGCGGGGGGCATATGCGGTGCACCGCCTCGGAGCCGGAGACCTCCACCGCGCGGGCGCCTATGTCCAAAGCGGTGAATACGACAGCCTGCTGCTGCGCCCGTGCCCACCGCTGTTCGCCCTCCTGGCGCGCAGTGGCCGGATCCAGCAGTTGGCGGCGCTGATCACCCCGATGACCGCCGCGGGCATCGCCATCGCCCACCTCTGGAGCAGCGGCGTGCTCCGGGTTTGGTCCGCCGCCTGTCTGCCGCTCGTGTTCCTGTGCGCCGTCGCGATGGACTATGCCGTCGGCATCGCCACCTTCGCGTTCGCCTTCTGGCTGGTGCGCGTCGACGAGTTCTCCGTGCTGACCGTGGACGCGCCGAACACAGCCGCGAGCTTCCCTCTCACCGCCTATCCCGCCTGGCTGCGCTGGTACCTTTCAAGCGCCATCCCGGTGGGCGTCTGCGTCTTTTTCCCCCTGCGCTTCCTGCTCGGCCGGGGCGGTGGCTGGATCGATCTGGCGATGGCGCCCCCCGCGGCGGCGGCCGCCCTTGCCGGTGCGCTCTGGCTGTGGCGGCGTGGCGAGAGCCGCTACATGGGTACCGGCACCTGAAGCGCAGCCGACCACCGCCGGGACGCGAAAAGGCCCTGCGGGGACCGGACCCGATCTCCGGGGAGGAATCTCATCATGTCCGCACGAGTGGCGCAGGACGGTCCGGCCGCGACCGCGGCGGACGCGGTGGCGTTGGCCGGCGTCTGGCGGAGCTTCGTGGTCGGCGGCCAGCGCCGCGTCGCCCTGGCGGACGTGAGCTTCCGGCTGCCCGCGGGCAGCTTCGCCGCCTATCTCGGACCCAACGGCGCTGGAAAATCGACCACGGTCAAACTCCTCACCGGCATCCTCCACCCGGACGCCGGCCGGATCCTGGTCGCGGGATTCTCCCCCCAGCGCCAGCGCATCGAGGTCGCCCGGCGGATGGGCGCGGTGTTCGGGCAGCGCACGCAGTTGTGGTGGGACCTTCCGGTCCGCGACAGCTTCGACCTGCTGGCGGCGATGTACGGGGTGCCGGACGCCGAAGCCCGCCGCCGCCTGGGCCACCTGGACGACATCCTTGGCATCGGCGGCTTTATGACCACCCCGGTCCGTCAGCTCTCACTGGGTCAGCGGGTGCGCGCCGATCTGGCGGCGGCGCTGCTGCACACCCCACAGGTCCTGTTCCTGGACGAACCAACCGTCGGGCTGGACATCGTGGTCCGCGAGGCGGTGCGGCGCTTCCTGCGCGAGTTG
Source organism: Bacillota bacterium (assembly GCA_021806565.1). Classification (GTDB taxonomy): domain Bacteria; phylum Bacillota; class Sulfobacillia; order RBS10-35; family JAJYVN01; genus JAJZXK01. Next base: position 910 of record JAJZXK010000190.1, on the reverse strand, counting down.
CACCGGGGCGGCACGACGATCCTGCTCACCACCCACGACATGGGGGACGTCGAAGCCCTCTGTTCCCGCGTGCTGGTGATGGGTGCGGGACGGCTCGTCTATGACGGCTCGGTCTCCCTGCTGCGAGCCACCGCCGGATTGCCCACGGTCGCCACGATCACCTTCGATGCGGCGCCGGTCGGACTCGCGCCGGCAGTCGACCCGCAACGCCGGGCGTGGCAAGTGCTGCGCGTCACCGACACGCTCGCGGAGGTCAGCTTCGACCGCAACCGCACCACCCTCGGTGAAGTGCTGACCGAAGCGTCGCGGTTCGCCTCCGTCCGCGACGTCCACCTCTCGGAGCCCGATCTGGCGGCGGTGCTGCGGCGCCTCTACGAGGAACGTCCCGGGACGGCGGAAGGCTGACGGCCGGCGCGCCCTGCTGGACACCGCCGCGGTCCTGCGACCCGTGGCCGCCGGCCGGACCTGTGGCTGGGGGGCGTCCCGCCGCGGACCGAGCGGCCCCGGCCCAAGCCTTTCAAAACCGCTTGCCCCTCCCCTTACTGGAGGGTGGACGGTGCCGTGGCAAGCCCTTGGTGGAGGGAGAAGAGACGTGGACGAACCGCATTACACCGTGGGCCAGGTGTCAGCCCTGACGGGCCCCAGCGTCAAGGCGATCCACTTCTACCACCGCGCGGGGCTGCTGTCCCCCGCGACGACCACCGGGGCCGGCTACCGCCTGTACACCGCCCACGAGGTCTGGCGCCTGGAACTGATCCGGATGCTGCGCCACCTGGACTTCCCCGTGGCGGAGATCCGCCGGTTGCTCGAAGGTCATGACCCCACGGCTAAAGCCGGGGGCTTGCCAATCACCCCGCTTGCGCGGGCGTGGCGTGCGGACGCATGACGGCGCCCCGGCGACCGATGTTGA
>JAJZXK010000189.1 GCA_021806565.1 Bacillota bacterium | reverse complement strand
ATGCACCATGCGACGTTCGCTGTGATCCTGGCCAGCGTGACAGGCTTCTGTAGCTTCCATGCATATTCGGCGTTCTGCGCGTTGCCTAGAGTCACTTCGTTTCCAAGGTTGCTGAAGGTCAAGGGCGCAGCGACCGCTTGCCCCGGCGTCGCCTTCGCGGTCAATCCTGGAGCGGCCAAACCAAGCAGACCAAGCCCCATGAGACTTCGGCGCGTGCTTCCAACCACCGACACCATCTTCCGTCCCCCCACACGATACCCTGGTGACGATGGCGGCCACCTTGCTCTTCGGTGTGCCGCCGCGGGTGGATCAAGTCCGGAAGAGCATGGCTGCGCGTATGATTCGCATGCGGCGTGGGCACAAGGAGCAACCCGGCAGTTCCCTTGCCAGGTTATACCACACCTGCCAGCGACGCCACCTGAACGCGCATCGTTCGGGCAAGGTTGACGAAAACCCTGCTGCGATCCAATGTGCTGCTTGGCCCGACTTCACGCGATGCTTTGCAACCACTCCGCGAAGCGCGCGCCCCTCGCGCTTTGCGCCCCCGGATCTATGTGCTTGCGGGCGCGGCTAAGCCCGCCAACCCCACGAAAACCCCACGGACGAGCGCAAGACAGGAGGAAATAGGTGGGGAGCACGCGTTCGCTAGGTGCTCCAAATGCCTTGTCCCTTAGGGCTTTGTGGGACGTGGCGGGACGAGGGAAGACGGCCCTGGCGGCACTCGTAATGCGTAGGTCGGCAGTTCGATTCTGCCCACCAGCTCCAATCAGGATCCCCACAGCCAATGGAGATAGCGCAGCGCCCCCGCCGAGCATTCTGCGGGGGCGCTCTTCGCTTTGCCATCACTTTGCCATCATAGAGCGCTCGGGCCGCCCCATCTGGCGGGGCCCTACGCATGATCGTCAGCCTTTAACGCCGACGAGCTTGCGCGTGACGGCGGGTTGCCATCACCGCGGGATGTCGGGCTTCCATGCAGGCGTCCAACCAGCCACTCGTCCGCCATCTTGGCGGCCCCTTTGGTTGCTTCCACCAGGAGGTCCGCGTAAGTCTCACAGAACACATCCACGCTGTGGCCAAGCATCTTGGCTGCAACCGCAACGGGAACACCGGCACCAAGGAGGATGCTCGCCGTGGCATGGCGCAGGCTGTACAGCGGTAGCGGCCGTACACCGGCTCGTTCACGGATTCGGCGGAATGCGCGATCTACGTTGCTTTCACTCAGTGGGTGGCCGTCGCGAGTCGTAAAAACCCACTCGTCAGGATGCCATGACGTACCAGCCGCTAGCCGGTCTTGGGCCTGTGCGGATCGTTGGCGACGCAGGGCCTCGCTTGCCCCGCTGAGTAGAGCGATTGTGCGCGCGCTCCTCGCATTCTTTGGCGTACCTTCGACCATCTGCCCCCCGACCGGGACGCGGTTCGCTCGTACCGAGATGGTGCTGTCCTCCATGTTCACGTCGGCCCAGCGTAGTCCCAGTGCCTCGCCATGACGCAAGCCGGCATACAGGATGACGGCGATGAGCGGCGCGATCCGTTCTCCTTCGGCCGAGTCCAGGAGGGCCTGGGCTTCCTGGAGGGTGAACCCCGGCCGTTTGCGCGTGCTGCGTTGCGCGGGTCGTGCGCGCATGGCCGGGTTACTCGGCAGCAGTCCAAGGCGCACAGCATCAGACAATGCCGACCGCAGCACACGGTGGGCGTGGGCAGCCTGAGACGCACCGGCTGCATCCTGGGTCGCAGCCAGTCCATCTTGCCATCGCTGTATCGCGGCGGGGGAGAGGTCCTGCAACATGGTTCTTCCCAAGGGAGGAGCGATCACCTTATCGATAAGGCGCTGGTAGTCGTGCAAAGTGCGTGCCTTGCGGTTTTCCGCAGCCTTTCGGGTAAGCCATTCCTCAAGGTAGGCACCGAGCGTCTGCCGCGTGGGCGCGACATGTGCTGCCTGTTGTGCTTCCGCTGCGGCCAGCAAGCGCCGTCCGGCGGCCCACGCTTCGGCCTCAGTATCACAGGTGGCGCACCGGTAAATCCAGCGCCCGCTGCGTAGGTCCCTTCCGGCGCGTACCTGCGCCTGCCAAGCGTTGCCGCGTTGGCGCACGGTCACGCCTGGAATGCGCGTTCTTCTCAAGCCCGTCTTGCCACCTTCTGCCTCGCTCACGTGTCCGACGGTTCGCGCCCAGATTGGGTTTATCCTCGAAGGAGGCCCTTCACATGTCTACGCCCACCACGCCCCTCCGCTATCGGCCGCTGCCGGTGGCATTGCCGGCCTCCTCTGCTGGCGCCTGGGCCTCTGCGACCTTCCGCGCCCTGTTCCCTGCCGGCGCCATCCCGTCTCGTGAGGTCATCAACCGCGCCCTGGCCGCTGCCGTCCCCGCGATCGGCTCCCAGGTCGAGCTTCACTGGGGCGGTGGGCGGGCCGGGGTCCGCTGGAGCGGCGTCGTTGGTGGCCGCTGCGGCACCGGCTTCACAGTCCACAACGGCAAGTATGGTCGCTTCGTGAGCTACGTCGACCTGTGGTGTCGCGACGCCGTGCTGGTGGAGCCATACAGGGCGGTTGCCCGGGTGGACGCCATGCTGCACGTTCTCCACACCCGCATGCCCGGGGTCCTGTTCGGGGGCGTGGGCACGCGCATCCGAGACTGACACCTCCATCTCGGCCGACACTCGCGATCCAGCCGCCACCCGCTCACCGGCGGGCGGCGTTGCCATGCACTTCGGGAGGGTGAGCCATGAAGGTCTGCATAGCCCCTGACCCCCGTATGCCGCGCTTTACGGACGACACCGCGATCCGGGTCGTGCCGTACGTCGGCGACCATCGCGCGATTCAGGCGGCCGCCGTGATCCGTCCCGCCCTCGGATTCCCCGCCCTGGGTATCCTTGCGTTCCTGCTCACCTGCGGACCGTACCCGCTCCGTGTCCGCGACCTGGTGGCGGCCTCGCCGGACGGGCCGGCGGTGGTGCGGCCGGCGTTGCGCGAGCTGTACGCGGCCGGGTACCTCACCGTACCGACGACCGGGATCGGCGCTGGGTCCGCGGAGGTTTTGGTTCGCCGCTGGCCGATGGCAGCACTTACCGGCGGCACGAGAGGGGGGAACGCGCTATGAAGGGACGTCCCCACTCGCCGCGCTCGGCAGACCGGGACGAGCGCGCCATCATTCGCGTCGCTCGCGACAAGGCGCACCCATACACCATTATCAACAACACCCCCCTGCGGGACTCCCGCCTCTCCTGGAAGGCCAAGGGCCTGATCGGCTACCTGCTCACCATGCCCGACGACTGGCAGGTGATGATGTGCCACCTCGTCCAGCAGTCGCCCTGCGGAAAGTTCGCGACCTACAGCGGCCTGCGTGAACTGGAGGACGTCGGCTACATCCGCCGTACCCGGGTGCGCGATACACTCGGCCGGATCACGCGGGTCGAGTACGTCGTTTTCGAGGTGCCGCGGCCGGATGCGCCAGAGGCTGGCGCGGTGGAGACCGGTCCACATCGCGGTTTCCACGATGTGGACGAACACCTTGATACTCAGGCATCCTATCCACGTCGCGGTTTCCCAGACGTGGATAACCCAGACGTGGGAAACCCGCCGCTACTAATTACTGACCGGAACCAAGAAACCAAAAGCAACAACACACGTCCGGTACCTGGTTCCGGATCCGGTACCGTGCACACGGGCGCGCGCGACCCCCGTGGGGCTGGTGCCGCCCTGACGTCCGAGGACCCGGAGCCCGCCGGCAGCCGTCCCGTGACGGCCGCACCCGAGCCTGCGCCGGCCGTGCCGGCGCGTGGTGTTGCCCCTTCGGCTTCGCCTCTCCCGGCGCAGGGCCCCGTTGCGCAACCCGAAGCGGTTCCGGCCGTGCCGGAACCCGCAATCCCGCAGCAGGTTGACCACCCTGTGGTGGACAGCGAGCGGACTCCGGCCGTGCCGGAGCCCGAGCAACCCGATGTGCCTATGGACGCCGGATCTGTCTGCGCTGCGTACCGCGCGGTCACCGGACTGGACGACCTGCGGCCCGAGGCCCTCGACACGCTCCTGCGGCAGCGGTCCCTGACCGCCGCCTACGTCGCCGCCAAGCTCGACCTGTTGCGCGAGGCCCTTGCGGCGGGCATGGTGCGCAACCCGCGTGGCTTCCTGATCGCGGCGATCCAACGGGACTGGACTCCCGAAACCGCGCCGCGGGCATCCGCCGCGGCCGAGGATGCCGCAATGGCGACGCCACCGGAGATCCGTCGGCTTGTGGCGGGGTTGACCACCGTCGGGGTGACCGGCACCGCCGCCGAACGCTGGGCGCGCGAGGAGCCGGAGGAGACGGCGAGGCAACTGGCCTGGCTCGCGGACCGGGCGGCCAAGGATCCCGCCGCCGTCGTCGTCAGTGCCATTCGCGAGCACTGGCCTGAGCCCAGCTCGGCTCGCGAGCGGCGACTCGAGGACGCGCGGATCCAGGAGCAGGACCGCTGGAGTGCCGAGCAGGACCGCGTTCGTGACCAGTCCCTCACGCCCGAGGCCCGGCAGCGCGGGCTGGATGCCATCGCGCGGATCCGCGCCCAGATGGAGCGTCGCACCTCGGTCCCGACCGCCTGAGTTCCGCCGTGTGCCCACAGCATGCGTCCCCCGGGAGGTGCCCGCCATGCGCGGGTCGCGCTGGTTTTGGCTCGCCTCGGTGCTCCTGGCCGCGGCGGCGGCTGGCTTGGTCGCCCTACTGGTCCATCGCTACCAGCGGACCGAGCGTGTCGTGGTCGCCCGTGTTTCCCTTGTGCCGTGGTCCCTGGTGACGGCCGGCGACCTGTCCTATGCCCGCCGGCCCGCGGCGGGGCTGTTGCCCGGCACCCTGCTGCACCGCTCCGGAGCGATCGGCCGCTTTGCCTTGACGGGACTGGTCCCCGGTCAGGCGGTCACCACCAGCAACCTCTCCGGGGCGGGGCTTGGATCGGCCTACGACGCGCAACTCGCGGCCCTGGACGGCATCACCCGGCATTGCACCTCGGGCACGGTCGCCGTCCCGCCAGCGGACACCTCC
>JAJZXK010000188.1 GCA_021806565.1 Bacillota bacterium | reverse complement strand
CCAGGGCCCGCCAGCGATGGCGGCCCCGGTGAGCGCCACGCGCTTGAGCAGGCTCCCCGGGTCCGTCGGGGCGCCCTCGTTGCGCAGCGTGGCCAGTTGGAACGCCTCCCAGGCCGTGCGCGTGCCAAGGATGGCCCAGGCCACGGCCTGCGCGCCGGTGATCAGGGTGGCGACCCCGGGGTAACCGAGCAGGTCGTGGAGCTCGCCAGCCGTGGCAAACGAGACCAGCACCGCGTTCAACGGCGCCAGAAACACGCGGATCAGGAAGGACAGGATCGCGGACACCACGGCGAGCACGGCCGCACCCCTCCCCGGCGGATCAGTGGAACTGGCCGAGGATGGCCGAGACGATGCCGCCGGCCAACAGGCTGATGCCGCCGTAGATGACGGTGTTGCGCAGCCCCCGGGAGTGGTGGAGCATCGTCATCTCGTCCTGGGCGGTGGCGCGCATCAGGGCGTGCCAGCCGGCGGTGAGCCCCACCCCGGGCACGGCGAGCGCCGTGACCCAGCCGAGTGCGGTCGAGAAAAACCCCGTGATCTGCGTGACGAACGACGGCATGCCGATCGCTCCTTTGTTGGGATGCGGGAGGTGTGCTGGCCCCGGTGTCACCGGCCGCGGTCGAAGGCCGGGCGGGAACGGGGCGCGGGTTCGGGTGGCACGGGAGGAGGGGCTGGGGGCGCGGGCGAGGATTCTGGCGCCGCGACCGCGGGGCACCAGGTGGGTGGTGGCGCGACCGGGACCGCCGAGGCAGGGGGCTCCGGAACGAGGGCGCGGTGCGCCGCCGTCCAGGCGGAGAGGTCGGCGAACGGCAGGCGTGCGGGATACTGGCCGGACTGCAGCACCAGGGCGGCGCCGACGGGCCAGCGCAGGGCCTCGTCCACCGTGAGCAGCGGGCGCCCCGTCGCTGCCTCAGTGCCGCCCACCGTCGCGCCGACCCGCCGCTGCAGGCTCTGGGTGCGCACGGTGTATGTGCCACATAGGGCGGAGACGGAGCGGGCGGTGGCCTCGTCGCTGGTCCCCAGCACGAGCTTGGTGTCGCAGTTGCCCTCGATCACCGCCCGCACGTCCTGCCCGTACTTGCCCAGTTGCGCCAGGGACTGAACGGCCAGCAGGAAGTGCACGCCGCGGCCCGCACTGACCGTCAGCTTTTCGCCCATGTCCGGGACCTTGGGGAGATTGCCGAACTCATCGAGCAGGAACCAGCAGCGGCGACCGAGCCGCCCGCCGTTCTCCCGGGCGACGGCGGCCAGGGCGGCGTAGGCCAAGTGCACGTACAGCGCCGCGATCGGCCAGCGTTCCCTGGCCTCGTCCGGCAGCAGCAGGAAGATGGCCTGGGGAGGCCGGTCCACGCGGCCGGCGTCAGCGGGGTCGTGAGAGGAGGCGCCGCACAGCCAGGCCACCCCGGGATCGCCCCAGAGGCGCAGGTGCGCGGCGGTGCCGGTGAAGATGGAGGCGCGGGTCCGGTCCTCGGACAGGCTCGCCGTACCGTAAGCCAGGCGGGCCGGGTGGCCGGGGGGTAGGGAGCGGAAGTAGCCGTCCAGGGGGGAGGCCCCCTGCACCTGCGGGCCGAGGTCGGTGAGCAGCCGGTAGGCGGTGGCCATGTGCCGGCAGTCTTCGGGGGCCTCCAGCGCCACGGCGAGGCAGAGGGCGCTGATCAGGCTCTCCTCGGCCTGCGGCCAGATCGGGTCGCCGGCGGAGCCCGCCGACCAGGCCAGGACGTTGCCGATACCCCAGGCGAGGCGCGAGGCCTCCTCGTCGTCAGCCCGGGCATGGGCCTCAGAAACGGCGGTCAGGGGGTTCCAGCGCCCGCCGCCGCGACCGGGACGCAGCAGGTCGAGCTGGGTCACCTGGTATCCCCGCGCGCGGAGCCAGGCGGCCGTCATGGCGTGCAGCTCTCCCTTGGGGTCACCGACGATCAGGGACTCGGCGTGGTGGCCCAGGGTCCAGATGGTGGGGAGCACGGTCCGCCGGGTCTTGCCGCGGCGGGAGGGCCCGACCAGCAGCACGTGCTCGTTGCCCTCCCCCCGGCGCGTGACCCAGGCGGCGCGCCCGTCCGCGCCGATCACGACGCCCGGGGCGCCGGGCCGGTCGCAGTCCACGCGGGCGAGGGTGCCGGCCATCTCGCCCGCCTTGCGCCAGCGGGTGGAGCCATGGGTGGCCGTTGCCGCCGGCAGGGGCTGCCCCCGGCGGGCGGGCCAGCCGCTGCGCCAGGCCCAATGGAGCACGCCGACCGCCGCGAGGACAAAGGGGACCTGGGTCAGGACCCAGCCCGGCCAGGGCCGCGTGTGCAGGAGTCCGACCGCCATCCGCCACCAGAGGTTGGCCGGGCCGCCGAGGGCGGTGATGCCAGCGGGGCGGTTCAGGCGCGCGAATAGCTCCCCCCAAGTGAGCGCGGGCCGCAGGGGTGGCCACAGGGTCTGTGGGAGCAGCCAGAGGACCGGGGTGAGGACGAAGTCGGCAAAGGCGAGCTGTCCCAGGGGGATCAGCGCCAGAAGGCGCGCCGCGGTGAGGACCCGCGACCGGAAGAGCCGGCGAAGGAGCAGGTAGCAGAGCCAGTACGGGGCGAGGACGGCGGCCAGGACCAGGAGGAAGGGCAAGCGGACACCCCCTACGGATCGTCTCCGAAGGCACGATCCAGGGCCGAAAGGCGTGGGTCGGAGGCGGGAGGTGGCGCGGTGGCAGACGCGGGCACCGCCCATCCGGCCGTCGCCAAGCGCTCGATGGCGGCGGCGATACGATCGAGGGCGGGCAGGGTGCCTCGTCCTGCGCCGGCGAGCCCGGCCTCCGCCAGGCGCAGCAGCGCCTGCGGGCGGGCCTGAGGCGGAAGGGGAGAAAGGGCGGAGTGCAGGGGGGAACGGACGCCGATGCTGACCCGGAACTGCAGGACGTTGCGCGCCACCCTAACCCACCGCCCGCAGCGCGCGCTCTGCGGCCCACATGTAGCCGAGGGCGTTGGCGAAGACGGCTTCCTCCGGCCGGACGGGGACCGGGCGGCCGGAGGCCAGGATGGTAACGCGGTCGCCGAGCAGGAGCGCCCCACCCCCAACCAGGGCGGTCGCGGCGACCCGCCCGAGGTCCCCGCCCAGGCGCCGGCGCAGCTCGGCGGCGATGGTCTCGGCCAGAGCGTCCAGGTGTGGACCGGCTTCCGCTGGCCCGCCGCAGATTTGGCCGTGCCAGGTGACTGGGCCGGATAGGGCCGCCTGGGCGAGGTCCGGCGGCGGAAGGTGGCCGGTCGCCCGTTGGATGGACGCGGCGAGCGCCCCGGCGACCGTAGAGACGCCGGATTCCAGCGAGAAGCTGAGCGCGGCGACCGGGGTGAGGTCCCGCAGTTCCAGGCAGAAGACATCGGTGGTGCGGCTGCCGACGTCCACCACCAGACCGTAGCCCGGACCCGCCGGCATCCGCCCCTGAGAGGCGAGGAAGAGCGCAGCGCCGACCCCCTGGGGCCGGAGGACCACCCGGGCGATGCGTACGGTGCGATCCCTCTGACCGTCGGACAGCCGCAGAATGCGGCCCTCCAGCGCCGCCCGTGCCGGCGCGCGCTCCTGCGCGAAGGCGCCCAGCGGGGTGCCGGAGCCCAGCACCACCTCGCCCTCGGCGCCGGACTCCCACAGGGCCTGTGCCAGCAGTGGTAGAGCCTCCGGGTCGGCCAGTCGCCCCGCACCGAAGGGACGGTGGGCGCCGGGGAGCGACGCCGCCCGATCGCCGGCGATCACGACCTCGTCGCCGATGCGGAGGACCTCCGGTTGTCTTCCGAGGCCCCAGGACTCGGCGCCCGGTGTGTGCGGTGCCCACGCCGCTTCAAAGCGGCCACGCCGAGAGCCCGCAACCCATTTGACCTGGCCGTACCCGATGTCGGCCGCAACCACCTGCATGCGCATCGCCTCCGAGTGCTGACGGGATGAAGGGACAGGGGAACAGGGCGGGCGCTGCTTCTGTCCGCAGAGTGCGGACGGAGAAGCGTCGGACGGGGACAACAGGTTGCCGTTGTCCGTACGTACGGACGGGATGACCGGGGGCGGTTGTGGGACGCGGGGCGGGGATGTCAGCGGTCGGTGCCCATCTGGGTAGAGCGTTCTGCCTGGGACCGGACCTCGGCCCGGGCGGCCGCCTGATCGCGGGCCAGTTCGGCCTTCGCCTCCGCCCGAAGGCGCTCGCGTTCGAGGAGTCCGTGCGCTCCGGAGAGGACCTGAGCCGCCAGACCTCGCTCGTCCCGCATTCGGCCCCGGTGCTGGCGCGCCGGTCGCTTGGCGGCCGCGCGGAGCGCCGCCTGGGCGATCCGGTCGCGGACATCCGCGTGGGCACGCGCCCACGCCGCGTCGGCGGCTTGGGGCTGGGTGGTGTACAGGGCGGTGAGGCTCTGCGTGGCTTCCCGCAGCCCGTCGATGGCGCTCGCGAGAGCGAGCCGGGAGAGAATCCAGTCGGCTATGGAACGGACCTCCTCGCGGACGGCGGGGGGCATGTATGCCAGGGCGAGGCGGCCGTGGTCGGGGATTTGGGCGCTGAGGGCCATGATGCGGTGGCCAAGTTCGGTCAGGTCGGCGCGGGGAAAGGCGGGCGGGAGGGCTCCGCCGGTCGGGGATTCGGCCTGAGCTTCCAAGTCGACGCGGCGGAGGAGGGTGAGGTTGTACCGGCCGGCGGCCACCAGGAGGTCTCTCTGGGCGGTACGTTCTGCGGCGAACTGTGCCCTCATGGGACCGTACAGTTCGCGGGCGATCATCCGGCGAATGTTCTGGAGCTCCGGTCGTTGCAGGCGCGGCTGACGGGGCGGCGCCCGGTCAGCGAGCCAGGCCAGCAGGTGGACGTGGGGTTGGCCGGCCTTGCGGTGCACGGCGCCGACCCAGCGGAGATCTCCTTCCGACACGCCGACATGAAGCGCGAACTGAGGCATGACGCGCCGGGCGATGTCTCGCCAGTCGGGCGGCGCACGGAGCCCAAGGGCTGTGGCGTCCTCCTCCCGCAGGGAGATGACCGCCTGCCAGTGCCACGGCCGGGCGGAGACTTCGGCTTGCACGGCATCGAGGGACGGTGCGC
>JAJZXK010000187.1 GCA_021806565.1 Bacillota bacterium | reverse complement strand
TTCAGCTTCTTATCGGCCTTCTCGGCTGGCGTCATCTTTGCCACCCCCGACCCGTTTTTTGGAAACACAAAGGGGAGGCACGGCCGCCTCCCCTTCGTACACAGATCACTTGGAATGTGTCTCTTCCTACAGGTGCGGAAACGCGAACTTCCCTATCATCAGCACCAGCAAAGCCACGAGAAGGCGATTGGTCCACTTGTCCCTCGTCCCGAGCAGGGTCTTCACATAGCTGATGTCTCCAGCCATCGTTGTTATCGCGATCGCCATTTCCTGCATCCGCGCGTCCACCTTGTCGAACCGCGCGTCCACCTTGTCGAACCGCGCGTCCATCGACGCCGCAAGGTCATCAATCCGCTTATTCACGCCATCGATCTGCCCGCGCAGATCCGCCCGCACTTGATCCACGTGCTTGCCCAGATCGTCGATCCGCTTGTTCACGGTGTCGATCTGCCCGAGCAGATCCGCCCGCACTTGATCCACGTGCTTGCCCAAATCGTCGATCCGCTTGTGTACGGTGTCGATCTGCTTATTCACAGCATCCATCTGCGCGAGCACTTCGGCTCGCACGCTGTCGATTCGCAGGAGTAGATCGGTCCGCACTTGATCCACGCGCTTTTGCATGCCGTCAATCTGTACGAGCAGATCGGACCGCACTTCATCCACGCGCTTGCGTAGATCATCGATCCGCATTCCAAAGGAAGACAGACGCTCCGCGATCAGTTCATCAGACATCCGACGGGGCCCCTCCGGTCCACCGCCCAGATCCTGCGCCGCCGCCTGTTCTTCCGCCGCCATCCCGCTCACCGCCTCGCCCCCTCAGTATAGCCGCAACGCAAAGGGAAGGCCGCGTGACCTTCCCTTCTGGCCGTCCACGATCTTGTGCTCCCGGCTCTACCGCGCCGATGCCGGCGCAGCCCGCCGCAGCGCCTGTCTCACGCCCCACGCCGCCACCACCGCGGTCGCCGGCCATGGGCTTTGCGCCACAAGGCTCACCACCAACGCGGGCAGCAACAGCAAACCCGCAATCCCTTCCGGCAACGCGCCGTGGTACACCCGGCGCATCAGCACTTCGTGCAGGCCTGCCGTTCCCAGCAGGCCAAGCAGCCCCGCGATCAGTACGTAGCCGTGCAAGGTCGTCGCCACCGGCGGCACAACGCACGCCGCGGCTACCAGCCATCCGTACAGCCACTCCGCCAGGAGATTGCGCGCCAAACCCAATCCAGCACCCCGGCCGAGAATGGACACGGCCGGTATCGCCAGCACCCCCACCATCAACACCGCCTGCATCCCCCTCCGCCTCCCCTCCGGGGTCCACGCGCCAATTATAGCGCGTTCCCCGGAGGTGGTGTCCGCGTCTTCCCCCAGACGGCCCACAGGACCGCGACGGTGAACACGCGGTGCCACAGTTCGGCGGTCGGGCCGTTCAGTGCCAGCACGGCCGTGGCCAGGAGCGCCATCCCAAGCCGCGCCGCGTCCTTCTTCGCCGTCGCCCGCCGCGTGGCGCGCCCGGCAGCCCGAGCCTTGCCCACGCCCATCAAGCAGGCGTACGCCACCACGAGCGCCGCCAGGCCGACATCGGTGTGTATGGCCGTGGCGCCCAACAAACCGAACAGGAGCAGCCACAATCCATCCCAGTCCATCATCGTCGCGATCCTCCTTTCCGGGGCCGTCTCCGCAGCACACAGGGGCGACCCGAAGACCGCCCCTGCCCTGCAACTACCTCTGGCTCCAGTTCAGCGCGCTCAGAACGGGGCCTCATCATCCGGGGGCTCTTCACCATAGTCCTCCGACTGCTGTCCCGATCCGCCGCGCGCCGCCGATGATCTGCCGTTGCCGCGGTCACCACTGTCGTCTTTCGGTGACAGGTACTGGACCCGCTCCCCCACGATCTCGACCACGGACCGCTTCTGGCCGTCCTTGCCCTCATATGTCCGGCTCTGCAAACGGCCGGCGACACAGACCAGCTTGCCCTTCCGCTGGTGCTGCGCGACGTTTTCCGCCACCGTGCCCCAAATGGTCACGCTGAAGAAATCCGCCTCGCGCTTGCCCCCCTGGGGCACCCAATCCCGGTCGACCGCCAGCCGGAAGCTGGCCACCGACTTGCCGGAAGGTGTCTGCCGCAGTTCTGGGTCCGCCACCAGCCGACCGATCACCACTACCTGGTTCAGCACTCGTCTCACGTCCTTCTTGAACACGGCGGGGCGAGCCGTGGCTGTTACACACCACGGCCGAGCCCCGCCTTCCGTTTCGCCGGTCCCTAGCTGACCTTTCGCTCCTGGTCCTTGTCGTAACCCTTGGGAGGCACGTGGTATGCCGCGATGGCCTTCTTGTCCGGTCCAAGCTTCACCCACACGTGGTCACCCTCGTGCAACGCCGACAACGCTGCCGCCGCTGGACCCCGAGGGAAGACGACAGATGACTCCTTGCCGGTCCGCAAACCCCGCACGTCCACGCGCGTGCCTCCGTTTTCCTCATCCGCGGGCTGCTTCAGGACTACCGCCTCGCCCGCCGCGCTCAGCTTGTCGAGTGCGACGCCCGCAAGGATCCACCACTTGGCGTCTTTGCCGGGGCGATACGCCTGCTCTTCCGCCGCCTGCTCTTGCTGTCGGTCCGCAACTGCATCCGCCACCGCCTGTTCCTGCCGCCGCCGCGTCTCCAGGGCTCGCTGGGCGCGCGCCTCCTGTTCGCGCGCGATGGCCAAGGACTCTGCAGCAGAGATCTTCGGCGGATTCGGCTTGTGCGGCGATTCCGCATCCTGTTCCCACGGCGGTGCCTTCGGTTCGTCGGCGCTTTGGCCGGTCGTCCCCATCTCCTCCAGAGTCACGATGCCACCCAGCGCGTCCGGAAACGCCTTGCGCAGTGCCTGCGCCTCGGCCGCCTTGGCCAACATGAGGTGTGGCATCTCCCGCTGCGTGTCCGTCATGCGGCCGCGCACGTATTCCGCCCACCACACAATGGCCACCGTGCCGTGCTTGCAGCCCTTCCGCCACACCGTCACGCGGCACCACTCGGGGATCTTGCTCTTGTCCGCGTACCCGTACTCCGGTGCATCCTGCCCATCCATCTCTCGGGTTCGCGCGGCCATATGCCGCAGACCGTCGATGGTCGGCGCGATCACCAGGCTGCCCTTGCGCCGCGATGCGTAGATCATCCCAAGCACCGGGTCGAGGTTGTAGGCCCGCGACTTGAGGAGAAACTCCTTGAGTTCCTCCTCCGTTGCCGGCCCCGCTTCAATCCATTCCCCCCCATTGCCACGACGCTCCCGCCGCGCAGGCATGATGCGGAGCCGAATATACTCCTGCTCTTCTGGCGAGAATTCACGCAGCCCGCCGTCAGCCACCTGCCGTCGGGGCCGAAGGAATCGTTCCTCCGGCCCCTTCCCTCCTCCCGTCACTGCCCATTTCACCCAGCCACGCGTAGCGCGCGCCGCTCAGCCTTCTTCACTCGCGCCAGCACGCTCGGTCGGCCGGAAACTCGCGCCATGCGGTCGACGTACACCCCGGCCCAGCGGAGTGCCTTGGCGTTCTCGTGCATCTGCGCGGCTGCACGTGCAGCTGCACTCTCGCGCTCACGTTGCTGCCGGGCGGCTTCCTCGGCCTCTTCCCGTTCACGCAGGGCTGTGTTGGCCGCGGTTATCGCCCTGGATGTGGCGACAGCGATTGCGTCGTGCAAGCCGCCACTACCGCCACCGATTCCGACCAAGGGGAGCAATGTCAGCCGGCGCGCCACCCACTTGGACACCGTGTCAACGCTGCTCGCCGAGTTCCGGCGGGCAAAGACGAACACGATCCCGCCGCGGCGGACGGTGCGCGCCCCGCCCTGCATGCGATAGAGGAGGCGATTCGCGGTTTCGGGGTCCTGACTCACGACTGCCACCACGACGACCTGGTGCACGGACGCCGCCACCCACTGTCTCCACCATTGACTCCGGGCCCACCACACCCGCAAGCCCCGCAGGTCGTCCCGCACGAACAGCCAGCGGTACGCCCATAGCGATCGGTATCCAAGCGGCCGAGCCTGAGATGCTGCCTCTGGATCGTTGGACGGCGGACCCGCGATCTGCCACAACGCCACCGCTGCCACCAATAGGCCGGCCACAAGTCCTAGCACCAAAATGTCTTCCCCGACAAGGAGGGCGTATGCCCGCTTGTCGGGCACACCCCCCTTGTCGCAATCCTTCAACTGCTCAGGCTACGAAAGCTGACGCATTCCCCCCTTCCCGGACCAAAAAAAGGCCCAGGACATGAGTAACCACACGCTCTCGCGTGTGATCAGACCACATCCTGGGCCCCGGTCACGCTACCACAATCACGGGTCTGTCCATTCAACTCGACCATCCAGGCGAGGGGGTAAACCCCTCGGGGGCGCCGTATTGACTGCCCCGATCACTTCCCGGTCGCCACCTACCTGACGCCGGGCCGTTTGTCGGTCCCCCAACAGCAATACGTCGGGTTCCTGCGGTGAGCTGCGGCGGCAATACGCCTTGCCTCTCCCGGTACCGGCTGCGACGATACGCTGCCGGTCTCTGACGCCGCAGGGGTGTAGGGTCCCCGCGACGCCCGCTACGTGAAACACACTCCCTTACTATCACATCCGAAGACCACACACAACCCCTCTTAGCAACCTCGGCCATCTAGGCACACAGGAGCCCAGACGCACGGGCGCTCAAGAGGACGTGCGGCGGTGGTCCTAAGAGCTATGGCGCCGCATTGAAGAGTCGCGTTTTTGCCTGACGCACAGTGCAGGCACGCAAGCGTTCCGACGCAATGGCGCATGCGTATCTATGTGCCTTGATGCCTACACGACGTTGCGCATGAGCCCCGCGTTGTCCGCCGATTTGTGTGGTGCAAGCCCCCCAAGACAGATGGGGGGGCCTGCACCTTCGCAGCAGCAAGGTCGCGGGCAGGCATTGTCGCCGACTACTCGCGCGCCGCGCTATCCAACCAACTCGTCAACCCGTCCAGCGAATGGAGCACCGGAACCCCGTGCTCCTCACACCAGGACACCTCAGCGTCCGCGCCAGGGGAGTGCCCAGGTAACCGCAACAAAGCATCGCACACCGCAAGCCACTCGAAATCAAG
>JAJZXK010000002.1 GCA_021806565.1 Bacillota bacterium | reverse complement strand
CGGCCGCGATCCGCGCCGGACTGGCACCCGGGCGCAGGCGCATCAGCGCCGTGGCGCGGAAGCCGGCCGTGGTCCATGCCCCGCGGCGCTGCAGCGGGGCCGCCATGCGGCGCCAGTTGACCACCATCCAGTCTCGGTGGACCGGAGCGATTCCGGGCCAGGACCGGGCGGTGGCGAGCACCGTGACCTCGCCGAGGAGCCCCGTCTGCACGCGCTGTCCCGGGCGCACTCCGGCCAGCGCCGCCAATCCCCGCGAGACGATGACCGCGCCGGGCCGGCGGGCCAGCAGGGCCAGTTCGCGCCGTCCCCTGGCCGCGGCCGCGGGGGCGAAGTGGGCGACACTCGCCAGCGACGCGGGGACCACACCGTAGGTGCGGATCGGAATGAAACCGGCCACCCCTGCCTCGAGGGAATCGTCGGCCCGCACCAGTGTGGCGGCGGCCGCCACACCCGGCAGGCCGCGGTTGGCCCCCGTGAGCGACGGCAGGCGCCAGCGCATATAGGTCGCGGCACTACCCTTGCACGCCCCGCAGGGGCGCGGCCAGACCTCGGTCAGCCGCAGGTCGGCCCCGACACCGGCGTCCCGCTGGACCGAGGCGGCACCCGCCACCGTCAACAGACCGCTGAGGGCAAACACCACCACGGTCGCGGCCAGGCACGCCGCGGAAACGACGCGCGCCGCCGTGCGACCGCGGCCCAGCGCGCGCACGGCCAACACCGCGTCGGCACTCCGGCAGCGGGCCTGCCCCCAGGCGGCGAGCGGGCCTCCGGCGCGGACAGCGAGGCCGGTGGCACCCATAGCGAGGATGGCCGCCCCGAGTAGCGCGGCCGGCCACAGCAGGATACCGGCGGGGACGGCGCCCGTGGCCACTGCGCTGCGTACGGCCCCGTCCGCCGTCCAACCGATGAACAGCCCCAACACCACCAGGCCGGCGTCCAGCGGCCGGCGCCGCCAACCGCCCCGTGGCGGAAGCTGCGCCACACGGAAGTGGAGGTTCGCCTCGGCCATCCCGCGTTGTGCGCCCGCAAAGGCCGCTGCACCCAGCAGCACAGCGACCGTGAGCGCGTCCTGCCACGCCCCGGCCGCAGCGGCCCCCCACGCGGCGCGGCCGTGCAGCCCCGTCAGGGCGACAACGGCCAACGCGGCAAGGGGTGCGAGCAGCCCAGCGACGAGGGCGACGGCGGCGGCCGGCCCCGCCGCGGCGGTGAGGGAGATCCACGCCGCCCCCCCGCGATCGGAGACCGTCCCCCAGGCACCATCCCGCCCCGTCCGCTGCGATCGCCAGTACAGAACCGCCGCCGCCAGCACCACCAGGGGCGGTACGGCAAGGTGCAGCGCCAACCCCGGCAGGGCGTAGGGGCTGGCCGCCGGCGCCGGGGCCCTTCCCCCGACCAACGCCCCGGCCAGGGCCGCCAGGACGGTGGCGGCAACGACGGGCAGCACCGCCCCGCGGGACGCCTCCCGGGAACTGCCGGCCCACAGGGTATGCAGCGCCGCGCGGCCGGCGGCGGAATGGCCCGGGGCGGGAGATGGGGCGGCACCGGGCGTGACCATGCGCGCAAT
Source organism: Bacillota bacterium (assembly GCA_021806565.1). Lineage (GTDB taxonomy): Bacteria > Bacillota > Sulfobacillia > RBS10-35 > JAJYVN01 > JAJZXK01. Next base: position 87,385 of record JAJZXK010000002.1, on the reverse strand, counting down.
GGCCCCCCTCTGAGGACATGACCGGCCGAGACGAGGGGTTGGCGGCCGGGAAACGGCCCTTCGTCACGCGGGCGGGCATTCCCCCCACTGAATCTCGCAACGGCCGGAGTCGAGGAGCCGATGAATGAGAGCACCGCGACCTCTCCGGGGCCCTCGCAAACGGCGGGTCCACATACGCCGCCACAGCCGCTCCAGCCTCTCCCCTCCCGCATCGCCTCCGCGCCTGAGGGCATGGTGAGCGGCCGAGGTGGTAGCGATAGTGGTGGTAGCGATAGTGGTAGGGCGGGGATATGGGTGCGGAAAGCTTCTCCGCGACCGCGCGCGGTACAATGGATCTCAATCCGCCGTCTGGACACGGAGGCGCTCGCTTTGTGAATTCGGCCGTGGAGACCATGGCATGAACCATTCGCCCAAAACTCTAGGATCTATGAAGCGACCAACGCCCATGAGCGAAGGAGGTGACAGACCTTTCCCACGCTTGTGGACCTTCTTCCGGTGACTTGGGATGGTTATAAGAATCGCATCACCCTGGCCGTTTGCAGCGAGAAAGATTTTGCGCCCAGGTGACCCATCGCAATCCAGGGCAACCGGTGTGCCCCTGTGGTCCACGACACCGTTTGGGATTGGCGGGATGGCGCGAAGGGAGGGTATGTGTTGCAGATGGCGACCGGACCGCAATGGAGCATCCGGCTCGAACTGTCCTGGGAAGCGCAGTTTGTGTTGTGGCTGCGCCGGCGGTCGGTACCTGCCAGCGGACTCGCGGAATCGCAGTGGATGGAATGGATGGACCGCGTCGTCAGCGCATCCGAACCCCCACCTCCGGATGTGTTGGTGGCGACGGTGCCCAGCGAAGACCTGCGTGCCGTGTGCGACCCATTGTGGCCCCAGTTCCTCCGCGAGTGGGAGCCCGCCAAGCGACGGGCTCTGGAGGAGCGGATTGACGCGCTCACCGCGGATCGGCGCATAGCCCTACGGATTCGGGAGATCATGGGTGACTCGGACGAAGAACGCACATTCGTCCATACGGACGAACCCGGGACGATGTGCCGACCGGTGGGGCGGGCGTGGATCTTGGGGGACGCGTACCTTGAGCCGAGCGCGTTCTGCACGTTGTTGGCGCAACTGCGGCAGTAGGAGCCATGCGGTGGCCCCCGGGGTCAACGCAAAGGCGGGCGTTACGCAACCTGTCCCCCACCGCCGCCCTTGTCCTCGCGCGGCGAACGCGAAGGCGAGGAGGTGCTCCCCCGTGGCGCGGTGACCGGTGGCAGCAGAACATGGCACCTGACCGATGAGAAACGGCCACCGTAAGCGTTACCAGGCCGACGCCCCCGCCTGCACTGATCCGCAGGGCCCACCTTTCAGGGATTTGGCCCATATCGGGATGGGTGGGTCATTTCCCGACCAGTTCCAGTGGGTCAAATGTAATCCGGCCTGGACACGATCCATGCCGAAGCCGCGCGGGGAGCCTGTTCGCCCCGCTAACGGACGCCATCACGCTGATGTTCCTGGGGTGCAACCGTGACACCCGTGGTACTCGGCGGGCCGGGACGCCGCGCGCGCCGTGCGGCATGTCTGGAAGGAATGCGGTGGCCCCCTCCGTCAAGACAGTCAGCCGGGCCCCGCTAAGCAACTTCCCGGAGTCCGTCCCTGCCTCGCCTAGCCTCAGGGGCCATCCACATTGCGGCGAGGTTCTCAGCCAGCGGCACGAGCGGCACCAGCGGCCAGTAGAGCGTTGCACCCGGGTAACCGACCGCGGCGTACCGTGCGTGGACCCTGCGCTCATACTGCGCCTCCGGTACAGGCTCCGCGCCACGCTTCTTCCGCCGCGAGAACGTGGGGCACCCAATCCCTTCCGAATGGACCCCCGCTCTGCAAGACGACTGCGCCAGGATCTCCGCAGCACCTCCAGGATAACCTCCGCCTTGAACTCCGCCGAATGGTACCTCCATCTGCCGCCCCGGATTGCTTACGGCCCCCCGGTCGGCCTGTCCACTTTCCGGGGTCCACCATCGTCGGGCGACCTCGGGGCAAACCGGCCGGCCGGCGATTCCCCCTCCGGGGGTGGAGCGGGGTTGATGGCTCGCCCGGCGGTTGGAAGACGTGGAGCCCTGGCGGGTTTCAGCGGAACGAGGGCCTGAGGCCGGCCACGGCCTCCGATCGCCGCACTCCTGATCGCCGAGTTGCGCCGCCGGTTTCTCTGCCGGCCCACCGGGCAGGGAGAACGGATCGCCGGCGCCAAACCACCACGGGTCAGTCGCCGCGGTGGGCAGGGAGCGTGTCGCTTGCTCGAACTGCTGATCGGCCGGGCGGGTAGCGGTAAGACCGCCACCTGCCTGCGTCAGGCCCTGGAGGAACTCCAAGCCGGTGGACCGGACGGGCCGCCGCTGGTACTGCTCTGTCCGGAACAGGCCACGTACCAGATGGAGCGCGCCCTGCTGGACGGCCAGACGCCCGGCACCGCCTGCGTGCGCCTGGCCGTCCTGTCCTTCCGCCGCCTGACCCACCGCATCCTGGAGGAGCATGGCGGGCCCGCCCACCCGGAGATCGATGAGGCCGGCCGCCGCATGCTGTTGTCGCGCCTGATCCAGGAGGCCCGACCCCACCTGCGCCACTTCGGCCCGAGCGCCCTCCGACCCGGCCTGGCGTCCGCCCTCGCCCGCCAGTTGGCGGAGTTGGAGGCATACGGCGCCGACCCGGAGGCACTGCGGTCCTGCGCGTCGCAGGTATCGGCTCAGACGTCGGCCCGCCTCCTCGACCTGGCACGGTTGCTGGAGGCGTACCGCACCGAGTTGAGCGGGCGCCTGGCCGACCCCGGGGGATCGCTGGCCGCAGCCGCCTCGGTGGTGGCGGCGACGCGGTATGCCGGCGCCTCGGTCTGGGTCGACGGATTCTCCGGCTTCACGCCGCGCGAGGAGGACCTCCTTTCCGCCCTGGTCGGTTGTGGGGCCCAGGTGCGCCTCACCCTCTGCCTGGACAGCCGGACCCTGCCGCCCGGCCCCCTGCCGGAGCCGGAGCCCGACCATCCCTTCGCCCCGACCTGGCGCACCCTGCGCCGGATGCGCCGGCGCCACCCCGGCGCGCGGCTCCAGACCCTCGACGTGGCGGTCCCGCACCGGTTCGCGCCGAGTTCCACGCTGGCGCGGCTGGAGGCGAACTGGCGCGGCGAGGACCTGGAGGGGACGCGGGACGGCGACGTGCGGCTGTATGCGGCGGCGGACCCCGCAGACGAAGCGGAGGCAGCCGCCGACGAGATCGACCGGCTCTGCCGGGAGGAGGGCCTGCGCTACCGCGACGTGGCGGTGATCGTCCGCGACCTGGAACCGTACCATGACCGGCTGGCGGCCGCCTTCGCCCGCCGCGACATCCCCTGTTTCATCGACCACAAGCCCGCCGTCGCGCCCCACCCGGTCGCCCGCGCCCTCCTGGCCGCCCTGGCCGTCCCTGCGGCCGGTTGGACGCTGGCCGCGGTCGCCCGCTACCTCCACACGGACCTGTGCGGTCTGAGCCGCGACGAGGGCGACGAACTCGAAGAGGCCGCGCTGGCCATGGGTTTGGACGGGCCGGCCTGGCTCCATCCCCTTGCGGCCCTCGGCTCGGGCGCGGCGGCGCGCCGCGATCGGGACCGGCTGGAGCGGCTGCGCCGGCGGCTGGTGGCACCCCTGAAACGGTTGGCTCAGACCCTCTCAGCACCCACACCCGCCCGTGAGGCCGCCGGCGCCTGCCGCGCTCTGCTGGAGGCGGTCGGGGCGGAAGCATGGGTCGAGCGACAACAGCGGGAGGACCTGGCGGAGGGTCAGCCGGAGCGCGCCCAGTGGCACGGTCAGTGCTGGCAGGCCATCCGCGGCCTGATCGACTCCCTGGCCGGCGTCCTGGGCGATCGGAGCCTGGGCGCGTCCGAGTTGGCGGACAGCCTGCGCGCCGGACTGGAGGGGCTGCGGGTCGGCCTGGTGCCGCCGCGGCTGGACCAGGTGCTGTGCGGCGGGGTGAACCGCAGCCGCCACCCGGAGTTGCAAGCCGTCTTCCTCCTCGGACTGGGCGAGGGCCTCTTCCCGCACGCGCCGGGGGAGGGGACGCTGCTGCCGGACGCGGCGCGCGAGGAAATCCGGCGGGTCGGCCTGGAACTCGCCCCGACGTCGGCCCAGGGCCTGCTGGACGAGGCCTACCTCGGCTACATCGCCGCGACGCGCCCGTCCCGCCGCCTTTATCTGAGCCACCCGCTCGACCACGGCCCGTCCGTCCTCTGGCACCGCCTGGCCGCGGCGGCCGGCGTGTGCCCCACCTGGGGACCGGCCGCGGGCCCCACCGCCCGCCGGGGCTTGGCGGCCCTGGCGGCAGAGTTGGCGGCGGAATTCCGCAGGTTCCGGGACGAGGGCAGCGCCCCGCCGCCGGTCTGGCAGGGCGCGAAGGCGTGGCTGGCCCAGCAGCCGCAGGGCCTGGCGTGGCTCACCCGGGCGATGGCCGGCCTCACCCCCGCCGAGCCGCGGCGGCTCGACCCGGAGTTGGCGGAGCGGCTGTATGCGCCGGAGGCGAGCCCGACGGCGCTCGAGACCGCGGCCGCCTGCCCGTACCGCCACTTCGCCGCGCACGGCCTGCGCCTCCAGCCGCGCCGCCCGCCCGGCATCGACCCCCAGCGGCACGGACAGTTGGTCCACGCGGCCCTGGCGCGGTGGGTCGAAGGGCTTCGCCGCGCCGGCCGCGATCCGGCCGACACCGACGCGGCGCAGGCGCGACGCTTCGCGGAGGACGCCCTGGACCAGGTCCGCCCGCGCATCCTGGACGGGGCGCTGCCGGACGCCCGCGACGACCTGGGGATGGAGGCCGTGCGGCGCGACGTCCAGCGCGGCGTCGAGGCGGTGATCGCCCATGCCCGGGCCGGGGCGTTCCGCCCGTCCGCCACCGAGTGGTCGTTCCGGCAGGCCGGGCTACGCGGCCGCGTCGACCGGATCGACGAGGCCGTCCTCCACGGCCGCCGCCTGCTGAGGGTCATCGACTACAAGACCGGCGACGACCGCCTGACGCTCGAACGCTTCTGGCACGCGCTCACCCTGCAGCCCGTCCTCTACCTGACGGTAGCGTCCGACGGCCGCGGGGCCGAGCCGGCCGGATGCTTCCTGCTGCCCGTGCGGACGCGCCTTCAGACCACCCCGGGACCCGAGGGACCCGAACCCCGGCCGCCCCGGCTGCAGGGCGTCGCCCCGGCGGACCAGGAGGTCGCGGCACTGCACGAAAGCGCGCTGGACGGCGCCGTGACCGGGGTGCGCCGGAAAAAGGACGGCACACCCTACGCCAACAGCCTCGTCGCCGGCCGGCAGGGCTTTGACCTCCTGCGCGGGGCGGCGGCCAGACGCGCCACCCGCCTGCGCGCCGCCGCCGCCGCCGGCCGGATCGCGCCCGCCCCATACCGCCTCGGCCAGGCGACCGCGTGCGACGTCTGTGTCTTTCGCGATGTCTGCGGGCTGGATCCTGACGCCGGGGACCGCCCGCGCACCCTGGAACGGATCAGGGCGTCCGACGCCTGGGGCCGGCTGGAACAGGAAGAGCGGCGGGAAGGAGGCGTGCCCCTTGCCTGAATGGACGCCACAGCAGGCGCGGGCCATCGCGGCGCGCGGCGGGCTGGTCCTGTGCGACGCCGCCGCCGGCTCCGGGAAGACGGCCGTGTTGACCGAACGCGTAGTGCGCCTGCTGACCGATCCAGACAACCCGCTCCAGGTCGGCCAGTTGCTCATCGTCACCTTCACCCGCGCGGCCGCGGCCGAGATGCGCCAGCGCATCGAGCGGGAACTTCGCCGGCGGGCCGCCTCGGCGCCGCGGTTGGAACGCTCCGCCTGGCTCCTGCCCCAGGCGGACATCACCACCGTGCATGGCTTTTGCGAGCGGACGCTGCGCCGCCACTTCGCGGCCCAGGGGCTGGACCCGGCCTTCCGCGTCCTGGACGGCCCGGAGGCGGACGCCTGCCGCGACGAATGCCTGGAGCGGCTGCTGACCGAGCGCGCCGCCCGGCCCTCCGCAGACCTGCAAGCCCTGGTGTCCGGTTATGGCGGGGGCCGGCTGCGCCATGAGCTTCCAGGGCTCGTCACCGGACTGCACGCCTTCATGCGCGGGGTGGCCGACCCGGAGGACTGGCTGGAGCGGCAGGCGCGGGAGTCCTGCACCTGTCCCGCCGGCGATGGCCTTTCTCTACGCGAGCGCCGGCTGCGGGCGGTGCGGCGGACCCTGCTCCAGGCCCAGCGCCTCGCCGACGGTGCCCCCGGTCTCGGGGGGTATGCGCGCACGCTCGCCGCAGACATCCAGATGCTGGACGTCCTGATCCAGGACACCCTCGACCCGGAGGGCTGGGACCTGGGGGCGCAGCGGCTGCGGACCGCCGGCTTCGCGAAGCTGGCACCCAAGGGCGGCGGCGCGGACGACGAGGTCGCCACGCGCATCCGCACCCTGCGCGACGCGGCGAAAGAGGCACTCGGCGCGATCGCCGCCGGCCCGCTGGCCCGCCCCTGGACGGAACTCGCAGCCGAGGCCGGCGCGACCGCCCCGGCCATCCAGGCCCTGTGCGCCCTGGTGGCAGACCTCGACACCGCCTACACCGCCGCCAAGGCCCGCATGCACGCCCTGGACTTCGCTGACCTGGAGTCCGATTGCCTGGCGCTACTGCGCGGTCCCGCGGCCGCCGAGGTGCGCGGCCGCTACCGCGAAGTGCTCGTCGACGAGGCCCAGGACCTCAACCCGGTGCAGGACGCCCTGCTGCAGGCCGTGGCGGAAGGGAAAGACCTCTTTCTCGTCGGCGACATGCGCCAGAGCATCTATGGCTTCCGCCTCGCGGACCCGCGCCGACTGCTGGCCCACGCCGAACGCTGCGCCGCCGGCGAGGGATCCCTGACGCCGCTGACCCACAACTTCCGCAGCCGCCGGCCCGTTCTTGAGGCCGTCCACGCCCTGTTCGGCACCCTGTTTCGCGCCGCCGGCTCCGGCATCCCCGCGCAGCGGGCTCAGCCCATGGTCCCAGGCGCCGCGTACGCCGGAGCATCGGCCCCCGTGCAGGTCGTCCTGCTCAATGCCGACGCCCAGGGGCGGACCGACTGGGAGGACACCGAAGCGGAACCGCCGGACGCCTCCGACGCCGAGACGATGGACAACGGCGACGACACGGGCCAGGGGCCCGCCTGGCGGGATGGCGGCACCGCACTCGAGCGGGAGGCCGCGGCGGTGGCCGACCTCGTCTGTGGCTGGCTGGAAGGCGGCCGGGTGCAGGAGGCGGACGCCACTCGGCCGGTGGAACCCCGCGACGTGGCCATCCTGCTGCGGGCCCTGCGGGGCCGGGCCGAGGTCTATGCCAAGGCACTTCAGGCCCGGGGCCTGCCCGTCTGGACGGCGGACCCCGGCGGGCACGCCAACAGCCGTGAGGGCCGGGACGTTCTGGCCTGGCTGCGCGCCCTGGACAACCCCCGCCAGGACATCCAACTGGCGGCCGCCCTGCGCGGCCCGTTCGGCTGCATGGACGATTCCGATCTGGCGGCCATTCGGTTGGCGGCGCCCGGGGGCCCCTTCTGGCAGGCCCTGCGCGGTTGTGCCTCCAAAAATGATGCGCGGGCGGCGCGCGCGTCCGCCTGGCTGGCCGACTTCGAGCGCTGGCGCACCGTGGCGCGGGCCGGACGGTTCTCCGCGCTGCTGCGCCCGGTGCTGGAGCGCAGCGCGCCACGCACCGCCGGTCTGCCGACGGGCACGCAGCGGCGGCGGACGCTGCAATGGCTCATGGAAGAATGCCGCCGGGCCGAGGACGACCCGGACATGGACTTGGCCCGGCTCATCGACCGGCTGGAGCACGGCGGCCGCCAGGAAACGGTCGCCGAGGCCGCGGCGTCCGCCGGGGACGCGGTGCGCATCCTGTCGGTCCACGGCAGCAAGGGGCTGGAGTTCCCCTGTGTGGTCGTGGCCGGCCTGGGCCGGCGCTTCCACGGCGACGGACCGCGCCAGGACATCCTGCTCCACCGTGGCCTGGGCATCGGGGTGCGGGCCGTCGACCTGGCCAAACTCCGCCGCTGGCCGACCCTGCGCCACGCCACCGTTCAGGCGGCCCGGCGGGACGACGAACGCGCCGAGGAGTTGCGGACCCTGTATGTGGCGCTCACACGGGCCCGCGAACACCTGGCGCTGGTCGGGACGGCCCCGCTGCCGGAAGCCGCGCAGGCGTGGGCGCTTGCGGCCCGCACCGGCGGACCGTCGGACCTGGCCGAGGGATCCTCCTGGCTTTCCTGGATCGGCCCCTGCCTGGCGGCCGAACCGGCCCTGGAATCCGCCCTCGCGCAGGGCACGACGGCCTCCATCCAAGCCGGCCCCTGGCAATTGCACATCGGCCCGCCGCCAGCTGTGTCCGAGCCGTATGCGCAGCTGGCCGCGCCGGAACCGGCGGCCTCCGACCCCGGCACGGTGCGGCGCCTGGAGGCGGAAGCCGCCTGGACATACCCCTGGGCGGCGGCGCGGCAACTGGCGGGCAAACGATCCGTGGGCGAGTTGCGGCGGGAGGAGCCCGACGGCCAGCAGGAGCCGGCCGCGCCGGACCCGGAGTCGGCGTTGGACGTTTCGCCCAGGGAACGGACCGTGCGCCGGCCCGCGGTGGATGCAGTGGAACTCGGTCAGGCGACCCACCTGGTGCAGCAGTGGGTGGACGCCGCCGGCCCGTGCGACCGGCCCGCCCTGGTGCGCACCCGCGACACCCTGGTCACGGCGGGGGGCATTACCCCGGCGGTGGGCGCCGCCGTCGACCTGGACGCCCTGGCCCGCTTCTGGTCCGGCCCCCTGGGCCTGCGCCTGCGGCGGGCCGCGGCCGCGGGGTGCCTGCGGCGGGAGGTGCCCTTCACCCTACGCCACGGGATCGGCCAGACCGCGCCCGGCGAATGGGTGTTGGTCCAGGGCGTGATCGACGCCTTGGCAGTGGAACCGCAAGGCCTGCTGCTGATCGACTACAAGACCGACCGGCCGGCCGGCCGCATTGCCCGCGCCGAGGCGGTGGCGCGCTACAGCCGGCAGTTGCGGCTGTATGCGGCGGCGGCGGCCTCGGCGTGGCGCAAGCCGGTGCGCGAGGCCTGGATCGTTTGGCTGGCGCTACACCAATCCAGCGCCGTGGCCCTGGACCCAGGCGCGCGCTGACCGACCGGGGTGGCCGGGGACCGACGCGCGGTCCCCGGCCGGGGGTTCAGCCCTTCTTGGGAGCAGGCTTTTGCAGCGTCAGGGACATGATCACCATCTTGTTGTTCACGTTGATCTTGTTGGCCGGGAACACCAACTTGGTCAGCGTGTGGCTGGGGTTGATCGGTACCGCCTCGGCGAACAGCACGTGGCAGCCCGTGTTCACCCCGGTCGCGGTCAGGAAATACGGGGAGGCGTACACCAAAAACTGCGGCAGCGACGTCGCCGTGTTGCAGTTCGGCTGGTAGTACACGCCGTACTTGCGAACCGTGCCGCCCTTGTACACCGCGCTGACGTTGGTGGGACCGCCGCCACCGTTGATGCCCGTCTCCAGCAGCCAGAACCCGAGATACTTGCCGGCCGGAACGGTGATGGTCAACTGCTTGTCCCAATCAAAGGCGTTCTTGACGCCCACGCCGCCGGCCGGCATCAGGAACGGTACCTTCAGTGTATGCCCCTGCCAGGTGATCGGCACCTGCCAGGTGCCCGTATTCGGGGCGTACGGGACGGGGATCGACCCGACGCTCAGGCCGTTGCCGGTGCCCGCCAGCTTATACTTGCCCACCCCTTTATAGGGCGGCACCCCGGCCTTGGCGGTGCTGATCTTCTGGGGTGGAATGATAGCGTCGGACTGGAAGTAATGGGTCAGATCGACCTCGGAAAAGTTGCCGACCGTCTGCGCCTTGGGCTGGTGGGCCGTCACGTGCCCGACGGCGTTGCGCGGGCAGGCCTTGAGCGGAAAGCCGCACAGCGCGACCTTGGTCCCGGTCGCGAGCTTGATGGAAGCCGCCAGCATGGTGGCGTAGTGCGCGGTGGTCGCCGCGGCCGCCGTCGCGCCCTTCGCCGCGGACGTCTTGGAACCGTTGCCGGCCGGCTTGCCGGCGGAGCAGGCGCTGAGCAGGATCAGGCCAAGGGCGGCCATACCGATTAGACCGTATCTTCGAATGCGCGCTTGAATGCCCACAGGCCACTCCCCCCGCCGCACGAGTGGAGCCGGGTCGATGCGGTCCGGCGCCCGTACCATCCCCCGCCCGCCCTTTTGGTCCCGCCTCCTCTCCACACCCCCGGCCTCACGGGCGGGGGCGGCGGTCGGGTCCTCTGCGGACACCGCTGGCACGCCGTTCGGGCGGCCCGACCCGATTCCTTCCGGGTTCCGGCACACATCGCGCCCTGGCGGTCAGGGCATCGCTGCCAGCAGACCCCGGTTCGGCGCGGGGGCGTGAGGTGGTCGCAGCGGCATTCGCGGAGGAACCGGGCTGGCGGCACCGCGCGGCGCGGCACGTGAAGGGTCCACCGTCCGGCGGGTGGCTGGGAGGTGCTGCGCGGCGGAGGGCACCAGCCGCGGCGTCAGGGGGCCGCGGCGGGGATGCCGGCGCGCGCGTCGCGGACGGGCCCCAGGCCGAGATAGGCGGCCAGACCCCTGGCGTGGTCGGGATGGGCCAGCAGCTGCAGGCGTTTGGCATGGCGGTCGAAGTTCGTCGCCAGCGTCGGGGCGATGAGGGACACCTCCGGGTCCGCCGTGGAGCGCGGACGGTCTCCCCCGACCACCGGGATGTCGAAAAAGAGCTCCTTGCCCCGCCCGGCGACGTCGAAAAGCAGGTGGTGGGCCGGCACGTCCGCGCGGATATGCCTGGCGTAGCCCTGGAGCATTGCGCTCAGCAGTTGCTCGCCCTCCCAGACGTCGGCCTCCGCCAGCCGGTGCAGCAGATCGCGGGCGGCGGCGCCCGGCAGCGACTCGATGTCCGCCTCGCCACCGCTGTACAACCGCCGGTACAGCCCGCGGCCCGGTCCGAGCGCCGCCATCAGTTCGCGCGTCGCCGGGTGGGCGCAGGCCCGCAGCAGGGCCACCGCCTGCTCGTCGTCGGCCGCGACCAAGCGCTCCTGATCCAGCCCCCCGTCCAGCAGCGCCGCGGCCACCGCCCGCTTGAGCATGGCCTGGGCGGCGCGCACCGTATGGTGCCAGTAGATCTCCCGGTACATCAAGTACGAGGCGAAGATCAGCGTCTCCACCGCGGAAACGCCCTTGGGCGTCACCCCCAGCGCCATGCCGTCCTCGGTGAAGTCGATCGCCGCCAGTAGCCGCTCGACATCGATGCCCCGGCCGTACGGCACGCCGACGTGCTGGCTGTCGCGCCCGAGGTAGTCCAGGCGGTCGGGGTTGAGCGGACCACACAGCATGTGCCGCAGGCGCCCATCCACCAGATCTCCGTCCGTGGACCGCTCGTCGATGATGCGGGCGATGCGCTCGGGCTCCGCCGCCCAGTGCCGCCGCAGCACCTGCACCACCTCGGGATCGCCGAGCAGGATGGCCCGCGCCCGCTCGTCGTGGGGGGGCACCCGCACCCGGCCCTCGGGATGGGGCGGCAACTCCTCGAGGGTGTGGGAGAAGGGGTAGTGCCCCACATCGTGCAGCAGGCAGGCGGCCAGAAAGGCGTGGCCGTCGGCGTCGCCAAGCAGCGTGCGGCCGCGGCGCGCCAGAAGCTCACCGAGCAGGAGGCGTCCGGTGGCGTAGACGCCCAGGCTGTGCTCGAAGCGGGTGTGGGTCGCGCCCGGATAGACCAGGTGGGCCAACCCCAACTGGCGCACCCCGCGTAGCCGCTGCAGCGGCGCCGTGTCCAGCAGGGCCCGCACGGCGGGTCCGGCCGGCACGTTGCCGGAAAGCGGTACCCGCACCGGCTGGCCCTCCAGCGGTACCGGCCACCCGGCCGGGGGGCCGTGGCGCGCCGACGGTTCCATCGCGTCTCCTCCTTCCGCCACGCCGCTCCGCCGCGGGATCATCCGCCGGGGTGCGCCACCGCCATCCGCACCCGCAGGACCTGCAGCCCCTTGGCCAGCACCGTGTCAGGCCGCGGCGCGTTGCGCAGCCGCTGGATGCGGGCCGCCACCGCCCGCTCCAACGCCTGCCAGGTGGCCGGCGTGGCGACACCGGTCGGCGGCAGCTGGACGTGCTCCTGGAACACCTGCACCCCGGCCTCGGTCATCCGTCCATACACCCCGTCCGGATGACCCCGGTAGTATCCCAACAGCTGGAGGCGTTGCTGCAGGCCCAGCACGTCCAGCCCGATCCGGCCGCGGCCCACGCTGGTCTTACCGGCCGGGGCGAACGCCGGCAGTTGCGAGAGCGGCGAGGGGGCCGGTAGCGCCGCGACGTTCGGCGTCAGGCCCACGTGCTCCCAGGAGTGGCCGTTGGGCAGTTCGTCCATGGCCACCGTGATCTTCGCGCGCTGTCCACCGGGCAGGGTGAACATCTCCTGGATGCTGCCCTTGCCATAGGTGCGGCTGCCCACCAAGGCGGCGGCGCCCCGGTACTGCAGCGCGCCGGACAGGATCTCGGCCGCGCTGGCCGTCATGCCGTTGACCAAGACGACCATCGGGGGTGCCGCCGCATGGGCGGGCGCGCTGTAAGTGGTCACCTGCCCCTTGGCAGTCACGACCTTGAGCAGCGGGCCCGCCGGGGCCAACTGGTCGGCGATGCGTAGCGCCGCGTCCACATACCCACCCGGATTGTTGCGCAGGTCGATCACCAAGCCGCGCAGGCCGCCGGGCTGCTGGCGCAGCTTCTGGTAGGCGGCGTCGAACCCGGAGACCGTGCCGGCGCTGAAACGGGTGATGCGGATCAACCCGATGCCGGGGGCGGGGCTGGAGCCGAAGACGGTGGGCTGCACGATCGCCACCCGGTGCAGGGTCAGCGTTTCGGGCTGCGCGCGGCCGGGCAGCAGCACCCGCAGCACCACCGGCGTGCCCACCGGCCCCTGCACCCAGGAGGCCACCCTGGCGGTGCTGTGGCCGGCCGTCACATGACCGTTCACGGCTTCGATCAGGTCGCCCGACCGCAGGCCGGCCTTCTGCGCCGGGCTGCCCAGAAAGACGCTCTGGACGACCACCCCCTGGCTGACGGGGCCGATGACCACGCCGATGCCGTCGAAGCCGTTCAGACTCTGCGCGAGCGCCGTCGCCTGCGCCGCCGGAAGGTAGGTGGTGAACGGGTCGCCAGCCGCGGCCAGCATCCCCCGTAGCGCGCCCCCCAAGAGCTGCCGCGGCGTGACGTGGCCGGCATAGTCCTTGAGTAACAGCGTGTATGCGGCACGCAGCGCGGCGAAGGGATGGGACGGGGCCGGCGATGCGGCCAGTACCGCCGGACGCGGCAGCAGGGACCCGGCGAGCACCCCGGCCAATGCCAGCGCCGCGCCCTTCATCGACGCCCGGCGCTGTGATCCGGAACCGAAAAAGGGCATCGGGCGGTCTCCCCTCACGGCCGCCCACCCGGCCCGGAGCCGCGCCGTCGACCGGCGTCGCATCCCGTCGCCAGGGGCTAAACAGACGGCAGACCCTGCCTGTTCGGCAGATGACGACCGCATCCTTCCCGGCCGCTGGCGGCGCCCCGGCGGGCTCCGCCCGATCGGATCGCTGCCAGAGCGGGCAGCCCGGACCTCGCTGCAGGGATTGGACCGGATTCCGATAAGGAGACAACTGGGTTCACAACGCACGAACGCGACCCTCAAGCTGCGCGCAGCTGGGAGTAGATATTCATGTACCGAGCCCTCCCTGTTGTCCTCGCAGTCCTCGCCTGCGTCTACGCAGCCTTTGTGCGTGATCTGACACGGGCCCACGCCCGCCTCATCGGCCACAGCAAGACGGTGGAACCTTCACTCGGAGCGCTGGAATACGCCGTCATGGGCGAGGGCGAGCCGGTGCTGAGCGTTCACGGTGCGGGTGGTGGCTTTGATCAGGCCCTGCACATGAGCGGCGCGTTGGCCGGCCGGGGCTATCAGCTCATCGCCCCGTCGCGGTTCGGCTATCTACGGTCGAGCTTGCCCAGTGATCTTACGACCGCGATGCAGGCCGATGCCTATGCTCAACTCCTCGACCGTCTTGGCATCGAGCGGGTCGTTGTGGTCGGCATCTCTGCCGGCGCTTGGTCCTCCATGCAGTTCGCCATCCGCCATCCGAAACGCTGCCGCGCGCTGGTACTCCTCGTTCCCGCCGATTACCTGCCTGCGGGGACATCCATCCACGGCGGCGCCGTCGTCAGGGCAATCTTCAGCTCCGATTTCGTCGCCTGGGTAGCCTTGAAACTGATGCCGGTCATGCCTGGCGGAATGACCCGGATGCTGCTCGGCACAGACGCCACCATCGTGCGCACCGCGGAGCCCAGCGAGAAGGCACGGGTGCAGCAGATTGTGGAACACCTCCTGCCGGTGAGCTCGCGGTTCGGAGGGATGCAGTTTGACCTTAAGACTGCCGCCACGAAGGAGCCGTACACGATCGAGACCATCACCTGTCCGGTCCTGACGATCAGTGCCGAAGACGACCGGTTCGGCACGGCCAGCCGGGCGAAGTATATCGCGAGCAGCGTTCCCGACGGCAGGACCATCATCTTTCCAAGCGGCGGTCACGCTTTGGTCGGCCACTCGGCCGACGCGCTGCGCGAGATCTCTCTGTTTCTGGAGATGCACCCAGATGCGTCGGCTCCACGCCCATCTGTCGCCCATGCCCAGAGCGGCAAGGAGCCGTGATGAAGCAAGCCTTCGCGGCAACCGTTCGACCCACTGGTGATCGACATGTCCCGTGCCGGCAAGAGAACATCGTTCCCCGAACAAGAGCCGCGGGGGGCGGTTGCCGGACGACTGGAGGCCTCCTCAGAGCAGAAGGTGCCATGCGGCAAACCCGCAGGATCCCATGCTTCCAGAACGCGGCAGTCCCCGCGCCGCATGATGGCTGGCTGACAGACCGGGTGGGGAAGACCACGGTACCGGCTGGCGGGCGGCCGGTCCCGCGCCGCGGCCGCTCGCGTCCAGGCCATCGGCAGCCCGAGGTTCCCGACGAAGCGGTGCGCGAAGTCCGATCGCGGGCACATGCCCTCCGCATGCGGGGCCGGAGGGGGAGGGGCGCGGCAACCGTGGGACCCGGCGGCCGGGATCGCGGGGGCCGGCCAAGCACAAAGTGGCGCCACAGGTGGAACCGGTGCCGCGGGGTGGCTGAGATGGCGGGAGCCGGTCAGGCAGCGCGCTCAAGTATGGTTGACGACCGAGGGCGTCATTGCCTCCCGCCGCCGTCCCTCAGCAGGCAGTAAACGGTCACCAGCATGCGGGGGCCAACGGCCGCAGTTGCCGGTGTGGCGCCACGGCGCGCGGTGAGGCGGCCGCACACAGCGCCCAGTTTCGTCGCGTGGGCCAGCGCGGCCGGACTGCGGGCCGAATGCGTCTTTGCGCGGCCTATGGCGCCCCGCCGCGTCAAAGAAGTCAGGGCTCCGCCACGCGCGCATCCCTCCGCCGTTCCTCCGCGAAAGGACGCGGCCCGGTCGGCGGCGCCCCGGCGAACGCCGCGCGGGTCGGAAACGGCGTCAGCCCTCCACCCGACGGAAGGCGTGCACCCACGCCTCGCCGTCCGGTTGCCAGACATCGACCCCGTGCACCGATCCCAGGCTGGCACGGTAGGCGGCAAGGTCGGCGAATCCCTCCCGGCGCGCGTCGGCGTCGCCCATATCGCCGAGCCGCTGCAGGTAGACGGCCACCAGTTCAAAGGTGCCGTCCCCGGCGGTGAAACGATCCCCCACCTGCCCGTACCGCCGCTGGCGTCGCTGCTCCGTCTTGGTCCCGCCGCAGGCCTGGGCCACAAGGTCCGGCCGCGTCAAGAGCCGCTGCAGATCCGGCACCGGCACACCCCCCATGCGGCCTCGGCCTTCCCGCCATCCGCCATGCCAGGGTGGCAGGAGCCGGCCGTCGGCGCAAGGGGCAAAGGGGACGGCGACCGCCCGGGGAAACCACGCCGCGCAAGAAGCGGCCCAGGCGGCGGCCGCGCCGCGGGAAAGGGACGGATGCCGAATGCGCGCCATCGGCCTGATGTCGGGCACATCCCTGGACGGCGTGGATGGCGTGCTCGCGGACCTCGAGCCCGATGCGGCGGGCGGGCGGATCCGCTTCTCCCTGCTCCAGACCGTCCACCGGCCATACCCGCCCGAGCTGACCTCGGCGCTGCTGGCGCTGCAGTCGCGCGGGGAAGTCGGGCTGGAAGCGATCGCGGATCTCGAGGGCGCGTTGGCCGAGGTGTATGCGGCGGCCGTCTCCGAGTGGTGCCGGCCCGGGGTGGACACCCCCGCCGCGTTTATCGCCTGCCACGGCCAGACGGTCTGGCACCGGCCACCGCGCGGGAAGCGGCCCGGGCGCAGCCTGCAATGGGTCAATGCCGCGGAACTCGCAGAGCGCACCCACACGGCGGTGGTCAGCGACTTCCGCGCGGCGGACCTGGCGGCGGGCGGCCACGGCGCGCCCCTGGTGCCGCTGGCGGACCACCACCTCTTCGGGGACGCCGCGGAAAGCCGCTGCGTGCAAAACATCGGCGGCATCGCCAACGTGACCTTCCTGCCCGCCGGAGCGGACGCGGATGGCATCCAGGCCTTCGACACCGGCCCGGGGACGATGCTCATCGACGCGGCGGTCCGCCGTGTCGGCCCTCCCGGTGCGAGTTGTGACCGCGACGGGGAGATGGCGCTGCGCGGAAGGGTGGACCCCGCGCTGCTGGCGGACCTGCTGCGGCATCCCTTCCTGCGGCGGCGGCCGCCGCGCTCCACCGGGCGCGACACCTTCGGGGACGCCCTGCTGGACCAGGTGCTGGCCGACTGGCGCGGGACGGCCGCCGACCTGCTGGCGACCCTGACCGAGTTCA
Source organism: Bacillota bacterium (assembly GCA_021806565.1). GTDB lineage: Bacteria > Bacillota > Sulfobacillia > RBS10-35 > JAJYVN01 > JAJZXK01. The sequence continues at coordinate 70,540 of JAJZXK010000002.1, read as the reverse complement.
CGGCGGCCAGCATCGCCGGCGCGTACCGCCGCTTCCTGCCGGTCCCCGACCGCGTCCTGGTCGGCGGGGGCGGGGCGCGCAATCCGGCGCTGCTGGCGGCCCTGACCCGGCGGCTGCACCCGATCCCCGTCGCCCCCACCGATGCCTGGGGTGTCCCGGCCGAATCGCGGGAGGCCCTGGCGTTCGCCATCCTCGGCCTGTGTTCGTTGCTCGGCCGGCCCGGCAATGTGCCGCGGGCGACCGGCGCCCGCCGCGCGGCCGTCCTCGGCCGCTTTACACCGCGGCCCACGGGGTGACCGGACACCCTGTGGGGATCTGGCGGGTCAGCCGGCGGCCGTGACGCGCCCCGGCGCATCCGCGCCATGACCGCGCCGCACCAGGGCCCAGACGAACGGCGCCCCCGCCTCCCCGGTGGTGGCGGCGCCCAGCGGGGCCAGGGCGCGCCGGAGGCCTTCGGCGTCGAACAGGGCCTTGCGCACGCGGAAGCGGCGGCCATCGCCGAGCACCCGTTGCTGCAGCTCGACGTCGGCGACATGGCGCGGTTCGCGCCGGTTCGCCAGGAAAAGGGCGCAACCGTCCGGCCGCAGCGTGCGGCCCAGTCCCTCCAAGAGGCGTGCCCGCTGGTGGTCGTCCAGGTGGTCGAACAGGAACCCGCAGAGGGCGGCGTGGCAGGATGCGGCGCCCAGAGGCGGCTCCAGGGCGTCCCCCGCCAGCAACCGGGCGGAGAGGTCGAGCCGCCGCAGGCGTGCCCGGGCCTGTCCCAGCATCGCCGTCGAGCGGTCCAGGCCGACGACCCGCAGATCGCGGCGCTCGGCCAGCATCGCCGTCCAACGGCCGGTACCGCAGCCGAGGTCGCAGACCACCGCCCCGGGGGACAGACCCTGGGCGAAGCGGCAGACCACCGTCGCCAGCCGGGCCAGGGCGTCAAACCACTCCGGGTGGCCGGGTCGCGCCGCGTACGCGCCCCGCCGCTCATACCAATCGTCGTATTCCTCGGCCCGGGCCTGGTAGTAGTCGGCCATCTCCGCGTCCAGGGCGTCGTCCACCGCGGTGGTCGCCGCGACCGCGGCCTGCGCGCCGGCACGGGGGGCGGCGCCCGCCGGCAGTTGCAACCGCACCCAGTCCTCCAAGGAGAGTTCATAGTGGCAGTGATCCACCCAGCGGTCTCCCACCCGCTCGGCGCGGCGCTGCACCCCCACCCAGCGGAAGGCGAGGCGTTCGGCGACCGCCCGGCTGCGCAGGTTGCCCGGCGCGGCCCGCAGGCGCACCCGCTCCACCGGCAGGGTGGCGAAGGTGTGGCGAAGCAACGCGCGGCAACCGCCGCTCACCAGCCCGCGGCCCTCGAAGCCGTCCCCGAGCCAGTAGCCGAAATCGATGATGCGCTGATCGCGGTTCAGCCCGTGCTGGCCGATCACCCCGGCGAGCCGTCCCCCGGTGCGCAGGGCGAACTGGAAGCCCTCACCGGCCTGCGCCTGTTTCTGGGCCGCGCGGATGAACGCCGCACTGTCCTCCCGCGTGCGGACGACATCCACCCAGGGCAGCCAGCACCCCAGGCGCTCGCGCGAACGATCCGTCAGGGCGAACAACTCGGCCGCATCCGCCTCTGCCAACGGGCGCAGCTCGCCATCGGGATCGAAGCGGAGATACGGCCCCGCCATCGCGTTCCTCCAACAACGTGCCGGATGTGCCCGGCCGCCGCGGCCCGACCGGCCCGCGGGGCCTTATCGTGAGCGCCCTATCGTGAGACAGGGTATTGCATTTTCCGTGCCGGCGCGATGCCGGCACGGCCGAGCCCACCGCAGCGGGGGGCCTGGACACCATACTGGGAGGCGCCGGCGGCGCGCATCCGGCGATCCCCCACCGCTGGGCGGGTTTGACACTGATGAAACCGGGCGGGATACTGTCCCTGAGGGTTGGAGGTTTGGGACCGGCGTCCGCACGGCGGCGGGGGGTGGCGCGCTATGGGGATGTGTCTGCTGCTGCTGTCGGGTGACACGGCCAAACTGCATGCCGCCGCGACCATGGCCCTGGTCGCCGGCAGCTACGGCCAGGAGGTCGCCGTCTACGTCTCAATGGAGGCGATGTCCGGCTTCCACCGCAGCCCGGAGGTGCGCGCCCGGATCCACAGCGGGCCGATCGCCACCCGCGTCGCGGCCAAGGGAACCGACTACCTTGAGATCCTCCGGCAGGCGCGGGAGACCGGCGGGGTGCGGGTGTATGCCTGCGCCCTCGTCCTGGACGTCGAGGGCTGGACGCTTGCCGACCTGGAGCCGGTGTTCGACGACTCCCTGGGCGTCGCCGGTTTTGTGGCGGAGACCGAGGGCCAATCCATCGTCACCTTTTGATGCACCGCTCCGGGCGGGGAGGGACCGGCCGTTGGCACAGGAGACCCAGGAACCGCACGTGATCGACGCCCGCGGCTCCTTCTGCCCGGGAGGGCTGATGGAACTGATCAAAGAACTGCGGCTGGCGCCGGTCGGCACCCTCTTTGAGGTCTGGTCGACCGACCAGGGTTCCGCCCGGGACATCCCGGCCTGGACGCAGCGGGCCGGTCACGAACTGGTCTCAAGCACCGCGGCCGACGGCGTCTACAAGATCCAGGTGCGCCGCATGCGCTGACGCGCCGGCGCTCGGAGGAGGCGGCACGATGGCGCAGGAGGTTGTGGTACTCGGCGGCGGCGTCGGCGGTACGGTTGTGGCCAACCAGCTGGCCAGGGCGGTGGCCGGCCAGATCGACGCCGGCGAGGTGCGGTTGACCCAGATCTCCGCCTCGGCGCACCACGTCTATCAGCCCCTGTATCTGTATATGGCGTTCGACCAGGCCAACCCCGCCGAAGGGCGGCGGCCGCAGGCCTCGCTCCTCGACCCGCACGTCGGGCTGATCACCGCGAGCGCCGAACGCGTCGACCGCGAACAGCGCGACGTCGTGCTGGCCGGAGGCCGGCGTGTCCACTACGACTACCTCGTGCTGGCCACCGGCAGCCGCCCGGCGCCGGAACAGGTGCCGGGCCTGCAGGAAGGCGGCCACTGGTTCTACACGGAGGAGGGCGCCCTGCGGCTGCGCGACGCGCTTTTGGCCTTCACCGGCGGCCGGGTCGTGTTGGTGGTCGGGGTGCCGCACAAGTGCCCCGTGGCCCCGCTGGAGTTCACCTTCATGCTGGACGAGTGGCTGCGGGGCCGCGGCCTGCGCGACCAGACGGAACTCACCTACACCTACCCTATCGGCCGGCTGCATTCGCTCGAGCCGGTGGCGCGCTGGGCGGAGCCGGTGATGGCCCAGCGCGGCATCCGCACCGAGACGTTCTTCAACGTCGAGCGGGTCGACCCGCAGGCGCGCACGGTCGTCGGCGCCGAGGGCACAACCCTGCCCTACGACCTGCTGGTCGCCATCCCCCCGCACAGCGGTCAGAAGGTCATCCTCGATTCCGGCATCGGCGACAAGGGCGGCTGGGTGCCCACCGACCGGCACACGCTACAGATGGTCGGCGACGATCACATCTACGTCTGCGGGGACACGACGAACCTACCCATCAGCAAGGCCGGGTCGACCGCCCACTTCGAGGCGGACGTCATCGCCGCCAACCTGGCCAGCCGCCTGCAGGGCGGCCACGGGTCGGCGCGCTACGACGGCAAGGTGGTCTGCTTCATCGAGACCGGGCTCTCGAAGGCGACCTATGTCGCCTTCGACTACGAAAACCCGCCGCAGCCCAAGGAACCGAGCGCCTTGCTGCACCACATGAAGCTGGCGTACAACCGCATGTACTGGCTGACGTCGGCCGGCGTGCTTTAGCCTCAACCGAAAGGGGGTGGGTGTGTGTCGACCGACGCTGCGCCGGCTGAAGCGAAGGCATCCGCATCGGCATCCGCGTCCGCGGCGGACCCCGCGGCCGCAGACCGCGTGGCGACCCTGCTGGCGCTCCTGGAGGACCTGGCGACACCGGCGCTGGTCGAGCGCGTCGCGACCCTGACCTCGTCCCTCGGCCAACTGGCGGTGCTGCTCACCGAGTCCCAGTCCTATGAGGCATCCGCCCGCCTGGCCCGCACACTGCCGGCGCTGGCCTCGGCCGCGGAGCAGCTGCGGCAATGGCAGCAGGACGGCACCTGGACCGCCCTGACCGAGGTGGCGGGGCTGGTCGCGGCCGTGCGGGACCTGGCGACGCCGAATCTCGCCGCCCGCGTAGCCGGGACGGCGACGGCGCTGTCCGAATCGGCCCTGCGCGCCCAGGAGAGCGGGACGCTGGAAGTGCTCGCCGGCCTGAGCGCGGCGCTGCGGGACGCGGGGCGGGCGGCGGATACCGACACCCGCCGGCTCTCGCTGTGGAACCTGCGCCACGCCATCGCCGAGCCGGATATCCAGCGCGGGCTCAAGCTGCTCCTGGCGCTGCTGGCCGCCCTGCCCCGCCACCTCCAGACCCCGGCCGAGTGAACTCAGGACGGGGCGTGGGCGGCCAGCAGGCGGCGGATGGCGGGCACATAGGCGGCCAGCACCGGCTGAGCATCGTCCTTCTCGCGCGGGCCCTCCCACTCCAACGACAGCGGCCCGTCATACCCCTGGCGCAGCATCTCCTGGAGGATGCCGGCCAAAGGCAGGGTCCCCTCGCCCAGGGGTGCCGCCTGCCACTTGCCGTCGGCGGACCGACGCGCATCCTTCGTGTGGGCGTGCCGGACGCGACCCTGCAGGGCTGCGGCGGTCTGCTCCGGGCTCTCGCCCACCCGGCAGGGATGCAGCCAGTCCCAGCACGCGCCGACCGCGCCGTCCCCCACCTGCCGCAGCACACGCCCCACGCGTTCACCGGCCGAAAAGCCGTCGTGGGTCTCCAGCACCACGCAGACGCCGGCCGCGCGGGCCTCGGGCGCCAGTTCGGCCAGCGCGCCCGCCACGCGCCGCTCGGCATCGGCCTCAGAGACCGACTGCGCGTCGAAGGCGCCGCCGAACACGCGCATCAGGGGCGCCCCCAGGCCGGCCGCCACCTGGAGGTAGCGGCGGGCGTCGCGGATCGACGCCGCACAGACCTCATCGGACGGCGCGAAACGGCAGGAGGTCCCCAGGGCGCAGACCGCCAGCCCGCGGGCCGCGAAGGTACGGCGCAAGTCCTCCACCTGTGCCGCACTCAGATCGACCGGCACCGGGTGGCCATCGTAGGTACGCAGTTCGATCGCGTCGAATCCGAGGGCGGCGGCGCGTTCGGCGATCCGTTCCGGCGACCAGCCGGGGGTCGAATAGGTCGTGTAGGCGATCTGCATGGGGGTCACACCTCCGCAACTCGAGCGACGCTGCAACCTTTGGCGGCCGCCCCGCGATTCCTGCGGCCGGATACCGGGCGGCCGCCGACCACCGCTGTTACACGCCGCCGTACTTCCAAATGACGGATGAAGGTTGGCGCGGTCGCCGACATGCCGACATGGCGGGGGGGAGGCGCGCCGTGGCCCGGGTGCGCGGGCGGCAGCCCGAAGACCCGCCGGCGGACGGGTCGCCACCGCCCCAAGACACCGCCCTGGATGCGGCTTTCCGCGCGCATCTTCCTGCCGTCTACCGCTATCTGTATGCGCGCCTGCACAACACCGCGGACACCGAAGACCTCTGCGGCGAGGTCTTCATGCGGGCTGTGCGCTGGTTGGAGGCCGACCGTAGCGCGGGCGAGGTGCGGGCCTGGCTGCTGCGCGCCGCGGCCACCGCGCTCACCGAACACTGGCGCGATCACTATCGCCGGGCCGCAACCCTGAAGGCCAGCATCGAGGCCTACCGGCCGGACGCGGCCGCGTCGACCGACGGGGAGCGGGCCGGACGCCAGTTGGCCGCCGTGCTGGCCCGCCTGCCATCCCGCTACCGGGAGGTCCTGGTGTTGCGTTTTCTGGAAGGGCTCTCCGCAAAGGAAATCGCCGCCCGGCTCCACCTGAGGCCGGATCATGTCCGCGTCCTGCAGTACCGCGCGTTGCGGGCGGCGGGCCGCACGGGGGGTGGGGACGGTGCCGCGCCGGCGTCCGAAGACTGATCGGAAGATGGATCGGAAGATGGATCGGAAGATGGACCAGAAGATGGATCGGAAGACGCAACGCGACGCGGAAACGCGCGCCGCCCGCCGCGTCGACGCCTGGGTGGCGCGACTGCTGCGCGGCCGCGCCACCGGTGCGCTGGTGAGCACCGAAGAGCGGCGGGCGGCGGCCGCCGCGGCCGGCCTGCGCGCACTGGGGCGGCGGGCGGCGGCACCGAGCGCCCCCTTCCAGGCCACGCTGCTGGCCCAGGTGCGCCAGGAGGCGGGCCGGACGGACACCGTCCCCCCGACGCCCGGCCTGCGGCTGGGCCGGCGCGCCCTGCTCTGGAGCGGCGGGACGGCCATCATGCTCGCCGCCGCGCTGGCCGCGCGCCATCGCTTCTGGTCCGTCCTGCGGCCGCCAGCGCGCTGGAAGACGGTGGGCGCCGCGGCATCGTTCCCCCCGGGCAGCGTAATGCCCACCATGGTCGGGACCAGCTACGTGTTCGTCGTCGGCGGCGTGGACCGGCCGCGCGTCCTCTCAGGCCTGTGCACGGACGTCGGCTGCCCGCTGCACCACACCAAGGGCGCGGCTCGCCTTGTGTGCCCCTGCCATGGGGCAAGCTTCGACCTTGGCGGCCATCCCGATCCTGGCGGTTATTGGAAGCATCTGCCCGACCTGCCCGAGATCCCGAGCCGCGTGACCAACGGCCAACTGCAGGTGCGGTTGCCGCGCGCCAAGGGCCGCGGCGGCCCGGTCCCCATGTGAACCGGCGGCGCAGCCGCTTCCAACCGTGCCGCGCCGTGGAAGCCCACCGCCAGACTGCGCCAGGCGGCGCCGGGACCGCGCCGGCCGCCGGCCGCGGCTCCGCACCGGCCGCAGAGCGCCGCCACGGCCGTTGGACGGCATGCGCACCAAGGCATACCCTCGGCAAGCACCGCGCCTAATCCCGGCCGCCGCGCCGGGACCGGGGGGACGATTCGCGCCCACGGGGTGAAACCGGCGGCCTGCCGGTGGGGACATCCTTCGCCCCAACCCTGCAACTAACCCCGGCGGCGCAAGAAAGGAGCCTGCCGCGTGCTTCACGGACCAAAACTGCGCCGTTTTATCCTCGCCGGGGCCTGCGCCCTGGCCACTCTCGCGGCCACCGCCCCGACGTTCGCCGCCTCCGCCCACTACCGCGTCCGCGCCAACGACACCTACTGGTCGATCGGACGCCGGCTCGGCATTTCGGTGGCCGCACTGGAAGCGGTGAATCCGACGCACCCCGCCTCCGATCTCTACGCCGGACTCCGGCTGGTGCTCCCGACCACGAACGCAACGGCCGCCAACGCCTCCACCCAGTCCCGCCCGGCCTCGGTCTCGAGCTCCGGAATGAGCATGCTGGCGAAGATCATCGTCGCCGAAGAGGGGAATCGTACATACACCGACCAGGTCGGGGTCGCGGCCGTCATCGTCAACCGCATGCACCACGCCGGCTTCCCGCACACCGTGCAGGGCGTGGTCCTGCAGCGCGGCCAGTTCACCTCGGTCTCCAATGGCACCTTCTGGAACGCGCGTCCGACGGCCACCGCCACGCGCGCGGCCGCGGCGGCGGTACACGGCTACGACCCGACGCACGGCGCGCTGTATTTCTATGATCCCGGCGAGGGCGTCTGGTCCACCTGGATCCAGCGCCAACCGGTCACCGCCGTGCTGGACGGCACGGTATACGTCCGCTAGTCACCCGCCCGTTCGGGATCCGAGTCGGACGGCGGCCCCATCGGCCGGGACCGCCGCTCCGCCGACACCTGCAGGCAGCAGAGTTCCGGCCGGCAGGCCAACCCCATTCTCAGATCACCGCTGATGAGCTGCAGCCCGGCGTCCCGCTCCAGACGCGCCCGCAGTTCGAAGACCTGCTTGCGCAGCGCCCCCGGCGTCAACCCCGGCAGCCGGCAAGCCGCGATCAGATCGGACGCGCGCAGGCGGCGGCCCGGCTCGGCCAGAGCGGTGTCCAGCAGGCAATACAGCAACACCGACTGGGTGGGGGTCAGTTCCAGCACGCGCCCGCCGCCCAGAAGCTGCTGGCGCACCGGATCGAAGGTGTATGGCCCAACCCGTAGCGCGCGCTCCCCGGACGGGGCGGCGGCCGGCGCGGGAAGGAGCCTCGCCAGCTTCAACGCCAACTCCTCGGCCTGTTGCGGCCCGGACGGGATGACGTCCGCGGCGCCGCTACGCATGGCGCGCACGCGGTCCACCGCGCCCGGACCGAAGGGCAACACGATCGCGTGGTGGCCGCGCGCCGCCAACCGCCGCAGCATGTCCTGCAGGCCGGCCGACCAACCGGCCACCAGAATGGCAACCGGCCGGCGGGGCGGCACCTGCCCCTCGATCTGGGTCGGTGAACGCACCTCGGCCCGTACGCCGAGCTCGCCGAGCCGGTCGGCAAGGACGACGGCTGCCAGCCGCCGCTCCCCGGTGACGACGATCCGCGCCCCCGTACCGGCCACCCGCGCCCCCACTTCCCGCGTGCCACCGCCTGCGTATCCATTCCCGCCGGCACCGCCGGCCCCTGCTCCGACGTTCACCACTCACGGCACCGACGCGACGGCGATTTCGCCCGAGACGGCCAGGGCGTGCACCCCGCAACGCAGGGCCTCCGCCACCGCCTCGCCGCGCGTCCGCATCTGCTGCACCAAGGCGTGGCGCTCGCGCCACGGGATGCGGGCGAACACCTCCCGCAGCACCTCGGCGTCATGCAGCGCGTGCAACAGGGCGTCGTGCGACGGCGCGCCCAGGGGCAGCATGCCCGTGCGCACCTCCAGGCCATGAAAGCCGTGGCGCTCCAGGGCCTCACCGGCGCCGGCCCGACCCTCGGGACCCTGCCGGCCGCTCACCGGCACATCCAGGCGGGCGGCCAGGGCGCGCAGCGGCTCCAGCCAGGGCTGCAGCGCCGCGTGATCCAGGTCGACCGACCGCGGGGCGCCAAGGGCCACGCGCCCACCGCGGCGCACCACGCGGCGCACCTCCGCCAGTGCCCGGTCGTGCTCACCAAGGTGCAGGAAGTGGGGCGCCAGACAGGCATCCACCGCACCGTCGGCCAGGGGCAGCGCGTCCAGGCGGGCGTGCAGCACGCGGACCCCGGCGGGCACCGCGGCCCGAGTCCAGGCGCCCGCCGGCTCCACCAACAGCACCTCGCCCTCCGCTCCGACGCGGCGCGCCACCTCCGCCAGCAGGCCGGCGCCGCCCGGCGCCACCCCGCAGATCAGGACCCGCACACCGGGCCCCACGCCGACGGCCGCCAGCAGTTCCTCCCACACCTCGGGGAGGTCCGATTCCCACGGGGACGGTGCGGGCTCCGGGCGCGCGTGTGCGGCCACCAGGCGGCGGTGCCGCTCGGTGAGGTAGCCGGACGCCTCCAACCGCAGGCGGATGGCGGCCAGGGCGGCGTGCCCCCGCGCGCTGAGCACGAGTTGCCGGCCACCGTCCGCACCCGGCCGCAGCCGCACCGCCCCGGCGGCGGCGGCGAGCAACAGGTCGTCGTGCAGGTGCCGGCCGGCCCAGGGCCGGTGCCAGAGGCCGCTCAGGAAGACCTGTTCCTCCATGGGGTCATAAAACGCGATCGCCTGCAGGTCCTCGAAGGTGGTGGCCGCCGCCTGCACGCGCACCAGGGCGCCGAAGCCCGCACTCGCGATGAAGCCCTGCACGCGCTCCAACGCGGCATCGACCGCCTCGGGACCGACGTCGATCCGCCCGGCGGCCGCGTATGCCACGCCGGCGGCCGTCGCGCCCAGCACGTCGCCGACGGCCGAACGCGCGAAGGCCTCCGGCACGGCCGCGAATCCCAACGCCGCCACCAGCGTCGCTCCGTGCCAGTGCTCTTCGGCCAGGTCGCCGGAGGCCGCGGCCACCGCCTCCTGGGCGTCCAGGGCGAACCGCTCCTCGGCCAAGCCGGAAAAGGGCGGGTCCACGGCCAGACCCGCCGCGAGGAACGCCCGCACCTCCGCCGCCGATGCGATATAGGCAGGCAGGGCGCCATGTTCCGCCACCGCCGCCGCCCCCCTCGCCGCTTCCATCGTTCATCGTCCCCCGCAGCGCATCGTCCTCTGCGGCACGGACCTCGGGCCGTCCGGCGGGTGGCGGGAATGCGCCAAGCCGCCACCCCATACATACCACGCCAGGGTCGTCCAAACGGCGGCCGACCGCAGCCCGTTGCAACTTCGTAACGCCGGGCCGGCCCAGGGCATCGGACGGGTCCACGGCGCCACGGCGCGGCCGGAGCCGGAAGAGGCGGGTGTTCACGTTGCGCCACGTCCCCGCTCCCTGCACCACCGCCGCCCTCCGGGCGGCGTCCCTCGCGGCCGCCGGGGCCGCCGTCCTGGGGCTCACCGCCTGTGGGGCGCCGCCCCCGCCGGTCGCCGCGCACCCAAACCGCGCGCGCCAGCACGCGCCGGCGGTGCGGATCCACCTCTGCACCCCGTCGATGCGGCCGGACCCGGCCGGCCGCTGCTGGCACTCCGCCGCGCCGACCGCGGAGGCGACCGGCATGGCCGGCGTCCTGCCCCAGGGTGTCAGCGCCACGTTTCGCGCGGTCTGGGACGCCCGCCGGCTGTATGTCCTGAACGTGGTCCGGGATCCCCGCGGCATCGTCCGCAGCGGCCTGCACCACCGCGCGGTCTGGGAAAACGACGCGGCGGAACTCTACCTCAGCGGAGACAACCGCGCCGGCATCACCATGGGGCCGCACCAGACCCAGCTGATCGTGTCGGCCGCCCAGCCGCAAGAGCTGCTCTGGGTGCTTCCCGGCCGCAGCGCCGCCGGGGTGCGCGCCACCGCCGCCAAAACGTCCGCCGGCTACGCCGTGCTGGTCTCCTATCCCTGGGTGGACCTCGGCCTGCGCGCCGGGATCGGCCAGGTCGTGGGGGTGGACGTCGCCGTCGACACCTACGGCCGCTCGAGCGAGCACCAGGCCATCGCCTGGGGGACGGCCGGGGTCGCCGAGCAGAATCCGTCCACCTGGGGCCAGTTCGTCCTGGTCCGCTGAGTGGCGCCTCAATCCACCGCCTGGGGGTCTCCGGTCTCCACCGGCCAGCCGGCCAGTTCATCCCAAAGCGCGGCGGGAACCGGCCAAGCCGCCAGGGCCAGCGTCTCTTCCAGTTCCCGCACGCTGGACACCCCGACGATGGTGGACGCCAGCCGCGCATCGCGCAGGGAGAACTGCAGCGCTACGGCGGCCAGCGGCACGCCCGCCTGGAGGCAGAGCCCTTCCAGGCGGCGGGCGCGCTCCAGGACGGCCGCGGACGCCGGCCGGTAGGCATAGCGGGGGTGAGCCCGCACCCCCCGGGCCAGGATGCCGCCGCCGTACGGAGCGGCGTTGATGGCCGCCACACCGCGCCGCCGGCAGGCGTCCCACAGCGGCGCCGCCGCGCCGTTGAGCAGGGTGTAGCGGTTGTGGGAGACGACCAGTTGGAAGAGCCCGGTCTCCACATAGCGCTGCAGTAGCGGGATCGGTCCGCCGGCCACCCCCAGGTGCGCGATCAGCCCCTCCTCCTGGCAGCGGCGCAGGGCCTCCACCGGCCCGCCGCGCGCCATCGCCGCGGCGAAGGAGGGGATGTGCTCGGGGTCGTGCAGGTGGCAGACCTGGAGGCGGTCCAGCCCGAGCCGGCGCAGGCTGCCCTCGACGGAGCGCCGCACCTGGTCGCCGTCGAACCGGCCCGTGCGCAGGTCGCGATCCGCCTTGGTCGCCAGGACGAACCCCGGGGGCAGTCCGCCGCGCTCCCGCAGGGCGGTCCCCAGCCGCCGCTCGCTGCGCCCTTCGCCGTAGGCCGCCGCCGTATCGGCAAAGCGGATCGGCCCGGCGAGGATGGCTCGGCAGGTCTCCAGGGCGCGCGCCTCTCCGACCCGATAGCCGAAGGCCTCCGGCATATCGCCCAGCGGGGCGCAGCCGACGCACAGGGCCGGAACCTCCAACCCGGTCGAGCCGAGCGGCCGCGGGGCGAGTGGGTCCGTCGGCGCCATCGGCCTCTCCCTTCCCAGGCCGTTCCGGGCGGCCTCGCGGCGACCGGTACGGCGATGCGGCCCCGCCAACCTTCCGCGCCGCGTGCGCCGTGAAAGGCCGTGGGTGGTCGCCCCACTAACGCGGGGCGGCCACCAGGGCGACGACGCGCTCCGCCACCAGCAACGCCCCCGTACCGCGGAGCCGGACGCGCCCCTCCACCCCCAATACCGGCGACGCCGGAAACAGCACGGCCCCATCCCGGCGGTAGACCTCCTCGGGCACCATGACCGGCAGCAAGCCATCTTCGTCCTCCAAAGCCAAAAAGACCAGCCGCCGGCCCGAACGCGTCGGCGGCCGGTGCGGCCGGACCGGGACCCCGGCCGCGGAAAGGCGCATGCCGTCCGGGGCGCAGCGGACCTGACCGCAGCGCAGATAGCCTTGCGCCTCCAGCCGGGCCCGCAAGAGCCGCATCACGTGGCCGCGGGGGGAAAAGCCCATCTGCCGCTCCTCCAGCAGCCACTTCTCCTGCAGGGTGAAGTCCGGGCAGTCCATCCCGCCGTCGACCGCCAGGGGAAGGCCGCCGGCGTGCGCCGCCTCCCGGACCCCAGCCAGCGCCCACAGCAGCCGGCGGCGGTTGCCGTCGGGGGCCAGCGCGTCGCAGGCCCCCGACAGGATGAGGGCCTGCAGTTCGGCGGCCGGAACCGAGGGCGCGCGCCGGCAGAGGTCGGCCAGGTCGCGGTAGGGACCCGCGGAGCGCCGGGCCTCCACCACCGCCAGCGCCCCGGCGTCGGAGACCCCCGCCACCGCCGCCAGCGGCGCCCGCAGGCAGGCGGCACCGGCGTCCTGCCCATCCCCCCAGTCCCGGCCGCTGCGGTTCACGTCCGGCCCCAGTACCCGCACGCCGCGGCGGCCCAACTCGGTCACCAACGTACGCACGGGATAGAACCCCATGGGCTGTTGGTTGAGCAGGCCGGCGAAGTAGGCGGCGGGGCGGTGCTCGGCCAGGTAGGCCGTGCGGTAGGCGGTGGCGCCGAAGGCCACGGCGTGCGCCTCCGGAAAGCCGTAGGACGCATAGCCCCGCAGGCAGCGGAAGATATCCTCCGCGTCCCCGGGATCCATCCCCCGGGCCACCGCCCGCTCGCAAAACAACCGGCCGATCCCCTCCATCTCCCGCGGGGACCGCGCGTGCGACATCACCCGCCGCAGGCGGTCCGCCTCCCCCGCCGAAAAACCGGCGACCTCGATGGCGATCGCGATGACCTGCTCCTGATAGACGACGACCCCGTAGGTCCGGCGCAGGATCCCCTCCAGGGCGGGGTGGGGATAGCGCACCGGCTCCCGGCCGCGCCGCCGCGCCACAAACGGATCCACCATGTTGCCCTGGATGGGCCCCGGCCGGATCAGGGCCACGGAGGCGATGACATCCTCCAGGCAACTCGCCCCCAACCGTTGCTGCAGCGCCATCTGCGCCGCCGACTCCAACTGGAAGACCCCCACCGTCTCCCCCCGCCGCAGACGGGCGAACGTCTCGGGATCATCCTCGGGGATCGCCGACTCGTCCAGCGGCCGGCCCTGGCGCGCCGTGATGCGCAGGGCGTCGTCCACCGCCCCCAACGTCCGCAGGGACAGCAGGTCCAGCTTGAGCAGCCCCAATGCCTCCAGGTCCCGCTTGTCGAACTGGGCCACGACCACCCCTCGGGCCGATGCCTGCACCGGCATCAGGTCGGTGACCGGCCCCGGCGTGATGCACAGGCCGCCCAGGTGGGTGGCCAGGTGGCGGGGCAGCCCCGCCACCGCCGCCGCGGCCTCCGCCAGGGAGGCCAACCGCTCGCGCGCGGTCTGCAGGTCGCGCAACTCTGGGACCTGCGCCAGCGCGGCCCGCAGGTCGGCCGCCGACACGTCGTAGGGGATGCGGCGGCTGACCCGGTCCAACTCCGCCTGGGGAATGCCGAGCGCCTTGCCGAGCGCCCGCACCGCAGACCGCGCCCTCCAGGTGTGGTGCGCAGCCACGGCGGCCACCCGGTCGCGCCCGTAGCGCCCCACCACATACTCCGCCACCCGGTCCCGGTGGCGCGCGTCGAAGTCCAGGTCGATATCCGGGGCCTCCGCCCGCTCTTCCGAGAGGAAGCGGGCAAACAGGTGGCCCCGGCCAGCGGCGTCGACATCGGTGATACCCAGGACGTACGCGACGGCGCTGTCGGCCGCCGAGCCGCGGCCAGCCACGCGGATCCCCCGCCGCCGGGCCCACCGCGCCACATCGGCCACGCACAGGAAGTAGTCGGCGAAGCCGAGGCGGCCGATGACGTCCAACTCGTGCGCCAGCCGCGCCCGCACCCCGGCCGCCCGCGCCCCATACCGCCAGACGGCGCCCTCCTCCACCTGGCGCCGCAGGACCTCCTGGGCGTCCCCCCCGCCGGGCACGGGGAAGCGGGGGTAGCGTGATGGTCCGATCTCCAGGGTGGTCCCGCAGCGCGCCGCCACCTCCGCCGTCCGGGCGACCGCCCCCGGATCGCCGACCGCGGCCGACACCTGGCGGGCATCCTTCAGGAACCGCTCGGCGTTGAACCGCAGCGCCGCCCGGTCCGCCAGCGGCTCGTCGACCCGGCACCCCAGCCGGACACACGCCAGGAGGTCAGCGATCCAGGCCTCTGCCTGGGTGGCGTAGTGCACGTTGCCGGTGGCCACCGTGGCCAGCCCCGTACGGACGGCGAGTTCCTGCAGACCACGGATCAGCTTCCGATTGCCGGGCAGGCGGTCGGCCGGGAGCTCCAGGTAGAAGTGATCGGGGCCGAACAGGCCGGCGAGGCGGCGCGCCTCGGTCTCGGCCTCCCCATACCGGCCGCGCAGCAGGTGGGCGGCAATGGTGCCGCGCCGGCACCCCGACAGGGCGAGCAGCCGGGGCGCCGCGGCCGCAAGCGCCTCGGGATCCACCTGGGGCCGCCCGCGGGGGTGATCCAGATGGGCGGCGCTGAGCAGGCGGCACAGGGCCGCATAACCGCGCGCGTCTGGAGCCAGCAGGGTCAGGTGCCCCCCGTCCGCCAGGGTCGCCTCGGCGCCCAGCAGTGGCCGCAGGCCGTGCCGCCGGCAGGCCTGGACGAACGGCACCGCGCCGGCCAGGGTGTCGTGGTCGGTCAGCGCCAGGGCCGTCATCCCCATGGCGGCCGCCCGCGCGCACAGCGCCTCGGCAGTCGAGACCCCGTCCATCCAGGAAAACGGACCGTGGACGTGCAGGTGCACAAAGGGCAGGTGCGGACCGGCGGGCATGCGCAACCCCCCGCCCCATCATAGGAACGCCTGTTCCCATTCGCAAGGGCGGCCGCCTCAGCCCGATGCGAGGCATGGGGGGGGGCGGAGGACCGGAGCGAGGCGCAACGGTCACCGTCCCCCGGTGGGCAAGCGGAGATCTCCCCGGTTGCGCGCGCCCAGGGGCGGGTCCCGTCCGGCCTGCGGGGACGGAGCGGGTGGCTCGAAGGCTGCGGGGCGGGCCCCGCCGGCGGCTTGGGCGGGCGATGGTCTCCCTCGCGTTCACACCGGCTCATCCCGGCGGTGGCCGCCCGCCGCCAACGCATAGCCTGCGTCCACGGAGACAACGAAATGCCCCATACAGACCGGGTAGCGCAAGACACCTGCCTTCCCGGAATGACGACATCCAGGAAAGGTCAGCCGGAGCGAGACGTGGAATCCAAGCCTATGACCAGCACGATCCTCAACCACTACCGTGCCTTCAGCACATACACGCATCCCGGTCTCTGCGGCCCCACGCTGAGGAGCGAACTACCCGACGACGTGCGCGCGCTCGGCTTGCTGGTCCGCAAGAACATCATCCACCCCACCACGCTCGCCGCCGGCAACACCGGGACCAACGCAGACCTGAGGTTCGGCGACATGAAACAGGTGCCCTGGTGGCGCCAGCCGGAGGACGACATCCTGGTCACGGCTGTGGCGATGCTCGCCGAACTGTATCGCCGAGACGCGAGGGGGATCACCGACGACCGGCAGCCCCAGGACAAGCTGGTCGTGTCCTGCCGCTTCGTGGCTGTGCTGGTTGCCAGCATTCTGAAGTGCAAGGGCGTTGCAGCCCGCGTGCGCGCGGGCAACGCTCCCTATTTCGGCCATGGTACTGCCGGTGCGGTGAGCACCGACCACTGGATCAATCAGTACTGGAGCGATCGGGAAAACCGCTGGGTGACGATCGATGTGGACGGCAGTCTGAGCTTGAACGGCGCCTTTGACGCGTACGACATGCCGCCGGACCAATTCGACTTCCCAGCGGACGCCTGGCTCGGCATCCGCTCCGGAAGGCTCGATGCGCAACGCTTTTACAATGCCAAACCGGAGCGGGGAGTCCTGGCCGTGCTCTGGTCACTCTTCTACGACTTCCATTGCCTGATGAACAACGAAGTGATCTACACTCACAGGCCGCGGTGGACGACCCCGGAGGGCTTTCGGGCGCTCGGTGCGCAAGGACTGGGAAAGATCGACCGCCTCGCGCGATTGCTGCAGGAACCGGACGACAACTTCGACAAACTAACCACATTATGGGAAACGGAGCGCGACTTCCGGCTGCTTCACGGCGGGCTACTGTAACGGACTCCACGCACAATCATGCACCCCCCATCTACCGGGCGCAGCCAGGTACGTGGTCTGCGGTATGTGAGGCCGCCGCAGAAGTCATGCAGCAATCGTCGACGGTACCCGCCCCTTCATTGGCGTGTGTAAGGGAACAGCCCCCGGGCACGCGGCCGATGCAACCCGCCCGGATCGCGGGCTATTCCAACTTGACCGCCTGCCGGGTGGGCACGCCGTGGAACACCCGCAGCAGGGCCCGCCCCATCTGCCCGTGCCTGTCTCGGCCTGCCCCAGGACCGGCCGCCAGCGCGGCCGCACCCCGTACGGATCCCCGTCCAACGCCGGGGCCACCGCACCGCGCGCCGGACGGCGGCCGCGATGCGCCACAGCCAGGCCCATTCGGATCCAAGGCCCAGCTCATCGGTCGCCGTAGCGGAAAACGGCTGCAACCACGGCAGGCCCGCCGGCAGCAGCGCCGTCAGGCCAGGGACGTCCCAGTCCCGCCACCGCCCGCGTGCCTGGGGATCGCCACCCGATTCCGGCGAAGACAACGGGAGTCCATCCCGCGTGGGAAGGCACAGCACCAGGCTGTCGACTTGGAGATGGCGATAACTCAGCCGGCGCCCCCCGGCGACCGGGACCAGCGCGACCTGAGAAAGCCGGTCATACAGAGCGTCCGCCGGCATTCCCGGGGGGTGGACCAGGGCAGGACCAAACGCATGAACTGCCGGCGGCGGCATATGCGGTCCGGCCGGTGTTTCTCCCCATAGAAACACCCCGTCACCCAGGAGCACGGGGTGTATGAGCACGGATGCATCGGCCTCAGCCACCAAACCACCCGTCCATGGCAGCATCGACATCGAACCAACCCCACGAGCAGATGGGGGCTGGACGCGCGACCCGGAGACCCCTCCGGGTCAGAATCCCCGCGGCCGGGCGGCTACCCAGATGTGCCCGCCGTCGACCTTGAGTTCATAGGTCGCCAGGGGTTCCTCCGCCGGCGGTCCGAGCACGCGGCCACTGCGGACATCGAACAGGCAGCCGTGCTCCGGGCATTCCAGGTGGAATCCGTCCAGCTTGCCACCAATCAGGTCCGCACCGTCTTCATAGGTGCACTCCGCACTGCAGGCATACAGCCTGCCCCCCACACGACAGAGAAGGACGGGATGGCCATGGACGAACACCTCTTTCATCCCGTCCGTATCCATCTCCACCTCGTCGGCGACCACCACGAAGCCGACGGACACCCGCTCCCACCCCCGCCCGCGTCTTATCTACGCATCCTGACGGCAATCCCGTTTCTCGCGCCCGCGCTTGAGTCCTGCCGCTCCCCAACCCGACGCCTGCGGATCGACCGACGGTGGTCGGCGGTCCATGCCCATGGTGTACCACACGGAACCTCGCCACAGCCAACGTGGTTCCAGCTTTTCCATGCTTGGCGTCCTCCCCGCGGCACTCGACCCGCGCCGCCGGGACCGCCGCCACGTGCCGCGCTGCCCCCCGCAGACCGGTGTGCACGTCCCCGTGGCTTGCCACGGCCGTCCTCTACCGTGAGATGGGGGGTGGATGCGGGTATCCGGGGCGCGTGGGCAGGTCAACTACCGCCGGGTAAAGCCGACGGTAGTTGACCCGGATTGGTGCCTGGGTACTCCTGGGTATCGTCGTGATCCTGGTCATTGCGTGGCGAGCATTTCCGCCCAACAAGCCGAACGGCTAGCCCCCGTTTGATCCAAGGCTAGCCGCTCTTTCGACGCGTAACAACTGCAGCACCGTCGGGCCGGTGGGTGTAAACGGCACCCATCGGCTGCATTATGCCCAGGGGAACCTGAAGAATGCACGGGCGCGGACACACCAAGCGCAGAAGGATTCCCCTGCGCCTGACCCAGTATCGGCGCCGATCCGGTGGGCTTGAGCGCACCCCACGCGGAATCGTCGTTCCAGGTGCCGCAACCGGTCCGACACAATCGACGGACAACGGCTCTATCGACGCCGGGTACTCAATCAAACACCCGATACACGCGCACCCCGCGGTCCGGTCCGACCATGAGTTCGAAGACCCCGCCCTCCGCGACGCGCACCCGGTAGAAGCTCTGCTCCTCGGCCCCCTCCACCCACCAGGGTGTCCGGTAGACCCACTCGTCCAACCGCTCCGCGACGCGGTACCAGCGGCCATACCAGCAAAAGGCCGTGGGCGCGCCCGCATCGTCCAACCGCGCCGAGACCGCCCGATCCGGCCGACGCATCAGCGGCCACCCCGAAGCGGGTCCAGCAGGCCGAGCAAGACCTCGTAGTCGTCGCATCCAAGCGCCCCCCGCTGCAGGGCCTGGCGTGGCAGGCGGCGCAGCAACTCCTCCAGGGCATCGCCGCGTCGTGGCCGCGCCGCATCCAGGAGCGATCGCGCGCGGGGGGAGTGCCAGGCCAGGTCCGCCAACCGGACCTCCAGGCGGGAAACGGGCTCCCCGCCCCCCGCCGCGGCCCGCGCCCCCAACAAGCGCGCCGCCCGCGCCAAAACCCCTCCGTCCATACAGGGGGCCGGCCAGGTGCGCCGCCAGTTCCCCTCCGCGCCGGCGATCAGCACCAGTTCCCCCACGCCCTCTCCAGGACGCAGGCGACCCACCGCCCGGCGCGCCAGCGCGAAAGCCGCCATCCCCCAGGCCCGCGGCGGCAGTTCCCGCGGATAACGCGCCTGGACCGCGACGGCGCGCGGCGGATGGCGCGCATACACCGGCCGGTCGTCGTAGCCGCGGCAGGCGGCATGCACCAGGGCGCCCTCCACCCCCAGGCGCGCCCGCACCAGGGCCTCCGGCAGCGCGGCCACCTGGCCGCAGTTGACCGCGCCCAGCGCCGCCAGCGTTCGGACGGCACCCGGACGCACCAGGGATTCCTCCACCAGCAACTCCAGGGGGCGGGGCGCCAACCGGCGGGCGATCTCCTCCCGCTCCTTCAACACCCCGACGCCCTGGTCCGGACAGGCGAGGCGCGCGGCCAGCCGGCTGGGTCCGAGGCCGGCCGCGAGGGTGGCCTGGGGGAAAACACGGCGGCACTCCTGGCGCAGGGCGGCGACCTCCACCAGCGGCGGCGCCTCCCCCGTCCAGGCGGCACAGGCCTGCGGCCGTCCCGTGGGATCCGGCTCCACCACCGCGGCCGCGGCGGCCAGCATGTCCCAGACCGTGGCCAGCCGGCGGTTTGCCGCCGCCGAGTCCAGGACCGCCCAGGAGGCCTGCGGGCACAGGGTGCGCGCCTCCTCTGCCGGCTGTCCCGGCCGCACCCCCCGCATCCAGGCCTCGGAATCGGCGTCCCAGACCCGGCCCTGGTGCAGCAGGATGGCGAGCAGACCACTTTGTGACGCCGTCGCGAGCACACCCCGCACGCGCACCAGGCCGACCCATGCCACCGCGCCCACCTCCGGTCCGCCCAGCATACTGCGCACACATGTTCCCATTCAAGAACAGCTTGTCCCCATCGATCCCCTCTCTTGTTGGTCCCGCTGGTCATGTCTGGGGCGGTGGACACACCGACAAGCGGATGCCGACGACGAGCAGGGCCGCGACGAGGCCACTGGCGGCCAGAGGCAGGCCCCCGCAGTGGGTCCCACCAGAACCAATCACATCCCCTCATGGCTCAAGCCCTACACACCCTCATGCCGACTCAAGTCCATCGCCCGATAAAGCACCAACCCTGGCAGCGCTGTAGCGATGCCAAAATCGTCCGCGCCAAGAGAAGGGAGTCCGAGCATTGCAGCAAACTGAACATGAACAGCACCGCAGCGGGGAGTGAAAGCACCATACCTGAAGACATGTCGCCGCTTGTCCAATACCACAGGAGCCGTATGGAGCAACTCTTCGACCAGGCAGACCGCAGGTTGTCATCTGGCCTACCACTCATTTCGACCATAGTCCCAGGAGTCGGTCTATTGGGCGCATTGCTTGTGCCGACAGCACATGCCCATGCGGGCAAAACGATAGCACTAGCATTATTGATACTCCCGCTTTTATTCCTGCTATCCAGCACATCCTGCATCTGTTTGGCGCACGCCTATCGCAAACTACACCTACTGGCGAGCAGCAGCTTGCACGAATTACTAGTCGAGATCGGAGAGGAGCCACCATCCTTCAAGGACACCAAGAAAGAGGAGATGATCGGAAGCCTGATCCCCGACATCTACAAACCCTATCTCACTGCTTCTATTTTGGGCCAATGGGCCCCCTTTCTTCTGTCTCTTTCGGGGCTATCCCAGCAGATGAACCACCTTACACTTTTCCTTATGGCAACAGCCTGCACAGCCATCACCGTCGCCACATATTCTTATTATAAGAACAAGCTAGAAAAGAAGTTTTTTGAGGAGGCCAAGGAGCCGAGCCACACACCAAAGCCCGAATCAGATGCCGAACGAAACAGACGTGACAAAGCAGTCGTCATCCGTCAAAAACAAGACGCTTCCAGCGCAGGATGCCAACGCCAACAGCAATCAGTATACGTTAACATCTCCGAAGTCCGGACAACGATCAACAACTGTGATGCATCTCGCACCACCCACCACGACCCAACCTCTCCGCCGATCACAGACCCTTCAGCATCCACCGCAGCCCAGGGTAGCAGATGAGTAGTCCAGTGGGCACGGCCGCGCGGAGGGGCACGGGCACGCAGGAAGAGATGCACTGAACGGTGCTGGACAGCCCTCGACTGCGGCGACGTCCGCCAGACCCACAACCTTCCAGAAACGCTGGCTGGTGCAGTGGGAGCCGGCAAGCCCCACCGTCGGCTCGTACCGGGCGCCGATTTGGGCCCCGCTTCGGGGGGTGACGACGCGGTTGGCCGCCACCGGAAACAGGTAGCGGCCGACGGCCACTGCCCACCTGCGCCTGCCGGGGCCGGCCGCGGCCTGGGTCCGCAACCGGCAACTGAAGCGGGATAAGGGCTTCCCCTCATCCCGCTTCAGTTGGGCACCAGATTGGCAGGTGCGAGGCCCGCGCTGGGCGTGGCGCTAGCCGATGGTGGTGCGCGGCGCCATGACGACCCGCTGGAAGACCTCGTCGGTCCGCACCGGACGGCCGAAGCGCTGGGACTGGTAGGCGGCGGAGATGACCTTCATGGCCTCCAACCCGGCATCCTCCGGGATCGGCGGCCGCTCCCCGGCCAGCACGGCGCGGGCAAAGTCGTCGACACAGAGCGTCCGCGGGTCACCCGGCCGGTCCAACTCGAGTTCGGTCCACCGCCCCGCGGGGATGCCGGCCACCGCCTGCGCCGCATAGACCCACAGGTGCCCGTCGGCGAGGGCCGCCTGCCCCTGCGTCCCAATCCAGCGGTGCCCGCCGCTGCCGAGCGGGCCCGCGCCCCCTGGGGCATGGGCCGCCACTTCGATCACGCCGATGGCGCCGCCGTGGTAGCGGATGGTCACCGCGGCCAGGTCCTCCACCTCCACAGGCGCCGCGAAGGTGCCGTGCTCGGCATAGACGCGTTCGGCCTCGAGTCCGGTGCTCCAGCGCATCGCGTCGATGTCGTGGACGGCGTTCATGATCAGCACCCCGCCGCCCGCCTGCAGCGCCCGCCCCCGCCAGTCGCTCTGGCTGCGGCCGGTGTAGCCGCCCTGCCAGTAGGTGGCCGGTTTGTCCGCCCAAAGCACGCTGCGCAGGCACTGCATGTCGCCCAGCACAGCGTCGGCCGCGAGTTCCCGCACCCGGCGCCAGGCCTCCGTATACCGGTAGATAAAGGGCACGCTCAGGGTCACCCCGGCGTCGCGCGCCGCCCGCAGGCAGCGCTCGCTCTCGGCGGCGCTCGTACCGGTAGGCTTTTCCAACAGGATGTGCTTGCCCGCCCGCGCGGCCGTCTGAACCATCACGGAGTGCAGGAAGTGGGGGACAGCGATGTAGACCGCGTCGACGTCCGCCCGCGCGACCAGGTCGTCGGCGGTGTCCACCGCCTCCGCCCCGTGCGCCTCCGCCAGACCCTGCGCCAGACGCGGGTCGGCGTCCGTCACCGCGACCAGTCGCGCCCGCGGCGCCTGGGAGACCGCCTCGGCGGTACGCAGCGCGATCTCGCCGGCCCCGATGAAACCGAACCGCAGCACCTCTGCCATGCCGGACCGCCCTTCTTCAAGACGTCTCTATCCCGACTCGACCACAGCGATGGCGGGGCGGCGACTCACCAGCCGCCGAAGCCGCCGCCACCGCCGAAGATCCCGCCGAGCAGGTCCCCGATCAGGTTGCCCACGACATCCGCCGCGATCAGCCCGCCCAGGGAGAAGCCACCCTGCCCCATCCCGAATCCCTGCCCCCAGTCGCCGCCCCGCTCGCGGCCGCGGAAGCCGAATCCGGCATCGGCCGCAGGAGCCGGCGGCTCCTCCGCCTCCGGCTCCTGCTCCGTCGCGGGAGCCGACGCCGTCACGCCCGGCAGTTCAAGCTCCTGCGCCGCATACAGGTAGACGCGCAGGACGCCGTCGTAGTAATAGGCCTCGGCCTGCTCGTGCACCTCGGACGAGACGTGCTGGCCCTGCTGCAGGGCCCCCAGGACCTGGTCCGCCGCGGTCATCTCGGTACGGGCCGCCGCCATCTTCAGCACCGCCGGACGCAGCCCCACCGGTTCCGGTCCCTCGCCGGCGTGCAGCCGCAGGGACTCGATCCGGGTGCCGATCACCTCTTCCACCTTGCGGGCCGCCCGCTGCATCGCGATCAGATGCTCGACCGGGCAGCGGCCGGCGGCCTCGAAGCGCGGTCCCGGCAGGATCGGCAGGGCGTGCGTCGCCCCACCGCTGTAGGCGATCTCCTGGCGCACCGCCGTCGCCAGGTCCGGCGCGCGCAGGTAAAAGGCCCGCGCCTGCTCGAAGGTCACCTCGGGCACGTGGCGCGGGTGTTCCGGATCGGCGAAGGCGTCCAGCACGAAGGCGTCGGCGAAGGTGACCAGCGTCTCGAGCGCGGCGAAGTAGCAGCGGGCCCGCCGCAGGTCGCGGCCGTTGCCCTGGGCCTCGGCGGACTCCAACTCCTGCTGAACGTCGAAGACGGCCGCCCCGATGCGGCGCAGGCCGGCGATCTGCTGGACCAGCGGATCCGCCGCGTGCGTCCCGAAGGCCTTGGCCAGTTCCTGGTGCAGCGCGTCGCGTAAGCGCATGTGTGCCCATCCCCCTGTTCTCCGTGGTCGCACACGGCCAGTCTCGCCCCGGTCGCGTTTCGATCGCGGAACACTATTGCTGCAGGGACCATTCGCCACAGCGGCGGCGGCGGCCTCCTGTCCGTGGTTTCCGCGCACGCCCCCTGATCGGCCTGGGCAGACTCAGGACACCGTCGGCGGGCACCGTCCCGCGCGTCGCGCCCGGCAGGACCCTCCCGCCGCGACCTGAAGACATCGGTCCGGGGGGATGGGTATGCGCTTGGGCTTTGCCGGTTTGGGGATCATGGGACAGCGGATGGCGGCGAACCTGCTGCGCAGCGGCCACAGCGTCACCGTATACAACCGCACGGCGGATCGGCCGGAGGTCCGGGCCCTTCTCGACGCGGGCGCCCGGGTGGCACAGACACCGGCGGAACTGGCGGCCGGCGCGGAGATCGTGGGCATCTGCGTCACCGACGGCGCCGCGGTCGCCGCACTGCTGCACGGCCCGCACGGAATCCTGGGGGCGCTGCGGGCCGGGCAGCTCGTCGCGGACCACAGCACCATCGCGCCCGCCCAGGCGCGGGCGCTGGCGGAAGCGGCCGCGGCGGCCGGGGGGGAGTTCCTGGACGCGCCCGTCACCGGTGGCGACCGGGGCGCGGCCGCCGGCACGCTGACCATCATGGTGGGCGGCTCCAAGGACGGATTCGCGCGCCTGGCCCCATACCTCCGCTGCGTGGGTAAGACGATCGTCCATGTCGGCCCGAGCGGCCAGGGCCAGCTCGTCAAACTCGTCAACAACTTCATCGGCGGCATCGCCCTGGCCGGAGCCGCCGAGGGGCTGTGGCTCGGCCTGCGCGGGGGCGTCCCCCTGGAGCGGATGATGGAGGTGCTCTCCGCCGGCAGCGCCCAGTCCGTCTCCCTGCAGCTACTGGCCGACCGGATGCGTAGCGGCGACGCCGCCCCCGGCTTCAGCCTGCGCAACCGCCTCAAGGATATGGACCTGGCCATGCGGACCGCCCAGGAACTCGCGGCCGCCCTGCCGGTGGGCGGCGCCGTCGCCGAGTTGTTCCGCGAGCGGCTGGCCCTCGGGGAGGGGGACCTCGACCAATCGGTGCTGGTCCGCCGCTACCTCGCCCAGGGGGAGAACCAGGGCGCGGGCTGAGTCCGCGCGCCGCCGGGCTCCTTGCCCGGCGGGAGCGGTCCGCCGCGGCGCCGCTTCAGGCCGGACCGCCGGTGGGCCGGCCCCGCGGTGCCAGGGTCCCCTTGACGGCTGCGGCGGGCGGGACCAGCGTCCCCGGAAGGAGCACCGTCCCCGGGTTCAGCACGGCGTTGCAGCCGGTCTGGGCCCGCTCACCGACCAGCGCCCCGAACTTGCGCAGCCCGCTATCCACGGACCGGCCCTCCCACTGGAACCGCACCACCCGGCCGTCAAAGCGCAGGTTGGAAACCTTGGTGCCCGCGCCGAGGTTGCAGTCGTGTCCGAGCACGCTGTCGCCGACGAAGTTGAAGTGCGGCGCCCGCGCCTTCGCGAGCAGCACGCTGTTTTTGACCTCGCTGGCGTGGCCGACGACCGCCCCAGCGCCGATGTAGGCGGGACCGCGGATGTAGGCGCCGGCCCGCACGACCGCCCCGGCGGCCAGGACGATGGGCCCGCCGACCAGCACCGCCGTCGGCTCGACGACGGCACCCTCGCCCACGTGTAGCGCGCTGCAGCGGGCCACGCCGGCAAAGTCCGCGCCCGCCGCCAGGCTGCCGTCCGCCTCGACCCCGGCCTGCTCCAGCCAGTGCCGCAAGCGCGCCTCCAGGTCCGCCAGGACGCGCCACGGTTCCGCGGTGAGACCGTCGAACAACACGGCCTCCGCATCGCTTCGGCTCGGAAAGAGGCTGTCGAGCACCTGTCGTCCCCCCCAGGCGGCATCCTATACCGCCGCCGTCCGTACTAACCATGCGGGCCATGCGGGTCCGCCGGTCCCGGCGGCGGGTCGAGGTGGCAGGCCGCCTGGTGCCCGGGGCCCAGCGGGCGGAGTTCCGGGCGCTGCGCCCGGCAGGCCGCGACGGCGACCGGGCAGCGCGGCTGGAAGGCGCAGCCGCAAGGCCGCTCCCCCGGTTCCGGGGGTTGGCCCGGCAAGCCGGGCCGGGGCCGGACCACCTGGCCGGGATCCGGCGGCGGGACCGCGGCGATCAGGGCGCGGGTGTAGGGGTGGCGGGGTCGGGCGAAGACGTCCGCCGCCGGGCCGGCCTCGACGACGCGCCCCGCATACAGCACCACCACGCGGGAGGCGAGCGAGCGCACCGCCGGCAGGTCGTGGGAGATCAAGAGCAGGCCGATTTCGGTGCGCAGCCCGGCCAGGAGCCCGAGTATCCGCTGGCGCGCCAGGGCGTCAAGACCGGTCGTCGGCTCGTCGCAGACCAGGAGCCGGGGGTGCGGCACCAGGGCGCGCGCCAGGGCGACGCGCTGCGCCTCCCCCCCGGAGAGCTCGTGCGGGTGGCGCCCGGCCATTTCGGCCGGGAGGCCCACCCCCCGCAGCGCGGCGCGGACCGCCTCCTCGCGCCGCGGGCCAGGGACAAGCCCGTGGAGCATCAGCGGCTCGGCCAGCACGTCCCGGATGCGCATGGCCGGATCGAGGGATGCCTGGGCCTGCTGCAGCACGATCTGCACCTGGCACCGGAAACGGCGCAGATCCGAGCCGCGCAGCGCCAGGGCGTCCGCTCCGTCGAAGCGCAGCGCCCCGGCGTCCGGCGTGAGCAGGCGCAGCAGCATCAGGGCCAGGGTCGTCTTGCCGCAGCCACTTTCGCCCACGAGGCCGACCGTCTCCGCCGCATGCAGCGCCAGGGACACCCCGTCGACGGCCCAACGCCGTTGCCCGCGGCGGTTGCCGGCAAAGGCCCGCCGCAGTCCAACCGCCTCCAGCAGGGGCCGCGGCCCGTCATCCCCCATGCCGGGTCCCCCCCACGGGGGCGATCCGGTCCTGGTGCCAGCACGCCACCTGGCGCCCGTCGGCGGCAGCGTCCTCCAACAGCCGCAGCAGTGGCGGGACCTCCGCCTGGCAGTGCGCGTCGGCGAAGGGACAGGCCGCGGCATAGGCACAACCGTGCGGCGGCGGCGGCGGGTCGGGCTCCAAGACCGCGGGGACGGGCGGGCCCTGCAGGCGCGGGGCGGCGGCCAGCAGGCGGGCGGTGTAGGGATGGCGGGGCTGGGCGAAGACCGCGGCCACCGGTCCGGCCTCCACGACCCGCCCGGCGTGCATCACCGCCAGGCGCCGCGCAAAGCCCGCCGCGACACCCAGGTCGTGGGTCAGGAGCAGGACCGCCATGCCCCGTCCCACCTGCTCCGCTTCCAGCCGGTCCAGCACCCGCGCCGCGCCGGTGGGGTCCAGGGACGCGGTCGGCTCGTCGGCGACCAGCAGGTCGGGTTGCAGCGCCAAGGCGATGGCCAGCATCACCCGCTGGCAGCCGCCGCCGGAGAGTTCGTGGGGGTAGGCCCGGGCGCGCTCGCCGGCGCCGGGCAGGCCCACGGCGGCCAGAGCCTCCACGGCGGCGGCGCGGGCGGCGCGCCAACCCACCGCCCGGCGTCGCAGGACCGCCTCGGCCACCTGGTCGCCGATGGTGCGCGTCGGATGCAGCGCCCCGGCACCGTCCTGAAAGGCAATGGCGATGCGGCGGCCGCGGACCGCCGCCATGCCCCGCTCGTCCAGGGACAGCAGGTCTAGGCCGCCCAAGCGCAGGCGGTCCGCCGTGACCACCGCCGCGGCGGGCAGCAGGCGCGCCAGGGCCAGGGCGGTGGTGGACTTACCGCTGCCGCTGGCTCCGACCACGGCCACGGCCTCGCCGGCCGCCACGTGCAGGTCAAGGCCGGCGACGGCCAGGCCCGCGGCCCCGGGCAGGCCGACGCGCAGACCCGCCACCTGCAGGAGCGGCGCGGGCCCGCCACCCCCCGCCCCCCGGGCGTTCAGGCGTCGTCCCCCGCGGGCAGGCCCGGTACCGGAAAACGGCGGCACATCGAGCGCACCTCCGCGCGGACCCGTTCCTGGACCGCTTCGTCGTCGGGCTGCGCCACCACGGCGTCGATCCACTCGGCGATGCGCCGCATCTCCTGCGGCCCCATGCCACGGGAGGTGACGGCGGGGGTGCCCAACCGAATGCCGCTGGGGCTGAACGGTTTGCGCGGATCGTAGGGAACGGTGTTGTAGTTGCAGATGAGGCCTGCGCGGTCCAGCGCCTTGGCCGCCTTCTTGCCGATAACCCCGCGGTTGGTGAGGTCGATCAGGATGAGGTGGTTGTCCGTCCCGCCGGAAACCAGGTCGAAGCCGCGCGCCATCAGCGCCTCGGCCAGGATGCGCGCGTTTTCCACCACCTGCCGGCCGTAACGGCGGAAGTCCTCCGTCGCCGCCTCGGCAAGCGCGACACCGATCGCCGCGGTCGTGCTGTTGTGCGGCCCGCCCTGCAGGCCGGGGAAGACGGCGCGGTCGATGCGCTCGGCCAGGTCCTTGCGGCAGAGGATCATCGCGCCCCGCGGTCCGCGCAGGGTCTTGTGCGTCGTGGTCATGACGACGTCGGCGTGCGGCAGCGGGCTCGGATGCGCCCCGGCCACCACCAGGCCGGCGATGTGCGAGATGTCGGCCAGGAAGTAGGCGCCGACCTCGCGGGCGATCTGGCCGAAGGCCGCGAAGTCGAATTGCCGCGGGTAGGCCGTGGCCCCGGCGACCATGATCTGGGGCCGTTCGCGCCGCGCGAGCTCCGCGACGGCGTCGTAGTCGATCCGCTGCGTCTCGCGGTCCACGCCATACTGCACCGAGCGCCAGAAGATCCCGGTGGCGCTGACGTTCCAGCCATGGGTCAGGTGGCCACCGTGCGGCAGGGCCATGCCCATGATGGTGTCGCCCGGCTTGAGCAGCGCCATGTAGACGGCAAGGTTGGCCGGCGAGCCGGAATACGGCTGGACGTTGGCGTGCTCGGCGCCGAACAGGGCCTTGGCGCGCTCGACCACCAGCGTCTCCACGCGGTCGATGTACCGCTGGCCCTCGTAGTACCGCCGGCCCGGATACCCCTCTGAATACTTGTTGGTCAACACCGTGCCGGTGGCCTCGAGCACGGCCTTGGAGACGTAATTCTCCGACGGGATCAGCCGCAGCGAGTCACGCTGGTAGCGCTCCTCCCGCCGGACCAGTTCGTAAAGCTCTGGATCGGCCCGCTCGAACTCCTGCACCTGGACGCTCCACCCTTCGCGCCATACCGCGCGCCCGTGCGTTCGTTCCCGCCGGGGGCGCTTCCTGCAAGGGCATAGCCCAGGGGGCTCTTCCCCAAACGCCGCCCCGCGCCGGCTCAGGGGCGGGCAGGGAAGTGGCGCGCCACCATGGTCCGCAGGAAGTCCAGCGAGCGCCGCATCTCCTCGACGCCGTTCATGCCGTCCTCCAGGGAGATCCAGCCGTCGAAACCGACCGCGGCCAGCTGGGTGAAGATCGCTTCGTAGTCGTTCATACCGCAGCCCACCTCGCCGTGGCGCAGGATCGCCGCATAGCCGACGCTGTCTTCGATACCGCGCAGCTCCTCCAGCGAATGGCCGGGGAGGATGTAGCGGTCGCTGGCGTGCATGCTGACGACGCGGTGGCGGACGGCGGCCAGCACCTCCAGCGGGTCGTCGCCGGCCAGGATGGCGTTGCTCGGGTCGTAGTTGACGCCAAACCACGGCGAATCGATGGACAGCGCCAGCCGCGCGAATGCGTCCAGGTGCTGGGCCAACTCCGGGTAGCGCCAGTAGTTGTCCTTGTAGTGGTTTTCGATCGCCAGCACGACGCCACGGCGCTCGGCGTGCTCCAGGCAGGCCAGGATGCCCTCGCGCGCCCACTGCAGCCCCTGGTCCAGCGGCACCTCCGGGCGCCGCTGGCCGGAAAGGACGCGGCAGGTGCGCGGCGACGGCGATTCAAACGAGGCCAACAGGTCGATGGCGCGGCACACGCCCGCCACCTCCGCGGCGCGGCCTTCGGCGTCGAGCCGCGTGAAGTCCGGGGAGTAGCAGTACATGGGGACGACCAGGCCGTGGTGGCGCAGGCGGCCGCGCACCTGGGCCAGGTAGTCCGGCTCCAGGCTGGCGAAGAACCCCGGATAGAGTTCCAGTCCCTCCACACCCAGCGTGGAGGCGATGTCGATCCACTCAAAGAGGGTCATGCTGCGCTCGACGCAGAGTTGGTCCATGTAGCACTTGGGGAACGCGGCCAACCGCGGCATCGCACCCACTCCTGCCTGCCAAAGACATGTGAGACCGTAAGAACGCCGAAGACCCTGAAGACCGGGCCGGGGCGCCGCCGGACCGCCGCACGGCGGATCCGCGACAGCCGGACGTTCGCACCAGCGGGCCCGGGTCCTGTCGACGCCCGGAGAGGAATCCGGGCGCGCCGGCCGAAGGGGCGCAGGGCAGACCCACAGGGGTTGCGAGGTGGACGGCCGTGTACGCGCCTGGCCCGCTGCGGCGCTTTTGCGCCTGCCTGCTCGCCGGGGTCCTGGCGGGGGCCCCGCTGGGCGCCTGCGGCCGCGCCGTCATCCGCCCGCAGGGCCACCCGCTCTGGGCGGTCCAACTGAACTGGACCGACCACGGCGCCCCCTGGGGCCGGGCCACCTTCCGCCGCCTGCGCCAGGAGGGCATCCGCCACGCGGAGCTCAATCTGGCGTGGGCCCAACTGGAGCCGTCCCGCGGCCACTTCGACTGGCACACCCTGGATCAGACGCTGGCCGCCGCCAACGCCGCCGGGGTGAAGCTGATCCCGATCTTCTGGCAGTCGGTATGGGGCGGAAACCCTCCCGCCTGGATCCCGGCCCACGAGCGCACCAGTAGCGGGCAGCGCAGCCCGGTGCCGGCCTGGTGGGATCCGCGGGCCCGAGCCGACTACTTCACCTATGTCACGCGCACCATCGCCCACATCGACCACCGGCCCGGTTTCGGCGGCGCCTTCCTGGATTACGGCTGGCTCGACGCGATGTGGGGGCTGCCCCCGGGGAAGGGCTCGGCGCTCAACGGCTACGCCGCCGCGGACATCGCCCGCTTCCACCAATGGCTGCCCAGCCGGTACGGTTCGCTGGCCCACTTCAACCGCTCGTTTCGGACGCACTTTTCCTCCTTTGGCGCCGTGCCGGCGGCCGTGCCCGGCCAGCCGCTCTTTTCGGTCTACCAGACCTTCCGCGCCTGGAGCGTGCGGGAGACCTACGGCCGCCTCACCGCCCTGGTCCGGCGCGAAACGCGGGCCCCGCTCTACTACTACTGGGGGGGCGGCTTCGGCAACGCCGGCCAGTTCTGGAACCTGCCTGACACCTTCTTCCAGTTGGCCCGCACCTACCACGTCACGGTGGTCCTGGACGACGCGGACCACACCGGGCTCGCGCTACTGTTCGGCAGCCTGGCCCGGGCCTACGGGGTACCGCTGTTTGAGGAGTGGACCCCGCGGCCCAGCGGGCTGCAGCCCGAGATCGCGCAGTGGCTCGGGCACACCGGCTTCGGCGCCCCCAACGAGGTCGGGGCCGACTTCTTCCTATATCAGGGCGGAAGGGAGTTCCAGATCGGCTTCCCCGTCTTCCGCCGCTGGCTGGCGCCCCTTGCGGCCCGGCGCGGCGTCTACCCGCTGCAGCCTGTCGCCGTCTACATCTCGTATCAGGCCGCCCTGCGCGACCCCGCGGCGCTGGCCGGTATGAACGCGCGCCTGGGCAACCTCTGGCGGCAGGACCCCATCGCCTTCACTGTGGTGACCGACCGCGAACTGGCGGCGCACGTGGTCTCGCTGGCGCACTTCCGCGCGGTCTACCCCCTCAACGGCCGCGGCGACCCGGCCATCCGGGCCTACGCCGCGCACGGTGGGCACGTGCTGGCGCACGGCAGTTCCCTGGCGCGGTATGCCCCGGCGTACATCCGCTTCGGCCCCTCCCTGTCCACCGTCGAGGCGGTCCCGACCGTCGAGCGCGGGCGGCGCACCGCCTGGATCTCCCTGGCCGGCATGGGGCCGCTGGCCTACAGCGGTCCGGCCACGCTCGACTATGCCGGGCTGGGCCTGCCGGCCGGCACCTACCACATCGTCGACGCCGCAAGCGGCGCCCCGATCGCCGCCGGGCCCGTACCGGGCGGGCTGCGCTTCCAACTGCAACTGCCCCGCGGCGGCTTCCGCCTGCTGCGCCTGCTGCCTGGTGCGGCACCGGCGGCGGCGGGGTCCGGATCGGGGACGGCCCCGGCCTCGACGGTCGCCGCGATCACGGCCGGGGCCCCGGGGTTCGGCCTGAGCTTCACGGGGACGCTGCGCCAGGCGCAGCTACTGCAGCAACCCGCCGTCTACCCGCCGCGCGGCGACGGCGGCGGCGGGGGCCGGCCCAGCGTCACCGTGCGGCTCGGCGGATCGAGCCCGCTGGCGGGCGTGCGCGGCCTGCGGCTGGACGTGACCTACCTGGCCGAACCGGGCCAGGGGTTCCGGGTGCTGTGGGCACCGCGAGGGTCCAGCACCTTCACGCCAGGCCCCGCCGTCACGAGCCCCGGTACGAACGCCTGGATGGACGCCCGCCTGCCGCTGCCGGGCCTGCGCCTTTCGGCGGGCGCCCGCATCCGCCTGCTCGTGCGCGACCCGCTTGAACCCCTTTACATCCAGAGGATCTCGCTGCACCGGCTTTCCTGAACCGCCCACACCTGGCGCCGATTGGCGCGGTGAACCGCAGGACCGCCGCCGCTGCATCGCGAACGCATCCGCCCCGCAAGGAGGAACACCGACATGTCCGTTCCGGTCACCGGTTCCAGGGCCCGGATCGCGTTCATCGGCGCCGGCGGCAACGCGCGCTCCCACATGCGCGACGTTCTCCAGGACCCCAAGGCCGAACTGGTCGGCATCTGCGACACCAGCGCGCAGGCCCTGGCGGACGCCGCCGCCAGGCTGCCGGAGGCCGCCTCAGTGCCGACGTTCACCGACTACCGCGAGTTGATCGAAAAGGCGCGTCCCGACGGGGTCGTGATCTCCATCCCCCACACGCTGCACTATGAGGCGGCCGCCTACGCCCTGGAGCACGGGGTGTCGGCCCAGGTGGAAAAGCCGCTGACCTGCACGCCGGGCGACGCGCGCAAGCTGATCGCCCTGCGCGAGCGCACCGGGCTGGTGCTGACCGTCGGCTATCAGCGCCACTATCAGGGCGCGTGGCGCTGGGTGCACGAGAACGTCGCCGGCGGCCGCTTCGGCCCGGTGCACTTCGTGGAGACCTGGCAGTGCCAGAACTGGGGCGGCGGCGGCTGGCGCGGCGTGCCCGAACTGTCCGGGGGCGGCCAGCTCAACGACTCCGGCAGCCACCTGTGCGACATGATGCTGTGGGCCAGCGGCGTCCGGCCGACCGAGGTCTTCGCCTTCCAGGAAAACCGCGGTATCAAGGTCGACCGCATCTCGGCCATCGCGTTCCGCTTCCCCGATGCCGGGGTGGGCACCATGGCGATCATCGGCGACTCCGTGCGCGGCATGGACGAGGGCATGCAGTTCTGGTGCCGCGACGGCCGGGTGCGCATCGACGGCATGGAGCGCAAGCTGCGCATCACCCTCTACACCCCGGACGGAGCGGGCCACGAGGTACCGGCGCAGGAAAGCGCCGACTACCCCAGCAACAAGGACGCCAACTTCATCCGCTGCCTGCTCGGTGAGGAGACCCCCCAGGCGACCGCCGAGGACGGCCTGGCCGTCGCCGCCTTCACCGAAGCCGTCTACCGCTCCGTGGCCACCAACGCCCCCGCCAGCGTCGACTGGTAGGCCGCGTGCCGGCGGGTGGGGCGGAGGCGACTCCCCCCACCCGCGGGCGGGGCCGGATCAGTGCATGCCCTTGCCGCCGCTCACCGGCAGGAGGGCCCCCGTGATGAAGTCCGCCAGGGGCGACACAAAAAAGAGCACCGCGTCGGCGATGTCCCGCGGCTGGCCCTGGCGGCCGAGCGGAGTGCCGCGCACCAGCGCCGCGATCGCCTCGGGGTTGGCGCCGGCCGAGCGCTCCGTGGCGATCCAGCCCGGCGCGACCATGTTGACCGTAACGCCGTGGCCGCCGAGTTCCTGCGCCAGGTTGCGCGACAGCCCGTACATCGCCCCCTTGCCGGCGTTGTAGGCGGCGAAGTGCCGGCCCCCCTGCAGGAACGCCATCGTCAGGATGTTGACCACCCGCCCGAAGTGGGCCTGGCGCATGGCGGGCAGCGTGGCGCGGCACGTCTCATACACCGCGCGGCAGTTGAGGTCGATCATCTGCTGGTAGTCCGCCCACTCCAACTCCAGCGGCGGCGCCAACCGCTCCTCGCGGCCGGCGTTGTTGACGACGATGGTGATGGGAAGCCCCAGGGCCTCCTGACCACGGGCCACCATGGCGTCCACGGCCGCCGGGTCGCGGATGTCCCCCCCGACGGCCACCGCCCGTCCGCCGGCGGCACGGATGGCCTCGGCGACGGCCTCCGCGCGTTGCGGGTAGCGAAAGCCGTTGACCACCACAGCGGCCCCCGCCTCGGCCAGCCGCGTGCCAATCGCCGCACCCAACCCGCGCGACCCACCGGTGACCAACGCGGCCTTCCCGTCCAGGTCGATCCCGATCACTCCGCCGTGCCCCCCCTGCGATCCGCTTCCGCCGCCTCGTCCGCGCCGCCGCCTGCGGCCCGGGCCTTCGTGTCCGCGTCCCTGGACGCCTCCGCGGGAGCATCCGCCTTTTGGCGCGCCTGGGCCCGCAGCTCGTCCACCGCCTGGGCGGCCGCCAGCACCAGGCGCGAACGGTGCTGGTCGGCATCCCCGCGCACCCAGGCCTCCAGCACGAACGCGGTGCTGGTCGCCGAAAGGTCGGCCAAGAGCGCGCGCACCGTGCCGGAGTTGCCGTCCCGCCCCTCGGAGAGTTCGGCCGCCAACTGCTGCAGGCGCTCCCACAGCACCGGCGGGGGGATCGCCACCTCGGCCTCGCCGCGCACCCGCACGCGCAGCAGGCCGGAACGGGAGTGGTTTCGCACCACACCCTGCAGGACGATGCCGTTGGGGATCAAGGTGATCTGGCCGTCGTCCGCCCGGCAGATCGTGTGCATGAGGTTGATGTCCTGCACGGCGAAGCGGTGCGCCAGCGGCAGGGTCTCGTGCGGGAACGTCGCGGGCAGGGCCGGCATCTGCCAGCTCATCACGCTGATCTGGTCGCCGATCTCGAATGGGCGCCAGACCACCAGGACCATGCCCGAAAGCAGGTTACCCAGCAGGGTCTGGCCGGCGAGGCCGATGACCACCGTCAGCAGAGCCCCGCCGAAGGTGAACTGCTTGGCGATGCCGGGGCCGAGTTGGGCCACCACCGCCAAGCCCACCACGACGTAGAGCACGAGGCGCAAAAGGAGGCGCAGCAGGCCGGAACGCCGCCGGTCGCGGCCGGACTGGATCTGTTCGAACCTCCGCTCCACGGCGTTGACGATGAGGTAGCCGGCCAGGAGCACGGTGAGCGCGCGGACCGCCCGCCAGCCGGCGACGGGCACAGGCAGCCAACTCGGCGGCAGCACGAAGCCGATGACCACCAACAGGATGCCCAGGACGGCCTGCCAGGTGAACAGGCCGCGCAGCCGGGAAGACAAACCCAACCGTCACACCCCCAAAGGACGCGGCGGGCGCGGCCCGGGGCGCCTCGCCCGTCGTGGAGCCGTGGACCGCGTGGCGCGGTGCCGCCCCTCACGCGGGGGTGATCGTCAACGGCACCTCGCGCGCCACTGCGTCCTGGATGCGCCAGGCCCGGAGTTCCGGTTGGTCCGGGCGCTCCAGGGAGCAGATCAGATAGAGGCTGTCTGGGTAGGCGGCCAGCACGATGTCGCTTTCCGACGGGCGCGCCGGCGAGCGCGGGTGCGAGTGGTAGATGCCCCAGAGCACGCCGCCCCCGTCCTCGATCTCGATCGTGGCCTGAAGCAGGGCGCGGGGGTCCGGCTGAAACCAGTCCAGCCGGCCGGCGACGTTGGGCAGTGGGCGGTAGGCCACGGCCTCATGCCGCGCATCGCCCGCCACGACGCCGCAGGCCTCAAAGGGCGCCTCGGCCCGGGCCTGCGCGACCATGGCGTCGCGCAGCGCCGCCGGCAGCCGCACCGCCGCCGCCCCGCTCATCGCGGCACCACACGCCGGCTGGGGTCGCTCTGCAGGCGCATGCCCTCCGCCGCAGGCGTGGTCACCAGGTCGGGGTCGTATCCGGCCAGGCGCAGCAGCCGCCGTGTCTCCCGCACCAGCCGCTGGCGGCGGGTCAGCGATTCGTCCGCGGCCAGCGCGGCGGCAAGCCGCTCGCGGGCCTCGCCATCCAGGCCGGCCGCCTCCCATAACCCCAGCAACTCGTGGGGCGGCCGGGCCCCGGTCAGGCGCGGCAGATCGGTCAGAGCCAACGTCCCCAGCCACAAGCGTTGCGCCTGGGTACCATCCACGAGCAGCCCTCCCACCTTCACGCGCGGACCTGGCAGGGAACACCAGATCCCCTACTCCACCATACCAAACCCCCGGCGCACTGTGTAGCGGCGGCACGCCGTCCGCCCCGCCGCCGGGGATGAAAGGCCACAGGCGGAGGAACGCCCCGGTCCTGCGCGAATGGCTTGCGGGTGACGGCGCAGCCGCGTGCGCGACACGCGGACAGGGGGGAAACGGCATGCAGTACCGGACTCTGGGCAAGGACGGCCCGCGCATCTCCACCATCGGTTTCGGCGCCTGGGCCATGGGCGGGTCCGGCTGGTCGTACAGTTGGGGATCCCAGGACGACGAGGAGTCGACCCGCGCGGTCCACGCCGCGCTGGACGCCGGCGTCACCTTCTTCGACACCGCCGCCGTCTACGGCCTCGGGCACTCCGAGGAGGTACTCGGCCGCGCCCTGGGCCCGCGGCGCAAGGACGTGGTGCTGGCCACCAAGTGCGGTCTGGTCTGGGACGAGAACAAGCGCATCCGCCGCAACGGCAACTATGCCTCGGTGCTCCAGGAGGTCGAGCAGTCGCTGCGCCGGCTGGGGACGGACTGGATCGACCTGTATCAGTTGCACTGGCCGGACACGGAAAGCGGCTCCGAGGTCGAAGAGACCATGCGCGCCATGGACGAACTGGTGCGTAGCGGCAAGGTCCGTTGGGTCGGGCTGAGCAACTTCGATGTCGCCGGCCTGCGCCGCGCCCTGGGGGTCCGCCACGTCGACTCCCTCCAGCCCCCGTACTCGCTTTTGGCACGCCAGGTGGAAGAGGCGGTGCTGCCGTTCTGCCAGGCCAACGGCATCGGCGTCGTCGCCTACAGCCCACTGGCCTCCGGGCTGCTCTCCGGCCGCTACGGGCCGGACACGCGCTTTGAGCCGGGCGACTGGCGCAGCCGCTCCGCCGCCCATACCGGCGAGGGACTGCGGCGCAATCTGGCCCTGGTAGAGCGGCTGCGGCCGATCGCGCAGGCGGCCGGGCGCAGCGTGGCACAACTGGCCATCGCATGGGTCCTTGCCCATCCGGCCATGACGGCGGCCATCGTCGGCGTGCGCCACCCCGGACACGTGCGGGACGCGCTCCCGGCGGCCGACTGGAACCTCTCGGCCGACGAGCGGCTGGCGATCGACGCCGCGCTGACGGCCTGACAGCCAGTCGTCCTCCATCAGCACATCAGCCGCAACGGCCAAGGGGCGGGGGGCACATCCCATAGGCTGTAACTTTAGTGTTGACCTCGCCGACGCCGCGGTGGTACGCTAGCGGCGTGGATGCGACCGAGGGCCACGCCGTGGTGCAAGCCGAGTGGGCCTACGTCACAGGACTGCTACCTGCAGACCTGGAGGAGAGCGCGCGTGCCTATGGGGCATTGCGTCGCCGGAGACACATCACGTCGGCCGCGGGGCTGCTCCGTCTCGCACTGGGGTACGCCATGTGCGACTGGTCCCTGCCGATCGCGGCCGCTTCAGCGGAAATGCTGGGGCTGGGCAAGCTGTCTCATGTCGCGGTGCTGAAGCGTCTGCGCGGCTGCGGGCCTTGGCTGGGTCGCCTGACAGGGCAATGGCTGCAGGAGCGCGGGCTCGCACGCGATCTCCCGAGCACACCCCTCCGGCTGGTCGACGCCAGTACGGTGAGCGCCCCGGGCAGCAAGGGTACAGACTGGCGCCTGCATGCGAGCTACGACGCTGGCACGGGGTGCTTTGACCACCTGGAGTTGACCGACGCCAAGGGCGGCGAGTCGTTGGATCGGTTCGCCGCTCGTCCAGGGGACGTTCTCTTGGCCGATCGCGGCTATGCGCATGCCGCATCCCTTGTCAAAGTGATGGCGGCGGGTGGAATGTTTGTGGTGAGGT
This sequence comes from Bacillota bacterium, assembly GCA_021806565.1. Classification (GTDB taxonomy): domain Bacteria; phylum Bacillota; class Sulfobacillia; order RBS10-35; family JAJYVN01; genus JAJZXK01. The sequence continues at coordinate 32,667 of JAJZXK010000002.1, read as the reverse complement.
TCCCTTGGTCGACGCTGCCGTTGCGGGACGTGAACGGCGACGTGTGGGACCTCCTGGCCTTTCTCAAGCAGATCCCGGATGCGGCAGCCGCTGGGCACGAAGTGCGGTTGACCGCGCGGGAGGCGCCGGTGTTGCGCGTCGTCGGAGTGCGCAAATCACCTGAGGCCACTGCAGCCGCCCAGCGAAAGGCGAAGGAGGCGGCGCGACGCAAGGGCAAGACGGTCAACCCACTGACCCTGGAATACGCGGCGTACATCTTCGTCGCCACGAATGTACCTGAGACCATCGCCTCAGACGTCCAGGTCCTGGAGATATACAGACTACGTTGGCAGATCGAGCTGGCATTCAAGCGGCTCAAGGGCATCCTGCAGTTCGACGCTCTTCGAGCGAAAGACCCGGAACTGGCTCGAACATACCTCTTAGGAAAGCTGCTCGGTGCGCTCATTGTGGATGAGCTGACGGTGCGGGCCCAGCTTTTTTCCCCCTGGGGATTCACCCTGCGCTGATCGGCCGGTCAGCCTCTGGCGAATGCACACGCTCTGGCGCGATGCCCTGTGCGCTGCGATTCGCGGGCCATTGACGATCGAGACGATCCAGAACAGCATTCCCGGCCTGGGGCGTCACCTGCACGTCCCCGCCCGCAAGCGGCTGCACCAAGGTGGCCAGGCCCGTCTACAGGCCCTCGCCCTGGTCCGCCACTAAGTTACAGCCTATGGGGGGCACATCCCCCCGCCGCGGCCTGGCCCGCGGCCGGAGCGGCCCGGACGCGCGGGCCCTTGGTCAGGCGCCGGCGGACCGCCGCCCGGCCGGCGGCGGCGCCTGCCACCAGCGCTCGCGTAGCGGGTTGCGCCCCCAGCGGCCGTAGGGGGCGACGATGCCCCAAGGCTCGCCCATGTCTGCCGGGGTCCGCTGCAGGAAGGGCCGGATCCGCTCGTCGATCAGGCGGTCGACGGCTGCGCGGCAGGCCGGATCCTGGGCGCGGTTGGCCGACTCCCCGGGATCGGCGCCGAGGTCCCAGTACGAAAGCGGGGAAAGCGTCTCCCGCTCCACGACCAGCTTCTCCCGCCCGTCGCAGACCATCAGCCGGCGGTCGATCTCGCTGAAGACGGCGTCCCGGTGCCGGTCCAGCGGCGCGTCCCCGGAAAGCAGCGGCAAAAGCGACCGCCCCTGATGTCCCTCCAGGTCGGCGCCGGCGATCTCGAGCATGGTCTTGGACACGTCGATCAACTCGACGAGCGCGTCGGAGGTCTGGCCGCGGCGCGCCGCGCGCAGTCGGTCGGGCGGGCGGACGATCAGGGGCACGCGCACCGATTCGGCGTAGAACTCGGACTTGCCCCAGAGCCCGCGGTCGCCGAGAAACTCCCCGTGGTCCGACGCGTAGACGACCCAGGTGTGCTCCAGGGCGCCGCGGGCCTCAAGCGCCCCGAGCATGGCGCCGACGCGGGCGTCGATCAGGCTGATGTTGCCGTAATACTGGGTGCGGATGGCGCGGACGCCGGCGCGGTCCTCACCGCTGCCGCCGTCGAGGTGGCGCGCCCGGCCGGCCGCGTGCGGATCGTCGGCGAGCGTGCGCATGCCGTCGGGCATGTCCCGCTCGCGGTAGAGCGATGCGTACGGTTCCGGCGGGTCAAAGGGGTTGTGCGGCCCCGGCGGACCCACCCACAGGAAGAAGGGCCGCCCGTCGTGGTCGCGCAGCCACTGGGCCGCGCGGTTGCCGATCCAGCCGTCCAGGTGGTCGTCGGCGCTCAGAAGCGACGGCCCGTGCTCACCCCGGGCCGGTCCGGCCTGGACGCGCCGCAGCAGGTCGCGGTAGAAGCCGTCGAGCAGGCCACGGGCGCGCAGGTGCTCGCTGTACTCGCTGACCCGCAGGTTGCCGGCGCTCATCTTCCCCGTCGTCTCGTGCGGGTCCAGAAAGCCGAGCCGCCACAGGAGCGGCTGGGCGCAGAGCATCTCCACGTCGTGCCGCCAGGTGAAATGCAGCTTGCCGATCACGGCGGTGTGCAGTCCGCAGTCGCGCAACTCGCGCACGAAGCAGGGGCTGTCCGGCCAGATGGTGGCGCCGTTGCTCAGGATGCCGTGCTGGTGCGGATAGCGCCCCGTGAACAGGGAACTGCGCGACGGCATGCACACCGGGCTCTGGCAGTACGTCTGGCGAAAGAGCACCCCTTCGGCGGCGAGCCGGTCCAGGTGCGGCGTTCGGATGACCGGATCCCCGGCCGCCCCGATCGCATCGGCCCGATGCTGGTCGGTAAAAATGAAGAGCACACTGTCGCCTGCCGCCGACATGGCGCATCCCCTCCTGCCCCGCCGCGGTCCGCAGCGCTCAGTCGAGCGGCTGCAGACGGATGTTGCGAAACGCCACCGGCCCGTGGTCCCCCTGCAGGCGCAGCGGCCCGCGCGCCGCCTCGCCCGCCCCCCACGCCCCGCCGGTCGGGCCGCTGAGGTGGACGCCCTCATGGATCACTTCGCCGTTGAGGACGACCCGTTCGCAGACGGCGTCCCGCAGCTTGCGGCCTTCAGCGTCGAAGGCGGGCGCCCGGAAGACGACGTCGAGTTCCTGCCACTGCCCCGGTGCGCGCGAGGCGTTGCTGCGCGGCGGGTGCCCGTCATAGGTGGTCTTGGTCTCCCGGTCGCGGCGCGCGTAGATGCCGCCGTTGGTGCCGTAACGCAACGGCCCTTCCTCACCAAAACTGTCGAGAATCTGGATCTCGTAGCGGCCCTGGAGGTAGACGCCGGAGTTGGAGCGGACGGGTACGCAATACTCAAGGTGCAGCGCGCAACTGCCATGCTCGAACTCGGTAAAGAGATCCGAGGTGCGGCCGTCCTCATGGTTCAGCAGGAGACCGGTCCCGGGGTCCGCCACGAACCGCGCCGGATCCTCCGCGTCGACGCGCACGCCGCCGACCACCCGCCAGGTGTGCGGGTCCCGGCGCGCCTGCCAGCCCGCGAGGTCGCGTCCGTTGAAGAGCTCGACCCAGCCGTGCACTCAGGATCCCTCCTCCCCACAGCCCGCCTTCCGCCCCAGACCGCGCGCTCCTGCCGCGGCCTGGGGGGAAGCTCCGCATTTCCCGCCCAGTCCCGCATGGCCGAAACGAGGGAAATACGCTACAATGCGAGTGTTAACCGCGCATACATCGCTTACAACACAAGCGGGCCCTCTGCCCGCCAGCGGGAATCGGGGTGGTCGTTGTGTTCATGGGCGCAGGCGCAGCCGGCGCCACCAGGGATCGGGAAGGCCGTGAGGGGAGGCGGCCGCGGCGACGGACGGCGGGCGCCCAGCGAGGCGCACGTTGAGGAGGTCCACCGCCCTGGTGGCGGATGGCACGGCGGCTCCACTGGGCGCGGGCGGTCCACGGCAAGAGGGTGTGTTGCGCCGCATCCTGGCGTACGTGGCCCCCTCCTGGTTTTTGATCACGATTGCGCTCTCGCTCACGGTGATCACGTCCGGCCTGAACCAGGTGCCGCAACTCGCCAATCGCTACCTGATCAACCACGTCCTCTCGCCGGGCGCGAACTTGCCGCGGCTGACCCTGCAGCACGCCTCCCATCTGTTGCTGGTGGTCGCCGGCATCATCATGGCCATGCGCATCCTCAACTCGGGCATCGGCTTTCTGCGCAGCTACACGATGCGCATCGTCGGCCAGCGGCTGATCTATTCGCTGCGGCGGGATGTCTACCGTAAGGTCCACTACCTGTCCGCCGACTTCTACCTGCGCAACGGCGTCGGGCAGATCATGTCGCGCGTGATGAACGACACGAACACGGTGCAGAACTTCATCGCCGGCAACATCACCACGCTGGCCAGCCAGATCATGACCTTCTTCATCAGCTTCGCGATCATGTCCCACTATGACATGCGTCTGACCATCTATCTGCTGCTGTTCGGGCCCCCCATCGCCGGCTCCATCCTGCTGTTTTCCGGCATGCTGCGCGAGTTGAACCGCACGCTGCGCAAACAGACGGCCCGGTTGACGGCGGCCCTGCACGACGCCCTGGCGGGGTTTGTGACGATCAAGGCCTTCGGGGTCGAGGAACACGTCATCTCGCGCTTCGAAACCGAGAACCGCAGCCTGTTCGCCCTCGGCCTGCGGCGCATGCGCACCCAGGCGCTGTATTCGAACTCGGTGGCGCTGGTCACCGGCTCCTCCTGGGCCTTTTTCATCCTCTTTGGCGGCATGCAGGTCGTGCAGCACCAGATCTCCCTGGGCACCTACTTCCTGATCAACGGCCTGCGCGGCAGCATCTTCATCCCCTTCACCTCGTTCGCCAACCTGAACGCCGCCTACCAGCAGGCGGCGGCCGGCGCCGAGCGGATCTTCGAATACCTCGACACGGAGGCCTCGGTGCACGACACGCCGCAGGCGCGGCCGCAACCGCGGGTGCGCGGCGCCATCGGCTTCGACAATGTCGTCTTCCGCTATCCGGCCATGGACCTGCAGGCCATGGCCGCGCTGCACGCCCCCGATCCACTGGAAAACACCCGCCGGCTGCTCAAGTCCGGTAAGGCGCTACGCGACAGCGACGATCCGGGCGATTCGCCGCCGCCGCCGGTCGTGCCGGAGTTGGTCGTCGCCAGCAACACCAGCGACACCCAGCCGGACCCGAGCGTGCAGACGCCGGTCGAACCGCCGCCGCCGCCGCCGCCCGCCCTCAACGGGGTGAGCTTCACCGTCGAACCCGGAGAGACGGTGGGCATCGTCGGCCCGAGCGGCAGCGGCAAGTCGACCATCGCCAAGCTGGTCATGCGGCTGTATGACGTCGAGGCCGGCGCGGTGCGCATCGACGGCGTGGACGTGCGGGACTTCACGCTGAGCTCCTTGCGCGACCAGATGGCGGTCGTGCTGCAGGACGTGTTCCTGTTTTCCGCCTCGGTGCGCGAAAACGTCTCCTTCGGCATGGAGGGCGCCTCCGACGGAGAGATCGACGAGGCGCTACGGGCGGCCAACGCGTCCTTCGTCTGGGACCTGCCGTACGGTCCCGACACGGTGGTCGGCGAGGGCGGCGCGACCCTGTCCGGCGGGGAGCGGCAGCGGGTGGCCATCGCGCGGGCGTTGTTGCGCCGGCCGCGCATCCTGCTGCTGGATGAGGCCACGTCCGCACAGGATCCGCTGAGCGAGGAGTCGATCATGCACTCGCTGCGGGAGCGGGCCGGGGACCTGACGATCTTGATCATCGCCCACCGGCTCTCCACGATCACGCACGCCGACCGCATCCTGGTCATGGAAGACGGGGCGATCGTCCAGCAGGGCCGGCACGAGGAACTGCTCGCCGTGGGTGGGCCCTACGCGCGCCTGTATGGGGCGGGACAGGAACCGGTGGCCCAGCAGTCGTAACCCCTCCCCCGACGCCGCCCGGGCCCGCGGGCCCGGCGCGGCGACACGCAGGACGGAGGCGCAAGGATGCCGGTGACCACGGCCCTGGTCGGCTGCGGGCCCCGCGGGATGGACTGGCTCGGCCCCGCGCTCAAGGAATCCGACCACTTCGATTTGACAGCGGTCTGCGATGTGGACCCCCAGCGCCTCGCGGCGGCCTCTGAAAAGTTCGGGGCGCCCGGCGAGGCCGACCTCGAGCGGCTGCTTCGCCGGGACGACCTGCAGTCGGTGGTGGTGGCGACCTCGGCGCGCTACCACGTCCCGGTGGCCCTCGCCGCCGTGCGGGCCGGAAAGCACGTCTTCGTGGAAAAGCCCCTCGCCGACGCCCCGGCGGCCGGCCGCCAGCTGGCGCAGGAGGCCGAACGCGCGGGGGTCGTCGGCGTCGTCGGCTATCAGTTCCGCGTCACCCCGTTCGCCGCCGCGCTCGCCGAGGAGCTGCCGCACATCCGTCCGGTCCAGGCGCTGCTGACGGCGCACCGCGTGCCGCTGATGCGCCAGTTCTTCTTCCCGGACCACTACGGCGGCATCATGGACGACACCACCCACACGGTCCACCTCGCGCTGTGGGCGATGGGCGGCCGGCCGGAGGGTGTGATGGCGCACGTGCGGCGCGGCACCATCACCGGGGACGAGACCATCGAGTTCGCCAGCATCCTGATCGACTTTGACGACCGCAGCCGCTGCGCCTTCATCCAGAGCAGCATGTTCGGCGCGACCCGCGCCCCCAATCTGGTGGAGTTCATCGGGACGCACGGCGTGGTCAGCACGACGGACCGCCGCACCCTGCGCGTCGCGCGGCACGCGGGCATCCGCGAGCCGGGCCCGCGCGCGCCCGAGGGTCTGGACGAGCGGACGGTGGAGACGCCCCAGACCGGCTACCAGCAGGACACCATCGCCCTGCTTGAGCACTTCGCCGACCTGGTGGCCGGCCGGGCCGACCGCCGGCGGCCGCGCGCCTGCACCCTGACCCAGGGGGCGGATACGATCGCGGTCATGGCGGCGATGGTCCGTTCCTTCGAGGAGGGCCGGCGCGTCACCCTCGCCGAACTCGAATAGCCGGGGCGGGGGCCGGGTGCCACACCGGCCCCCGTGACCCGCCGTACACGACGCACAGGGATGCCGCCGGCCGGGGCGAAGGCGTGCGAGGTGCGTTGCAGGTCGAAACGGCGGGGGGGACCAATCGTGTCCATTGGTGGCGCCACCCGGTTCGAGCTTTCAGAGGCCGACATCCCGACGCGCTGGTACAACGTGGTGGCGGACATGCCGTCGCCGCCCCCGCCGCCGCTGCATCCGGCGACCGGCCGCCCGCCCGACCCGCAGGACCTGCTGGCGATCTTCCCTCCCGACCTGGTCGAACAGGAAGTCAGCTCCGAGCGCCACATCGCCATCCCGGAGCCGGTGCTCGACATCTACCGCCTCTGGCGGCCGACGCCGCTCTATCGGGCGCGGCGGCTCGAGCGGGCACTGGAGACGCCCGCGCACATCTACTACAAGTATGAAGGGGTCAGCCCGGCCGGCTCGCACAAGCCGAACACGGCCGTGCCCCAGGCCTACTACAACCGCAGGGCCGGGATCGGCCGCCTCACCACGGAGACCGGGGCCGGCCAGTGGGGCAGCGCCCTGGCCTTCGCCGCCCGGTCGTTCGATCTGGACATCCGGGTGTATATGGTGCGGGTCTCCTACGGACAGAAGCCCTACCGCCGCCTGATGATGGAAACCTGGGGCGCCGAGGTGGTCGCGAGCCCCTCCACGCTGACCGCGTCGGGCCGCGGCACCCTGGACCGGGACCCCGACTCCCCCGGGTCCCTCGGGATCGCCATCAGCGAGGCGGTGGAGGAGGCGGCCTCCCGCAAGGACACCAACTACAGCCTCGGCTCGGTGCTCAACCACGTGCTGCTCCACCAGACGGTGATCGGCCAGGAGGCGCGCAAGCAGTTCGATCTGGCCGGCGACTACCCCGACGTGGTCGTCGCCTCCTGCGGCGGCGGCAGCAACTTCGCCGGGCTGGCCTTTCCGTTCCTCGGCGAGCGCCTCACGGGCAACGCCCCGAAGGAGACCCGCTTCGTGGCCGTGGAGCCGGCGGCGTGTCCCACGCTCACCCGCGGCATCTACGCCTACGACTTCGGCGACGCCAGCGGCTTCACCCCGCTGATGAAGATGTTTACCTTGGGCCACGGCTTCGTGCCGCCGGGGATCCACGCCGGCGGGCTGCGCTACCACGGCGACTCACCACTGGTCTCCAAGCTGGTGGCCGACGGGCTCGTCGAGGCCCAGGCCTACGGGCAGGTGGGGGTCTTCAGCGCCGCCGTCCAGTTCGCGCGCAGCGAGGGCATCATCCCGGCCCCGGAGTCTGCCCACGCCATCAAGGGCGCGGTGGAAGAGGCCCTGGCGGCCAAGCGCGACGGCGCCGCCCGCACCATCCTGTTCGGGCTGAGCGGGCACGGCCACTTCGACCTCGCGGCCTACGAGCAATACCTGTCCGGTGCCCTGCAGGACTTCGAGCTGCCGACCGCGGCCATCGACCAGGCGCTGAAGGAACTGCCGGCCGTGGATCGAGCCTAACGTCCCAGCGGCCGGGAGGCCCGCGACCCGAGCGACGAAAACGGCGAGACCAAGGTAAGCGTGGAGAAGCGACGGAGAAGACCCGGGGCGACCCGGACCGGCGGAACAAGGAGGATGGGTTGCGGATGGGCAGCGCGGACCGTCGTCCCAACGTACTTTTGATCACGGCCGACGAGATGCGCCACGACTGCCTCGGAGTGGCGGGCCACCCGTTGGTGCGCACCCCGCACCTGGACGCGCTCGCGGCGCGCGGGGTCCGCTTCACCAACACCTACACACCCTACCCGGTCTGCGTGCCGGCGCGGCTGTCTGTCATGAGCGGGCAGTATGCGCACGCGCACGGGGCCATGGGCAACGGCGCCATGATCCCTCCGGGCCAGCCGACCATCGCCTCGCTGGCCCGGGGCTCCGGCTACGGTACGGCGGCCTTCGGCAAGATGCATTTCTGGCCGCCGCGCACCAGCATGGGTTTTGAGCACATGCGCCTGGCGGAGCAGGCGGGCGCGGGCTGGAAGGTCGACGACTACCACAGCGACTACCTCGCCCAGCGCGGGCTGATCGACCAGTGGGACCTCTGGGACCAGCACCAGCCCTATCGCGACCAGGCCCCGCCGGAATACTGGGAGGGCTTCGGCGCGCGCCCGTCCGAGCTGCCGGAGGAGCACTACCACACCAGTTGGATCGCACAGGAAACCATCGCCTGGCTCAGGAAGCGCTCGGCCGACCGGCCCGACCAGCCCTTTTTCGCCTGGACCTCGTTCATCAAGCCACACCACCCCTTCGACCCGCCGCGGCCATGGGACGCGCTCTATGATCCGGCCGATGTGCCGCCCCTGGGCGACCCGGCCGAGGCCCTGGCCAAACCGCTGATGACCGCGGGCGGCCGGCGCGACCCCCGCCGCGCCTACTTCGACCTGCGAAACCTCACGGGCGAGGCGTTCGCCCGGGTGGCCGCCCTCTATTACGCCACCATCAGCCACATCGACCACCACGTCGGCCGCATCCTGGCCACACTCCAGGAACTCGGCCAACTGGAAAACACCCTGGTGGTCTTCACCAGCGACCACGGCGACTACATGGGGGACTACGGGCTGATTCTCAAGTCCCCCAGCGTCCCCTACGACGCCCTGGCCCGGGTGCCGATGATCGCGGCGGGCCCCGGCTGCCGCGAGGGCGTCATCTGCGACGACCTCGTCTCGCTGGTCGACCTGCTGCCGACCGTAGCGGCGGCCGCCGGCGCCGCGACGCCGCCGTCCGTCCAGGGCCGGGATCTGGCGCCCCTGCTTACCGGGTCGCAGGGACAGCAGGACGCCAAGCCCTGGCGCGACGCGGTGTTCTCGGAGACGCGCGAGATCAAAGCGGTGCGCACCGAGCGGTACAAGTATCTGTACCACGCCCGCCTGGGCATCGAGGAACTGTATGACCTGCGGGCCGACCCGGGCGAACGGCACGACCTGGCGCCGGACCCGGCCAACGCCGCTACGATCGCGGAACTGCGCCATCGCCTGCTGGACTGGATGATCGAGACCGAATGGGACCGGAATGTGCTCTCCGGTGGCTACGGCGAGTTGATGCACCGCTCCTGGGTGCGTAGCTGACGTGCCGCAGCCGTCCCGCCCACCCGGAGCCCCGCGATCCCACCTGGGCGTGGGGGCCATGGCGGAGAGTGCAACCGTCCGGTGAAATCGCACCCGTCGCGTCTTGGAAGGGCCGTTGTGGGGCGCCCTTTGACGCCGACCACCGAGGCGCGGCTGCGTTCGTCGGCATCCAGCGATATGCGGACGCAGCCGCGCCGCACCGGGGTCCCGCCGCGCCTCAAAGCTACGGCGGGGGCCAAAGCCCGTGCGCCGGGAACACCTGCTTTCCCCTAACCTGAAGCCACTTGAGGGGCCGCCGCGCGGCGCGTGCATGGAAGCTCCGCCCACGCCCTGAACGGCCCGGATCAGCCCCGCACGGCCGATCCGAAAGGGGGATCGCGATGGGCATCGACCCGCGGCCCGCCGGCGTACACGTCAGCCGCCGCTTCACGGCCCCGCCGCAGCGGGGGTTCGATGCCTGGCTGGACCCAGGGCTTACGGGCGGCTGGATGTTCGGACCCCCCGTGCAGGACGAAGCGATCGTGCGCTTGGTGGTCGACGCCCGGGAGGGCGGCTGGTTCTCCTTCGTGGTGCGCTGACAGGGCGACGAGGTGGACCACGGCCACGCCGGGCAGTATCTGGAGGTCGAGCGCCCACGCCGCCCCGCCTTCGCCTGGGTTGTGCGGTCACACTCGTCTGACAGCGCGCGCGTCCTGGTCGACATGCTGCCGGTAGCGTCCGGCTGTGAACGGACGCTGACCCACGAACCGCATCCGAACTGGGCGGGCTTCGCCGACCGCACAGCCCGGGGCCGGGGCACGATGCTCGCGGCCCTCGACGCGGTCCTCCCTCCGCCTGAAAGCGATCGCTCACCACCGCGGCCGGCGTCTGGCCGGGATGGGCGGCGGGCGGCGACTCCGCAGGAAGGGCCGCCCAGTCCGGAGAAAAAACTGGTCCTCACCCGCAGTGCGCAGGTGCGGCACGCCTGCAGCTCTGGGCGGCAGAGCGGCCTGCCGTCGCCGCGTCAGGTCGGGCGGATAGCCCCCGTTGGGCGGTGATGCGGTCTTGGAGAGCGCCGCGGCGCTGGGGCAGCGGGCTTCGCCGCTCCGCGACCTCCCCTGGCTGATGCGCCACGTGGCGCGCGCCGCACCTGTACCCCTCACCGCCTGGGCACTGCTCACCGGTCTGCGCGCCGCGCAGGTGGCGGCCAACCTGTTCGCCATCCACGGAGCGGTCAACGCCCTGGCGGGCACCCGGCCCGCACAGGCCGGCGCGTGGCTGGTCGCGCTGGCCGTGATCTTCGCCGCGGGCCGTCTGGCCGATCCCCTGGAGGCGTATGCGCGGGAGGCCCTGCGCATCGCGGCCGGCGGCCATCTGCAGAACTTGGCCCAGGAAAAGACCCTGCGGTTGCCGCTGGAGGCCTTCGACAGCGAGCAGACCCATGATCTCATACGGCGTGTCGCGGAGGGCGCCGACAGCCGCGGTCCGGAACTCGTCGGTGAATCGCTGAAGCTGTTGCGCACCCTCCCGGAGACCGTGGCGTACGCCGCCGCGGCGGCCCTGATCGCGTCCTGGCTCCCAGCCGCGTTGGCGGTCGCGACCGCACTGCTCTGCTGGCAGTTGATGCGCTCGGGCGCGCGAGTCCGGGCGCTGGAGACCCTCCGGACCCGCGACCGCAGGCTGGCGGACTACTACGCGGACCTGCTCACCACACGGCAGCACGCGGCCGAGGTCCGCCTCTTCGGGCTCAGGGCCGAACTGCTCACCCGCTGGCGCAACGGCCTTTCTTCATACATGGGCGACCGCGCCCGCTTGCTGTTGCGCAACGCGATCGCCGGCGCCGCCTCCAACGCCGGCTTCACGGCCGTCCTCGCCGGGTCGCTGCTGGCGGTAGTCGTCGTGCGCCACCGCGTGGACCCGGGCTCAGCCGCCCTCGTGCTGACCGCCATCGGCGGGCTGGTCAACACCCTCGCAGGCCTCGCCTTCAGCGGGCGGGAGTTCGTCCAGCACGCCGGCTACGCGCGGGACCTCCGCGGCCTGCTCGACGGCCTGCCCGTGGAAGACGGAACGCCCGCCGCGCGCACGACCTCCGACGTACGCGCCACCACGGACACACGCGCGCCCGGTGCCGCGCGCGGCGCCATCCGCTTAGAGGATGTGTGCTATCGCTATCCGGGGACGTCCGCTGACGCCCTGGCGGGTGTCTCCGCGGAGATCGGCGCCGGGGAGATCGTCGCCCTGGTCGGCCCGAACGGGGCGGGAAAAAGCACGCTCGCCGCGTTGCTGCTCGGTCTGCGCCGCCCCACCGCGGGACGGATCGTGATGGACGGCACAGATCTCGCCCAACTGCCTCTGGCCGACATCCGCGATCGCTGTGCCGGCGTGTTTCAACAGCCGCTGCGCCTTCCCGCCAGCGTGCGCGAGAACGTCGCCGCGGGGGCGGCGGCCGGGGGGGATCCCGCCACCGCGGTACGGCGGGTATTGGAGCTCGTGGATCTCCCGGACCTCGCCGCGCCGGCCGGCGGCGGCACAGAGCGCCTCCTCGGACCGGAGTTCGGCGGGACCGATCTTTCGGGTGGGCAGTGGCAGCGGCTGTCCATCGCCCGCGGCCTCTTCCGTTCGGAGGCCGAGTGGATCGTGTTCGACGAACCCACCGCGGCGCTGGATCCGCTGGCCGAGTTGGCCCTCTTCGAGCGCTTTGCCAGCCTGGCCGCCGGACGTACGGCCATCCTCATCTCGCACCGGCTCGGTCCGACGCGGCTGGCGGACCGGGTCCTCGTGCTCGACCGGGGCCGCCTGGTGGAGCAGGGGCCGCCGCAACAACTCCTGGCCGCCGGGGGCCTGTTCGCGCGCATGTTCGAATCCCAGGCGGAGTGGTACCGGTGATCCAGGTACGCAGGGGCGGGGCGTGGTGGCGCACGGTCGGCCTCACCCGCCGCGTCTTTCAGGGTGCGCCGCTTCCGGTGCTCGCGGCCGCGGGGGTAATGGTCCTCAACGGGTGCACCGCCGGTCTCTACAGCATCACGGTGGCGGGGTTGGTCGACGGTCTGACGGGCCACGCGCCCGCGCTGCCCTGGACCGCCGCCCTCATCGGCGTCGTGGTGGTGGAACTCGGCACCAACTCCTTCCGCGAGGTCACGGACACCTGGGTTTCCAACACGGCGATCCTCCACGCACAGGCCCTGGTGATGGAGCGGGCCGCGGCCGTACCGCTGGCGCGCTTTCTGGACCCCGCGTTCAACGACCGGTTGGCGCGCGCCAGGGGCACCCTTGGAGACCGGTTGCGGGACTGGGTGAACGACGCGCTCTCACTGACCAACCTGGCGGTGCGCCTACTCAGCCTGGTCGCTGCCGTGCTGGTGCTCGGCGGCGGGTTCGCCCTGGTCGCCGTACTGCTGGTCGCGTCGATTCCGCTTGTCATCTCCCGCTCGCAGGTGGTCGCGGCCGAGCGGGCACACAACGAAAGGGTGGCCCGGCCGCGACGCGTCGGGGATGCCCTGGGCGCCCTCATGACCACGCGGTCGCCCGCCGCCGAGGTGCGCCTACTGGGTCTCGCCCCCTGGCTGCGTGCGCGGTGGCGCCAGGCCTACCAGGACTGGACGGCGGAGGACCGGCGGGCATCCTCGCTGCGGCTGCGGTGGAACGCGTTCGCGGAGTTCGGCAACATCTCCGGCCTGGCCGCAACGCTGGCCGTCATCGCAGTGCACGTCGCCGGGAGACCGGACCTGGCGGGCGTGTTCGCCGGCATGCTCCAGGCGGTGACGGGACTGCAGTCTTGCGTGGCCGGTCTGCTCTATCGAGCGGGATCGATGCACGAACACGCCACCGTGCTCGACGATGTGGCGGCCATGCTGTCGGAGCCAGTCGAGCCCGACCGGGCGCAGGATGCCGACGGACCGGCCGTCGAGCCGCCGGCCGCGGTCTCCGCGGAGGCCGAAGACGTTCACTTCCGCTATCCGACGGCGGTCGAAGAGGCCCTCAGGGGTGTTTCCGCGCGCGTGGAGCCGGGTGCGGTCGTGGCCCTGGTCGGCCCAAACGGGGCGGGAAAAAGCACCCTCGCCGCGCTACTGCTCGGGCTCTACCAGCCGACAGCCGGCACGATTCGGGGCGGTCCCCGCGGCAGGCGCCCGGCGACCGCCGTACTCCAGGATTTCGCCCGCTACACCCTGCCGGTGCGAGACAACGTGGGATTCGGCGATCTGGCGCGGCGGGAAGACGACGCATCCCTCCACGGCGCGCTGCGTCGGGCCGGCTCCGAGTTGGAGGGCGGCCTGGACGCCTGGGTCGGGAGCGACTTCGGCGGGCCGGACCTCTCCGGGGGCCAGTGGCTGCGCCTCGCCGTGGCGCGGGGCGTATTGCCCGGTGCGGGTCTGGTCGTGCTGGACGAACCGACCTCCGCCATCGATCCGCTGGCGGAGGTGGACATCGTGCGCAGGCTGCTCGCTCTTGGCCGGAGTCACGCGGCAGTGGTCGTCTCCCACCGGCTCGGAATCGCGCGCGCGGCCGACCGGATCCTGGTCCTGGATGAAGGGCGCGTCGTGGAGGAGGGCACGCACGAAGCGCTGATGGAGCGGGGCGGGCTGTATGCGCGCATGTGGACCGCCCAGGCGTCGTGGTATCGGCCAGCCCCCCCGGAAGCGGCGGGTCGTACCGGTGAATGAAGCGGCACCAAGCTGGGACGGCTACGCGCGCCGCATCGCCAGCCCGCGCCAACGCCGTCGGAAGGCGGCCAGACCGTGGAGGTTCACCCGTTCCGACCGGCGGACCGCAGCCCATCCGGGCCGCACCGCGGGGCGTGAGGCATGCCCACCCCCCAGACCCTTGGCGGCAGGGCGCATGGCTGTCTTGTCAGCCACCGCCCGGGCCGTGCGCACTTGGCGGACCGCATCCCTGGACTCGGCGGCGGCCGGTTGGCGGAAGCGGGCATCCGTGACGACCTGCTGGCGCAAGAGGGCTGTATACCGGGATGTGCGCGGCGGCCGTCCCAGTGATAGGGGGATAGGGACCGCGGCGGACCTCCGCCGGCCGGTGCTGCGGCCGAACCGAGCGATTCCCACCCGGTCATGCCCAGAGGCGCCCCCCCGGCCACCCGGCCTTCCCCACAACCGGACGGAGCACCGATCTGCCCACCAGGCCCATGCCCCCTGCGGTGACCGCCCCACTGCCGCCCGCGACGCCGAGAGACGCAGGGCCCTCTCTGCCACAATGGGATGAGACAGGCGAAGACACTAGATCGACACTCCTGAGGGCGGGAAGAGCATGTGGGAGAGGATGCAACCCGGTGGGCGGAGAGAGGGACCAGGTGGAACAAGCAGTGGATGGACGTGCAGGGCACCCGGCACCTCGGCCGGGGACCAGCCCCGGGTCGGTAGCGCGAGCTCACGCCACAAATACGTGCTCGCGGTGCCAGGCGAGCAGTTCGGGCGAGGGGTGTTGGGCGGCAGCGTCGGGTAAAAGAATCCGGTGGCCGGTTCGCGCGTAGTAGTCGCGACCGTTATGGTACTCGGCTTCGAGACGCGGGCTCACCACGAACCGGTAATCCTCGTCCACCGTGACGTATCCCCGGTCGAAGAGGATGTGCAGGTCCGCCCTCAACAGAAGGCCGTTGCGCACTTCGTGGCTTCCCGCCAGCGCGACCGGACGGATGTGCGCCGCCTCGAGGACGGGCAGGGTGTGCTCGCCCGTGACGGCACATTGCCGCCGGTAGGCGTCGGTCACCAGTACCTTGAACCCTCCCTGACCCAGCCGCCGAAGTGCCCATGCCCGCAGCCGCTCCGCCGGGGCGCCTTCCGAAATGGCTTCCTGGAACGGCTCAATACCCAGCCTCATCCATCGATCGAGGACCTCCGCCCAGAGCCGCGCCCCGACGGCGGACTCCGAATCATACCGCTTACCGCGCTGCGCTCCACTGCGCGGCCAGTCCGACGGTTCTGGGATCCACTCCGTTTCTGGTAAGAAGAAGGGCTCGGTGAGCACGATGTTTCCGATCTCCGGATCGTGCTCGGGCTCCTCACCGTTCCGATAGGTCAGGATCGCTTCGCGCAGCGTCTCCCGATCGGGTACTCCGTTGCCCTGGCCAAACGCCGTCCACGCCAGCGACACGGGCAGGCGGGTGTACTTCACGAAGAACCCGCCGCCAACAATTGCCCGCCGGGGCGCATGGAGTTTGAACAGGAACAACTCGCCGGGGGCCAGCGCGCCAAACGCCTGCCGGCTTGAGGGCCGCCAGAAGTTGACCTCTCCTGGCCTGCGTGCGGCAAGAAACCCGTACCAGTCCCAATCGGTCAACCCGATATACATGTTCACTCGAACGGCTTCTCCCTACGGCAGGGGTATGCATGCGGCCGCCGTCACCGCAATTTCTTCGCGCCACGCCCGAGCACCCCCTTCCTGTGGTTGGCACACAAACATGGGGCATCGGACTTCGGCGGAATTGGGGGTTCAGGTTGCCCAATCGTCCACGAGGGGCAAGCCCAGGGGGGACGCGACCGGGGAAGGAGTCCCGGACTCAGGGAGGGACCTGCCCTTCGTGGCCGTACCGATCTTTGGTCTGCGACCGTGGACCGGGTGGTGGCCGCCACCCCCCGCTCCCCGCACAGCTGGAGCAACACGATCGTGGATAAAGAGGCCGCAGCCGGGTCGCCCTCGGTTGGACTCCTGGCCAACGCCCTTTCCCTGCGGGCTGAGCGAGGAACGCCGCCGCCGTGGAGGTTCAGCCGCGCCGACCGGCGAACCGCTGCCCATCCGGGACGCGCAGTGGGGCGTGAGGCATGCCCGCCACCCAGACCCTTGCCACCCTCCCCCGCCCGCCCGTGCTCCGCATGGTGCTGCAAACGGCCTGGAGCGAATGCCGTGCGTCCGCGGTCGGTCTTTTCGTCATCCAAGTCGTGAATGGTCTCACGCCGGCAGCGCAGGTCGCCCTGACGGCCCGCCTGCTGACGGCGGTCCTGCACGCGGCACACGGCGGTGGCCAAGGTTTCGCCGGAACCCTGCCTCCGGCCGCCGGACTCATCGTGGTCACCGTGCTCCGTTCGACGCTGTTTCACGTCTCTGGAACGATCCAACGGCGGCTCGGCCTCGACCTGCGCCACGCGATGGATGGACGGACCCTGAGCGTCGCGGCGCGATCCCCCCTGGCACTGTTCGACCGCGCCGACTGGCACGATCTCGTTCAGGCGGCCGGCACATCGGCGGGTGCCGCCGCCGAGCAGGTGCTTGAGCAAGTGTTCTGGCTGTTGCAATCGGCGACCGGCGTGGTCGGAGTCGGCCTGCTCTTGGCGACGGCCGCCTGGTGGCTGCCGCTGGGGCTGTTCGCGGGCGTGGTGCCGACGGCGCTGTGGGAGCTCTGGCAGGGAGACCGGCACCGGCGGCACACCCTCGACCAGGCACAGGACCAGCGGCTGCTCGCCTACCTTGGAAGCCTGCTATCCGGTGGTGCCGGGGAGGGCGAGACCGCCGAACTCCGCCTGTTCGGTCTGGCGGGACACCTCCTGCAACGGTGGCGCACCCTCTTCGGCCGGCTGGGGTCTGCCCGCGCCCGCTTCGAGGCGGTCCAGGCCACCAGCGAGTTCCCGGTGCAGCTACTCCGCGGCGCGCTCCTCCTGGGCGGCCTGGTGGTGCTCGGATCGGCCGTGGTCCACGGGCGGATCAGCCCGGGACGCTTCATGGCACTGGCCGGCGGGCTGGCGGCGTTCAACGGGGCGGTGGCGGCAGCCGCAGCCTGTGTGAGGCGGATCCGCATCCGGTCCAACGCCCTCGCCGACTTCGGCCGGCTGGCCCTGGCGGCCGGAGCTCCGCCCCCCGATTCACCCGCGTCGGCAGGGGGCTGGCCGGCCGCCGACGCGGTTCGCCCCGGCGCACAGCCCACCACCAGACGGGCGCCGCCCGATCCGAACCCTGCACTCCCCCTCCCAGCAGGCCCCCCGGAACGGATGGCTGGCAGCGCGGGGACACCCTTTCCCCGCCCACTGCAGCGCGGCATCACCTTCGAGCACGTCTGCTTCGCCTACGCCGGATCCGGCCAGCCCGCCCTGCGCGACGTGGAACTGACCGTGCGGGCGGGAGAGTGCCTGGCACTGGTCGGACCCAACGGGGCCGGGAAGTCCACGCTCGTCAAACTCCTCCTGGGGCTCTATCGCCCGGACGGGGGCCGGATCCTGGCCGACGGCGAGGACCTCGCTCGCGTCGAGCCCGATGCGCGTCGGGCCGCGGTCGTCCCCGTGTTCCAGGACCACCTGCGGCTGCAGTTCACCGCGGCGGAGGCAATCGGGTTCGGGTCCCTGCGGGCCTTTCTCGAAACGGACGCGGACCGGGGCCGCGTGCGGAAGGCGGCGCGCGCGGCCGGAGCGGACGGCTTCCTTGAGGACCTGCCGCTGGGGTATGAGACCCCGCTCGGACGGACCCTGGACGAACGCGGGGTCGATCTCTCGGGAGGCCAGTGGCAGAGGCTCGCCATCGCTCGCGCCCTCTACGCGGATCCCGAGGTGCTCGTCCTGGACGAACCCGCGGCAGCCCTGGACCCACAGGCCGAAGTCGCACTCTACACCCGGTTCCGCGGGATCGCGGCAAGCCAGCGCACGACGATCCTGGTGACGCATCGCCTCGGGGCCGCCCGCATCGCGGACCGCATCGCCGTCCTGCATGCCGGCCGCATCGCCGAAGCGGGGAGCCACGCCGAACTGCTGGCGGCCGGCGGCCTCTATGCGCGCATGTGGGCGACCCAGGCGGCGTGGTATCGATGAGCGGCAAGCGGCCCTCCGTCCAGCCGCCCCGAGAAGCGGCAGAGACAGTGCGTAGCGGCGAGGCCCCCTGGCAGCCGCAGCCCGGTGTGGTCCGTCCCCTCCTGCGCGCTTCCTGGCTGATCGTCCGCTCCCGCCCGCTCCAGTGCGCCGCCTACTTGGCGCTGGCGGTTCTGCCCGGGGCCCTGCTCGGTCTGCAGGTGATCGCGCAACGGGATGTGTTCGCTGCCGGTGCCGCCCTTGCCGCGGGCGCCACCCTGACGCGGCTCCTCCAGGCCGCGGCCGTGTATGCCGCGGTCGGTCTGGGCGTGTGGCTGCTGACCAGCGCCCGCACCGTCTTCGGCTCGACGGTCAGCAACGGCATCCAGTCCGCGCTCACCGAGGCCTACCTGACCCACGCGGCGCGGTTGCGCCTGGAGGTGCGGTTGCACCCCGCCTACCACGACCTCCACGGCCGGGTCCGCGCCATCGCCGAGCGTGAACAGGGCGACAACGTGGTGACGTCCCTGATGACCCTCGTGCGTTACGCGCTGATCCTCATCGGCGTCGCCGCCGGGCTCTTTGCCCTCACCCCCGCCCTGGCGGTCGCCGCCGTGCTGGCCACGGTGCCCTCGTTCCTGGAAGGTGTCCGGCACCGGTGGTGGGAGCGCCGGCTCGCGCTCGACCAGAGCCGCCGCCAGAACCGGCTGCGCTATCTGGAAGGCCTGCTGATCAGCCGTGCCGCCGCCCCAGAAGTGCGCGCCTTCGGCCTTGCCGACCACCTGCTCGAACGCTGGCGGGCGCTGCTGCGCGAACTGCAGGCCGAGCAGTGGGCCCTCGAGCGGCGGGCTCGGCCGATCGCGGTGGCACTGTATGTCGTCAGTGACGGCCTGCTCGGATACGCCCTCGGGTTGCTCTGGGCCCTATGGCTGGTGGTGCACGGGCGCCTGGGCGTCGCCGCCTTCGCCGCGTCGGTGGCCGCACTCGCCACCTTCCGCCAGTGGTGGGAACTCGCCGTGGTCCGCCTCCACCTCACCCACGGCCACACGCTGGAGCTCGCGGACCTCTTCGCCTTCCTGGACGCGCCGCTGACGGAGGGCGGCGCCACCGCCACCCGCCCGTTTCCCGCGCCGGCGCAGCGCGGCCTGACCGTGAAGGACCTTGGTTTCACCTACCCCGGGGCCGACGCGCCGTCGCTGCAGGGCATCGCATTCTCCCTTGCCCCAGGGGAAAAGGTGGCCCTGGTCGGCCCAAACGGGGCGGGCAAGAGTACCCTGGTCCGCTGCCTCCTTGGCCTCTACCGGCCGGACGAAGGCGGTGTGTTCTTCGCCGGGGTACCCCAGGAGGCGATCGCCCCATCCGAGTTGCGTGCCCATCTGGCGGCGGTCTTCCAGGAGCACGCGCGCTTCCGGCTGACCCTGCGCGAGGGCGTGGGTTTCGGACGGGTGGAATCGATGCACGACGACGCCAGGATCCTGGGCGCCAGCCAGCGGGGCGGGGCCGAGGACATCCTGCAGCGTCTGCCCCACGGCCTGGAGGCGTGGCTGGATCCCGGCCGCCCGGGAGGCGTCGAGCTCTCCGGCGGCCAGTGGCAAAGGGTCGCATCGTCGCGGGCCTTCATGCGCGAGGCTGAGGTCCTGGTCCTCGACGAACCGACGGCGGCGCTCGACCCACAGGCGGAGGCGGAGGTCTTCCACTCGTTTGCCACCATGGCGGCAGGGCACACGGCGGTCTTGGTCAGCCACCGCCTGGGCTTTGCGCGTCTGGCAGACCGAATCCTTGTGCTCGACGGCGGCCGGCTGGTGGAAGCGGGCACCCACGGCGACCTTCTGGCACGAGGGGGGCTGTATGCCGAGATGTGGGCGGCACAGGCCCGGTGGTATGTGGGATAGGAGCCGGGGCGGGAATGCCCTGGGGGGGTGTCGCCTCACGGTGTAGGGTCAGTGTCCGCCGCCAGGGTTATCAGCTCCAGCACCGCCGGATCGGGCCTTGGCCAAGGATTCCTGTCTGAGGTAGCGGGGGCTGGTCACCCACTCCTCATCCTGATCCAAGAGCACGGCACCAACGAGTCGAAGGGCGGCAGCCTGGTTCGGGAAAATGCCGACAGCGTCGCCGCGGCGATTGACTTCCTTATTGAGGCCTTCCTGCACATTGGCAGATTGGTCGAGCAGATCTGAAGCCAGGGCTCGGGCCGGAAGCGGCGTACGCCAGCACGTCTTGCTGCGCATCGCGCAAGTAGATCAAGTGGAACCGGGGCCTGCGCCGCCTCCTACTGCGCGGACTATCGGCAGCTCGGGACTCCTGGCGTTACGAGTGCGTAGCGCACCACCCTCTGAAGCTGTAGACAGCCGGGGTGGCGCTTGCCTGATGGCGGCACCCCGTCGCTTGGGGCATCCGCCAACTGCCTCCGCCCTGAATCTGCTCCAGTTGTGCCATACCGCCTCCAACGCCCCGCGGTCTGTGAACGACCACGCTAAAATCGACACTAATGGCCACGGAAAAGCAGCACCAATTAGGAGACGAAAAGGCCCCCTCCCACCGGTCGCGAATCCCGCGTGAACCGGTGTTAGGCTTTGCCACGAAGCGCGACGAACCCTGCCTTTGCGCGTACATCGACTGCGCCGCCGGCAATGGCAACCCAGTGGCGTTACGGGCTGCATGCGATCGCAGCGTCCGGGGGAGATGCTCGCGTATCCCGGTCCCTGGCGGTCGTAGAGCCGATGGGCCGACCGAGCGTCCCGCCCCACGAGCGGATGGCAACGCGAACGTCCGACCCTATTGACGTTGCGCCTCGCGACCGTGGACGCTCCCCTCTGGGCGAGGCAAGCACAGAGACTTACCACCACGGAGCATAACGGCTATCCTGGCCACGGAGGAGGATCCGCCGCCGGCGCCGAACGGCCTTTGTGGCACCACGAGCTGAGTAAGCCGCGCCCTGTCCGTGATACACCAAAAGGGGACCATGTGCGCAGCGAGATGGGGACCACCCCGCAAGCTCACCCGACGACGTTCACCTTGATTGGCCACTTCTCTCCCCCCAATGTCGTCCCGCGAATGTTGAACCTGCAATAGCCACCGTTTATCCGCGCACGCGCTCGCCGTGTGGCCCCTCGGCGGGGCGCCACCCCTGCAGCACTCCATGCTGGCAAAGAGCCACACCCAACCAACCCGGGGGCGCAAGCAATTCAACCCTATATGACATGACAAGCCACGGACGTTGCGATTGCGCGATTATCGTTCGGTTGCAGTATGGGCAGGAGGTGCCGGAACGGAATGATGGGGGCATGAGCTACGGTCAGGCACAAAGCCGAGCCACCCACGATGCAATCGATGGCTCACAAAACGGCTGTCCACGCAGTGAATGTGATCGCCAATGTGGAGTCCATCGCGTCCGCGCCGCCAGGCAAACGGTGGCCGCACGTCCTCCGGGCCGTCGTGATTGCCGGCGTTGTGGAAGGCATGAGTCGGCTGTTCAACACGAGGACACGGTAGCTTTCGCCTCCCCGTCAGCCGTCTATCCGCCATTCGCCGCGGCTCGAGACGTCTCAACCCCGTTCGGGTCTCGCCACCACGGCCTCACAGACGGCGGCCCTGCGAAGAAGCCGTGAAGCCTGCTTAGATCTTCGGTTCGATGCGCCCATCGTGGCATCCGCTGTACCCGTAGTCGCATTGGGTGGCCTTGGATCGCGGTTTGGTGCCGGGGGCGGGATTCGAACCCGCACGGGGTTCTCCCCCAGAGGATTTTAAGTCCGACAACTCGGCGAACATCGGAGCCGTCAACGGAACCACCCTAACGCCTGCAAGGCTCTTCGAAACCCATGTGTTCGCGCGGTGATTCTCTCAGAAGGCTCTGACCGTCCCCGCTGTTAGACATCGGTTAGATGGAGCAAGGGCTCGACCAGCGGCCAAGAAATCACCACGTTCCTTTCGCGGAAGACGTTCGCCAGCGGCTAGTCGGTGGGCGTTCGGCGGACCACAATCCGAACTCGGACCTTATTGAGCGAAATGACCGCGAACACACCGAGACCGTCGCTGGGCAAGTCCGCCAAGAGCAAGGCCGCTTCCACTGTTGCAGCCGCATCCTTACTGGCCACTTCAGCCGGCAGCCTGATCAGAACGACTCCCAGGCTCACACCCTGCTCAAGACTGCGAAGGGCCAGGTTCCCCAGTCCGATGTCACGCGTGACCAAGACCCGAGCTTCTTCTATGGCTCGCGCCAATAGCGCCTCATCGCTCGCCGGGTAGGCCGGAGGGATTGCACCTCCAGCCCCCCACAGATTCCGGACTTGAGCCTCTCGACTCATCCGGCTCGTGCGAACCCCCCAGGCGATCACGCTGTCGCGCTCGACCGGTGCAGAACCCTCCGGCTCCTCCCTTTCGGTTGGCCGGGGCTCATTGGGCTCGCCCGTCCCCTTCGCTCCGTGCGCATTACGCGCGCATCCTTGCTACTACGAGACGGTCCGCCCCCTCTCGGTGCATCGCTACTTTCCCCTTTCGCGGGCTACGCTGGGTGCATCCCGTTTTTGTGATCGCGGGAGTGTGGGGCATCACCCCAGAGGTGCCATATAGTGGAAACCAGGATTCTGGGGATGAAGGTGAAACTCCTCTCGACTGACCTGGCTGGCCTTGCCGGGCATTCCTCACCAGGTCAGGGAGAGGAGTCCCACGAGCGTAGCACAGTGGCAGCAGGCTGTAACTCGGACCGATGGCCCCGCCGCAACGGACGAGCGGGCGAGCGCCGTGGCGGAGGCCGAGCAGGCGATCCGGTCGGCCGCCAGACGCGCGGGCGAGATCCTGGTTCGGGAACTGCTCGCGATGCATGGGACGTTGGAGCATGGTGACGAGGCAGAGGTCGAAGGTGCCATCCAGCGGGCGCTCCTGCCGGTCGGCCGCTGCCTGCTGGAGGGGGTCTGGTCCCTGCATGGCCACGACCGGCGCCCCGCAGCCGCCCCGTGTTGCGTGCACTGTGAGCAGCCGATGCGGCTGGTGGACGCGGCGCGCCCGCGTCGGCTGTCGACCATCTACGGTGAAGGGGTGACGCTGCCCCGCCCGTACTACACCTGCACCAAATGCCACAAGGGCGGAGCCCCCGGGGACGCCGCCTGGCACTTGGGCCCCGGCAAACTTTCGCCGGCCTTGGCCCGCATCGTAGCCGAAGGCGGGGCCCGCCTGGCCTTCGAGGAGGCGGCCGGCATGCTGCAGCGGGTGCTGGGCATCCAGGTCGACGACAACGAGATCGAGCGCACCACCGAGAGCATGGGGCTGCTCGTCGATGCGCGCGCCGCGCTGCGGGCCGAGACTCCGGCGCCAGAGGCCCCCCCTGACCCAGGGAGCGACGTCCTGCTGATCTGCGCCGACGGAGGGCGGGTGCATGCCGGCGGGCGGTGGCGCGAGGCCAAGTGCGTCGCCGTTGCCGCCCTCGGTCCAGAGACGGTGATCGATACGGAGACCGGCCGAGCCCGGTTGCGCGTCGGCGAGAAGCGGTATGCCGCGACCATCACCGACAGCGCGGACTTCTTCGCTAGCCGGGCCCGCCCGCTGGCCGAGGACTGCCGCCTCCGTCATCCCCGTGTAACCAAGGTGGTGCTGTTGGCCGATGGCGGCCCCTGGATCGAGAAGGGCTGGGGCACCCTGGGCCTGCCCTGCAGCGTGACGGTGGTCGACATCCTGGACATCCGCCACTTCGAGGAGCACCTCCACGCCTGTGCCGACGCCGTCTTCGGTGAACACACGGCCGAGGCGGAGGCATGGGCCAGGCACTGGGGTGAGGCGATCCGCAAAGACGGTCCCGACCCATTGCTCCAAGCCGTGGACGAGCTACACCCCGAGACCCAGGAGTCTCAGGAGCACCTCCGACGCTTCCGCGCCTACATCGAGGTCAATGCCCACCGCCTGGACTACCCAGCCTTCATGGCCCAGAGCCTGCCCATCGGCTCCGGCGTCGTCGAGGCCGAGGTCAAGGTCGTCGTCAATCAGCGGGCCAAACGCAGCGGCATGCGCTGGTCCGAAGCCGGAGCCAAGGCCGTGCTCGCCTTCCGTGCTCTCGTCCTCTCTGCGCCCCGCCACCTTCAGGCGTTTTGGGACACTCAGCCCCAGGTCAACCGACTGCCACTCACGCTACTCCCAGGATCAGGCAGGGCTGCCTAGACCACAAAAACGGGACGCACCCGGCTACGCTTATAGGGTTTTCACTTGGCATCACCGACAGGGTTCTCACGTTCCGTACCAGAGCCAGGACCAAGCTCGTGCCCACTGTACGCCGGATGCCGCGAAGGCCGTAAGTAGGTGCCGCCTTCGCTTATCTGGAGAGAGAAAACAGCCCTCCATTTTGACATCGTCATAGCATGTTTCGACGCTTTCGTGGGTTCGCTCATCGCTCACCTTCTTGGTCCACACCTGACCTCTTCTGAGGCCTTTTCCCCAACGCTTATGACCGAGGCCGTTGTGCCCCAGCCACTTGGGGTGGTTTGACGGCTCCGCCTACACGGCGCCGCCGAGGGGCCCACCCTCATCTCTGGCACAGCTTCGTGACGCAAGCTCCCCGCAGTGCCGACTCACGGGGGTCCAACACGTCGTGGTCTCTGTCACGCAACCTCGCCGTCAGCTGTCTAGGGACACACTCGTCAATGAGGAACCGCATGGTACCTGCCCTCGGCGATCTCGGCCGCGGCAAGAGCGAGGCAGGCCCTGATCTGTTCCTCACACAGGGCGTACGCCTGGCACAGGTCCTCCGTTCGCTCGCCAGCGGCCAGGGCCCCGAGGACCACGTCGACTGGCACGCGGGTGCCCCGAATGACCGGCTGCCCGCCCCTCACGGCCGGATCGATCGCGATGTGGTCCTCCCAGCGCATGCCGTGCACCCCCAGCCATTGTACGTCTTCCGACGGTGGCGTAGCGCCTGGCGTGGCGGCTGTGGTTCCAACCCTGGCCGCGCACCGTCGGGATGCGCACCCACTCGTGCAGATCGTCCGAGAGGTCCCGCCACATGAGGAGGTCACCAGGTTGTCCGCCCTGCTCGCCCGCGAACTTGCGCCGCCATACCTCGCCGCAATTGCCAGACATCACGGGCGTGCACATACCGCCCGTCCCCGGCCCCAACCGACGCCGGGGGCCACCGCCCTCGCCTGGCTCCGCGCCCGCGGCGCGCCCGACGCCTTATCGGCGCTCACCGCCCACCCGACGGCCGTCACGGCCGAGGTCCACTTCTGCCGCACCGACGCCTACTGGCTCGTCCTCTGCCACCGCGGGCGCCTCGTGCGCGCCGTCGAGACGCCGTTCCGCGTCGAAGGCGTCGTGCTGATGCAACACGCGGATCGCGGGGCCGTGGCAGGCCCACCGCGCCCTGGTGGCCGTGCCCTCGGAGTTCCTCGCCGACGGCGCATGTCTCTACGCGGCGCAGTCTGGTCCGCGCAACTGGGACCGCCTGCGCGTCTCGCCGCACCCAGAGCGCTTTGCGCCCTTCATCGTCCTCTGTACCTTCCGGCCGGGAGGTGAGCACCGTGGCAGAAGCGGCTGGGCGGCCCGATCCGCCGCTGATCCGCATGGGCCGCCGCCGGGAGTCCCCCTGGGTCCAGGTCTATAACGAGATCATCGACCTCTACGAGCCCCACATCGGCGGCTTTGCCGGCGTCGGCTACTGGACCTACCTCCGCCGCTTCGTCAACCACCACCCGGAGAACAGCCGACGTGGGCGTGCCCTCCCCAACAAGCGCCAGCTGAAGGCCTACGGCCAAGTCAGCGCGGACGGCACCCAGGACTTCACACCCAAGACCGGGCGGCGGCCCCGGCGGAGCGGATGAGGATCATGGGGAGTTTATGAGGCTATTGGCTTGTAAGTGGTGCGCCCTGGAAGATTTGAACCACCGATCTACTGATCCGTAGTCGTGGGCGCGCCTTTCTGGCCATCGCGGCCGCCTCCGAAATGCCCATTTGACGCGGCTTCCGTCGTTCGCACAAACGCAAGTTCCCCATCCACAGCGCCTGCTCACGCAAAGTCTATGGGGAGTCTTATGGGGAACGCGGCGGGCCCGGCGGCGATGTCCGAGCGGGCGACGAGGCTTTGGCCCAACCGGTGCTGTCGGCGTAAGCAAAAGGGCGGGGGCCGCCAGCCTGGCGCTCGACATCCAGAGCGGAGGACGACGGAGTGGTTCCGGCCGAGCCAGCACACATGATACACTGGCGACAGGGTCGCCGCTCGGCGCCTACTGGTCCGGCAGGACCACAAGCATCTCCGAGGCGGACGGGAGGTGTGCGTGATGCGCGAACTCAAGCCCGTGGAGATCGGCGCGATGCCTGATCTCGTGCGGTTGGCCGAGGAGGTCCAGAGTGAAGGAGCAGGCCGCATTCTCCGCCGCAACGGCCAGGATGTTGCCGTCCTCTTGCCAAGAAAACGGGCATCTAGACGACGTCGGACCACATCGCCGGATGATCCGCTCTGGGAGATCGTGGGGATCGCCCATTCTGACGGGCCTGGCGATGTGGCCGAAAACAAGGATAAGTACTTGGCCGACGCGTACGCGCCGAAGCATCCGTGAGCAAGACCCTCTGGCGGCGCGGCCTACGCGTGTTCGTGGACACGTCAGCTTACTATGCTTTGGTCGACCGCGGCGACGCGGCGTGGGCGGGGGCCGACCAGTTGCGGGGCCTTTTGACGCGGCACGCGGCGCGGTTCTTCACAACGAGCTCGGTCCTGGCAGAGACACACGCTCTTGTCCTGTCCCGGTTCGGTGCCGCTATCGCGTTGCGCGTCCTGGACAGCATCGACAACAGCAGTTCCACGACTGTGGTCCGACCCACAACCTCTGACGAGGAGAGGGCGCGCTCCATCCTCCACGATTATGCCGACAAAGGCTTCTCGTTGACCGACGCTACAAGCTTTGCTGTCATGGAGCGCCTGGGCCTCGATGCCGCGTTCACGTTCGACCACCACTTTGCCCAGTATGGGGTGCAGGTTCTGGCTCAGTAGTCCGGGTGCACCCTCACTCGTTGTCCTGGATTCCCGCACGTCATCGCCGCAAGGGCGCAACTGAGCGTGGCCATGGGAAGCGCCATACTGCGCCCGGAACCCCGGTGAATGCGCTACGGGTCTCGCGCGAAACGGCACGGAGCGCTCCAACACCTGAGTCCGGGCTCGGCGTCACTGCACGCCTGGCAGGCGCAGTAGATCGTTGACTTGTGTCCAGAGCACGGTGCGATGGAGCTTGTCGAGTCCGGCTCTCCTTATTGGACGCGCGCAGGCTACATGGCCGGATTCCGCGCATGCTGACTGGCCAGATGAGGGGGGGCACATCGTGCTGCGGCGGTGAGAAGGGCAAGGGGTGTCTGGCGCCCCCAAGTGTTGCGGCAGGGGATCGTTTGTTGCACCTGTTGAAGTAGTTGTAGGCCGACGACAACAATACCGGGCCCCCCTCCACTCCCTCAGTGCGGGGGCCCGGTATGGCACGATGCCGAAGCGACCGTACATCCCGGTTATCGTGTGGGCGGGCGCAAATGTTGAGGAGTATGTGGCACGGGGCGTGGCCCTCGTTGTCGCGATGGCCCTGCTGTGCCCGGTATGTGGGACCGAACTGACCGGCAATGGCTGGTGAAGGCGGGTCGCGCGGCGGAAGTCGCGGGGGTTCGAGCCGGAACCGGTGTGGATTCTGGTGCATCAACTGATCTGCCCGCAGTGCCGGGCTGCGAACCGGCATCCCTGGAACCTCCGGGTCCTGCCCAGCTTCCTTTCTCCTTTCAAGCACTTCCTTCAGCAGATTCGACTGGCCGTGTTCGAGTACGCCTGGGGCGCTGCACCCCTTGCGGCGCGGATGATTGAAGAGGTGGCCGGTGTTGACCGCTGGCTGGTGCGCATCTGGCTCGGGAATGCCCTGGATGTGATGGCGGCGGCCCTGCCGGCACTGGGGTCGGCTTTGGAGGAATGCCGGGGCATCTATCCGCTGGTCGAAACGTCGGCGGCAGTGTGGCAGCGCTGGTGGGCGCTGGGTCTGGCTCTTCGGGTGGCGCTCGGTCGGCTGGACGTGGACCTGCGGCAGACCCCCGGGTCGGTGCTGGAGTGGATGGCGGTGCTGGGCGCGCGGAGGCTGCGTTGGTGGGTGCCCTGACCCAAACAGTGTTTTTCCCGTCCCTGCTCCCTACCCTCCGATGCAGGAAGTGCTGGCGCCGGTCGCGGCGGCTGGCAGGGGGGTGGCGGGCATCCGTCGCGACGGTTTGGACGACTTGGAGGAGCAACGCGCACTGTTGCGCAACGACCTCATTGCTCCGGTGCTGCACCGCGACCTGGCGCGCGGCGAACAGGCGGCGCTCCTGCGGGAACAGGCCCAGCAGGAATGGCAGGTGCCGGGCGGCACTCGACGCCGTTTCAGCGAGCGGACGCTGCGGCGCTACCTGTATCAGCGCCGCAGCCAGGGGTTTGCTGGCCTGCGACGCAAGCGGCGGTCAGACGCTGGGGTCCGCAAGCACTTGAGCGATGCGGCGTGGGAACGTGCCCAGGTCTTGCGCCGCGAGCAGCCGCGGCGTTCGGCCGAGGTGATCCTGCACCTGCTGATCTTTGAGCAACTGCTGGCCCCGGGGGCATGCTCGGCGCCGACGCTGCGGCGGCATCTGCGGGCGGCGGGCTTGAGCCGCGCCGCGCTCCTGAAGGCACGGGCCAAGGCCTACCGTCGCTGGCAGCGCGACAAGCCAGCGGATCTGTGGCAACTCGACGCCACCGGCGGGTTGTGGCTGCCGGATCCCAAAGGCGGGCCGGTGCAGTCGCTTTGGATGATCGGCGGCAAGGATGACGCCAGTCGTTTGCTGGTGGGTGCGCGAGCCTACCACCATGCCCATCAAGCGGCGCTGGACGATCTGTGCCGGCGCGCCTTCCGTCGCTGGGGCATCCCCCGGGCCATCTATGTGGACCGAGGATCCATCTTTATGTCTGGACAGTTCAAGCGGGTCTGCGCAGAACTCGGCATCGAGCTGATCCATGCGACGCAATATTATGCTGAAGGAAAAGGGAAAATAGAAACGGCCATGGGACTGCTCAAGGATTCACTCTACCCCGAACTGGCGGGAGACATCGCGGCCGGACGCATCTCCACCCTCGACGACATCAACGCCATGGTCGACCCTTGGCTGCACTTTATCAACCACCGTCGCCACCGCGAAACAAAGCTCATCCCCGCCGACGTCTACGGCCCCGATCCCCGCCACCCCTTCCCCGACCCCCTCGCCCTTGAGGATGTCTTCCTCTGGCGGCGCACGGTTACCGTCGACAAGTTCGGCACGGTCTCACTGGAGGGCAATCGCTATGTCGCTGGGGCCGATCTGCGGGCCCGCAAGGTGGAGTTGCGCTACGACCCTGTCCAACTCGCCCGCGTGCAACTGTGGGTCGACGGCGCCCACTGCGGTGACATCTCCCCGGAGGTCCTGGTCGAGCGCGTCGCCAAACCGTTACGCACCGACCCGCACCCCCCCGCCTCCCGCGCCACCGGCACGAGCTTCCTGGCTGTCTTGCGCGAGCAATACGATGCCGACCTCCGCCGCCAAGCCCAGGACATCCCCTTCCGCCAGGCTCCTGTCGCCACCGGCCCCCAAATCGCCGCCCTCGTCGTTCGCCTCGAAGACCTGCTGGGCCGCGCCCTCCGTCCCCCTGAGCAGCAGCAACTGTCCACCGCCTGGCGCCAGTGCGGTCCGCTGCCGGCGGACACTGCCGCCGATCGCCTACGTCCCCACCTGGCTCGTATCAGCCGCCAAACCGCCCTGCGCGAGATCCTGCAACTCCTTTGGAGGGATGAGTCGTGTTCACCGCCTTCTTCGGACTGATCCGCCAGCCGTTCACCACCGAGATCCCCGCCGAAGCCCTCTTCCGCTCCACCCCCCTGGAAGAGGCCCTCGCCCGCCTGCGCTTCGTCGTTCAACAGCACGGTATCGCCCTTCTGGCCGGCGAGCCCGGCTCAGGCAAGTCCGTTACCCTGCGTGCCCTGGTCGCCGCCTGCGAACCAGCCCGACACAAGTTCTTCTATATCACCACGCCTCGCTCCCCTCGTGGCCTCTTGCAGACACTCTGCTACGCCCTGGGCTTGGAACCGGCCTGGTTCGCCGTCGATCTACAGCGCCAAGTCCAGGACGCTCTCTGCCGGCTGGACGCCCATGAGGTCACCCCGGTCGTGCTCTGCGATGAGGCCCAACTCGCCCCCCTCCCTGTCCTGGACGAACTTCGCCTGCTCACCAACTCCGCCATGGATGCCCGCTGCCCCTTGGCCCTGGTCCTGGCCGGCCATTCCAGCCTCCGCCGCCGCTTGGCCCTGGAGTCCCTCCTGCCCCTCGCCCAGCGCATCACCGTCGCCACAACCCTCCCCGCCCTCTCCGCCGATCAAACCGCCGCCTATATTCAGCACCAACTCCAGTGGGCCGGGGCCTCCCGCCCTGTCTTCACCAAGGAGGTGATCGAACTCACCGCCCATCACAGCCGCGGCGTACCCCGCCAGATCAACCGCCTCTGCACCGCCGCCCTCCTCGCCGCCTTCGCGGTGCAGCAACCCCTGGTCGAGGAACCTGCCTTCCGCCAAGCCCTCAAGACCATCGACCCCGACCCTGCCTGATCCTCCGTCTCCATAAGGAGGTGCTCCCGTGCGTACCGTCACGATCCATTCGGACTCACGCTTTTTCGTCAGCACCAACTGCGGTGTCGACGGCCCCTGCCAAGCCACCCGCCTCGACCTGCGCATTCGCGTCGACCGCGAGCACGACATCCACCTCGCCTTCCTCGAGCCCGATGCCCTGCGCGTCCTCGGCGTCGCCATCAACAGCCTCCTGGCCAACTACCGTCGCGCCAACCCCGCCGCCTCCAGCCGTCGTCGCCGCGGCTCACCCTCTTTTACCCCTCGTCCGTTCGACATCTGACATCCCAATCAACGACCCCTCAGGGCTGCCCACCACTCATCCGGCAGCCCTTCCCTTTGCCTCATCGCGGACAGCCATCGTGATCGCCTGACGGCCATTTACCCCAAGCGCGCCCAGCCACCCGGTACGCGCCGCTGCACGCCGAAGCACATGGTGAGCGATTGCGAACACGCATCGCCACTTGCTCTTATGCCTTGCTCTGCGTCGACAGTGATACGGAACCCAGTTTCCGAACCCCAACCTTGCGGTTGCAAGTCATAGGCGTTGCTCCCCATGAGGCCCCCCCCAACCGGCCGCTTCGCCGGAGCCCACGCCGTCCACGTGGTGGCCACAGCACGACATGGACTTCCGAACTATTCGCGGGTCCTCGCGATCTTCTTGCACCGAAAGGAGCTCCTTTCGGACAGTCCGGCACGACTCGGCGGGAGCGGGCGTCGTGGGGCCGCCAGCAGGACCCCCGTTTCGGAGCATCGAAAGGACGGTCGTCAGTCCGATGCTCCTCAGTCCGATGCTCCGAAGATGCGGCCGGCGAGAGGAGGCTTCACCACGCAATGGCCATTGGTTGCGGCCACAGTCGCTTTGGTTGCGGCCACACTAGGACTGGTGATCGCAGCCAGTTTTCAGGCGGCTTACGGTGCGAGAATGGCACGGGAACAGGCAAGTGCGACGGAGGCCACTAGGGCTTTGGTCAGTGCCCAGGAGCGCGCTGCGGCTGCGGGGGCCGCCCAAGCGAGTGCGGTCAGGCGTCTGACCGCAACGCTCTCGGCCGAATCCGACCGGCTACGTGCGGAGCGCGAAGCCGAAAACAACGCGTTGCGCCGCGAACTGGTCGTGGAGTTGCAACATAACCTATGGGGCGTGCAACGCGGTCCTCGTAATGAACCACGACGGTTTCGGACAACGACGTGGGAACGGTTGCGTCATCGTCCGTGCACTGACCCCGAAACGTGGGGGCGGCTGACCGTCCACTACGACGTGTATATTCGCTTGGCTGAAGGCACGACTGCAACGGGGCGGGTGGAGGCGATTCCCCCCGGCCTCCCAGGCGCCGGGCAGGATCCCGCTTCGATGGTCGCCAATGACATGCAATCTGGGAACGACGGCTTGTTGAAGGTGTTTCGCGACCGCTTCAAGATCGCGGACGCTTTCCCGGAGAAGTAACATCGTTCGTACAGTTGCATAGGCGAGCAGCGTGATGTTGGTAGGGCGCTCACCCCCGCCCGGCCTCAAGCGCCCGCCGGTACTCCCAGTGCCCGAGCCGCCCATATCGCTGGGTGGTTTGCACGGTCCATCTCTCCGCGGGACCGAGCGCCGGTCCGTTGCCCTCCCCTGATGAAGGTCAGTGCTTCACTGCAAAGACCGCTTCCGCCGCCACTTGGTCCTGGGCACGGATGACCGCACGGTGCCATTCCTTGAGCAACGCAAGATCGTCTGTAGCGGCAACCACCTTCTCCACGGACGCCGGCACTCGGTCGAACCGCACCAGGAAGGCATCCAGCACTGAATCGCGGGCGTCGGCGACTTTGCCCTCTTGGCGGATCACATCGAAAAGCTCTTCTC